>CAZEYA010000054.1:0-20364 GCA_964516515.1 uncultured Kineosporiaceae bacterium | reverse complement strand
GCCCTAATAGAAGCCTGGGCCCGGGGGGAGGGGCCCGGCTTCTATTAGGGCTGGGGGGAAGCCCTGCCGGAAGTGTGCTCCGAACGCCCCCCGATTGCAAGCTCAGACGACCGGCGAGCGAGAACTGGTGCCACCCACTGAAACGGGCCTTCCTATGCTCGTGGTCCGTGAGCAGTCCCGCGGCGCCCGTGGCAGCGTTCTTCGACCTGGACAAGACGATCCTCGCAGCCTCCAGCACCCTGGCCCTGGGCCGCACGTTTCGTGATCGCGGCCTGGTGGGGCCACAGACGGCCGCACGGACGGCCTACGCCCACGCGGTGTACCTGCTTCGCGGCGCCGACCACATCCAGATGGAACGGATGAAGGCGTTCCTGGCCGAACTCGTCTCGGGGTGGGAGACCGCGGTGGTGTCGGCCGCGGTCGATGCCGCAATCCAGGATGTCTTGATGCCGCTGGTGCACACCGAGGCGGCCGAGCTGATCCGCTGGCACCAGGACAACGGCCGCGAGGTCGTCATCGTGTCGTCCAGCGCAGCTGAGATCGTCGGGCCGGTCGGGCACCTCTTGGGGGTGGATCACGTCATCGCCACGAGGATGCAGGTGGTGGACGGTCGCTACACCGGGGTCATCGACTTCTATGCCTATGGGCCGACGAAGGCCGACGCGATCCGTGAGATCGCCGAGCGGCGCGGCTACCGGCTGCCCGACTGCTTCGCCTACTCCGACTCGATCACCGACCTGCCGATGCTCGCGGCGGTCGGGCGTCCGCACGCGGTCAATCCCGACCGGCGGTTGCACGAACACGCCGATACCCACGGCTGGCCCGTCCTGAACTTCGCGCCACCGCCGGGCGGCCTGCCCGGACTGCTGCGGCTGACCAGGCCGTCGCCGCACGCGCTCGGCACCGTGGGCGCGGTGGGCGCCCTCGGCCTGACCGCCGGCATCGGCGCCGCCGTGATCCGCAGGCGCAGGCGGCGGCGATAGCTCTACCTCATTCCGGACATATCAGCGTGTCGCACCCGGCGATCAACGGCCGGCGGGGGAGGCTCACTGCTCGTGACATCCGCCACGGATCCGGGCACCCCCATCGGACGACGGGACTGGGATCAATTCTCCAAGGACGCGATCCGCGCCGGAATCATCAGCCTCCTCGAGCGGGTAGGGATCGATGTCCAGCCGCACGAACTGGTCCTCGAGTCGGTGGACCTACCCGCTTCGACGCATCGCGTGGACCTGTTGTTCAGCGGACCCGACGGTCTGGTCGTCCACGTCGAGGTGCAGCAGCGACCGGATCCCGAGATGGGAGTGCGGATGCTGGAGTACTTCGCCAGGATCTTGCGCAGCCCCCAGCTGGCCGGCAGGGTGAAAAGAGTCGAACAGATCGTCGTCCAACTCAGTGGCAATCCGATGCCCGCGCATCACGACTTCGGTGGCGCAGTCCTGGATTTCCGCCTGCTGCACGCGCCGAGCACGCCGCTGGAGGTATTCCTGCGATCGCCGGCACTGGCGCCGTTCGGGCTGGCAAGCGGTGATCCGGCGGCAATCGATCCGGTCCTCGAGCGAATCGCGGGTGTCGTCGATGATGACTTGCGAGCGTCCCTGGCCACGTTGGCGGTCTTCCTGGCGCCGGGCCTGCGGCATACACTCATGGAACGGATGAGGAGGATGACCTTGATCGACACGAGGGAAGAGATGCTCGCCGAGATGCGGGACACCTGGCTCGGTCGCGACCTGCTCAGCGAGGGGCTGGAACAAGGCCTCGAACAAGGCCTGGAACAGGCGAAACGGACGGGGGTCGTCGACGCCCTCGTGATCCGCTTCCCGGACGCCGACCCGACACGGATCCAGCGGACCGCCGACCGGTTGGTGGCCGAAGGGGATCACCCCGTCCGCCTTGCACTGGCCATCGCGGACCTGGACGCGGCTCGCTAGTCGAACCGCCCAGCCATGACGGCATCGGCGGCTTGCCTGCCGTGAGCGGCACCCAGGGCCAACGCGCCCAGCCACCAGCGGCACCACGCCACTGGATCCTCGGCGTACCGAGCCAGGGCTCCGCGATAACCCGCCGGGTCGCCCGCGGCATGCGCTTCCGGCAGTCCTACACCCAGCAGGTCCAGCCCGCCCCAGCGAACGACCCCGCGCGCGAAGGCGAATGCCACCTCGGCCGAGACCGGGTCGAAGGCGTGCAGCGTGAGGATCTCGGCGTGTGCGACGGCGGCGCGCAGCCCAGCGGGAACATCTCCGCCCGCGACCACCGCCGCCAGTGCGGCCAGGCCCGGCGCCGAGCCCGACCGGGGGCGACCCAACTCGGCCGGCTCCAATAAGCCAGCGCCGGCCGCCGTGTGCAGCGTGGCGAGCACCTGCAGGGTGGCCGTCGGCGGGGCCTGCGCCCACCGCTGCAGAGCCAGCGTCCCCCGCAACGCGCGCACCGCCAACGCCACACCGGGGTCGCGATCCGGCGGCCCCGTCGCGGTATCCCCAGCCACCCGCCGCACGACGTCCAGCGGTACCCGGGCGCCCCCAAGCGTGGCCACCGACACCGCAGCCCGCACCGCGACCTCAGCCCCCACCTCGGCCGCCCGGCGGCGCAGCGCCGGGTGCCAGCGCAGTTCGGCCAGCGCCTCGCGCGCGGCCGCCACGGCGTCCGCCACCTCCGGATCAGCCGCCGCCATTCCAAGCGCCGCGGCGGGCCTTGACGGCACGCTCAGCCGCCGGCCCCTGCCGCGACCTCGACGCCCGCGCGATGCGGCGGGTCCGGACTCACGCCCGGTTGTGACGCCGGCACCTCTGGTACGGACTCCTCCGGTACCGATTCGCCCGGCGGCACGTGTTCGTCAGCTGCGTCCTCGTCGACGAGCACCCCACCCTCGGGATCATCGACCCCGCCCCGCCGCACCACGTCGTGAGCAGGCTGCAGCGCCTCCCGCACCACCAACCCGCACAGCGCGGCCACGCAGAGCCACCGACCGATGGCGAACAAGCTCAGCGAGAGGTCCGCCGGGTTGTCGGCGAGGAATATCTGGAACACGCTGATCATGTAGCCGACCTCGACGGCCTGCCACACCAGGAAGAACTGCCACTTCGGTCGGGCGAGCACGGCCAGCGGGATCAACCACAGCACGAACTGCGGCGACCACACCTTGTTGGTCAGCAGGAAGACAGCCACCACGAGAAAGGCCATTGCACCCAGCCGCGGCCGCCGCGGCGCGAACAGGATCAACGCCGCAATGCCCGTGCAACACATCCCCAGCAGACCCCACGACAACATGTTCATCAGGCCGATATGACCGACCACGTAGTCGAATTGCCGACCTAGCGGCGACTGCCCGAGTGGCAGGTTGTCGGTGATGAACCACAGCGACCCCCAGTCGGCACCCCGCTGCGAGGAGAAGGAATAGAACGTCGACCAGCCGTCGAAGGCGACCAGGGCCAGCGGCAGGTTGATCAGCATCCAGGTCAGCACCGTGAAGCCCACCGTCTGCCCACCCGCGACCAGCGCCTCGCGGGTCCGGCGGCGCACGCACAGCAACAGAAGCGGCCCGAGGATCACCAGCGGGTAGAACTTCGCGGACACCGCCAGCCCGAGCAGCACCCCGGCGACGCCCGGTCGCCGTCGGGCCCACGACAGGATGGCCAGAGAGGTCAGCGTCACGGCCAACAGATCCCAGTTGATCATCGCGCCGAACGCGAACATCGGCGCCGCCGCCACCATGACGGCGTCGCGTCTTCGCCGGGGGTGGCTGGCCGACGTCGCCCACACCGTGACCAGTGCCAACCCGGCCAGCACCAGCGCCGTGAGCCAGAAGAACACCAGCCCCTCGTCCGGCGTCCCCCAGCCGACCGCCGCGAACGGCCCGTCCAGCCAGCCGCGACCGACCACGGCGTTGACCGGCAGGCCGACCGCCACCATCAGCGCGCCGGTCAGCACCGGGTATTCGACGTTGCGGGCCACCACGCTGCCGTCGCCCTGCTCCTCGGGGACCGACTGCAGGTAGGGCACGATCGCTCGGTCCAGCCCGCGGCCACCGTAGAGCGCGACGATGTCGGAGTAGCACGCGCTGCGCCAGGGCTCGCCCTCGCGGGGCACGCCGTCGTGGCAGGGGTACTTGTGCACCGCCCCTACCAACATCGCGAGAGCGGCGATCAGCAACGCGAGCGTCGCCGTCCCCTGCTTCACCCGACGCACCCTAGCCAATGTCGTACGGCAGCGATGCCGGAGACCGCCGTCCAGACGAGGGTCGCGCTTCGCACTTCTGCCGGTTCGTCTTCCCGATGACTGCCCGCGGTCCTCGTTTGGTACGTCAGCTACGTCCGACATCCTGCCGCACCGAGGTGGTCGCGAACACGTCCAGCCCTAGCGATCGGGAGAGGTACTCGGCAGCGCCTTGGCCTCTGACGCTGTTTCCAGCCCAGTCCAGCAAGGGCGAGTAGGTCGCCAGCGCACCCTTGCCGGGCGAGACGGTGACGATCCCACCGCCGATCCCGCTCTTGCCCGGCAGGCCGACCCCACTTCTCCGCCGCCGTGCGCCCCGGCCCATGGCTCACGGTGGCTATCGCGCCGGCGTTCACCATGGGATTGGTCCGACCGTCCGGACTCGTCTCGACGGCGGCGGCGGAGTTGAACGGCAGCCCGGTGGCATTGACGCCGACGAGGCGGCCCGCCCGGTCACCACCGATCACCTGGCAGACGAGGGCGAAGGTGAACGGCTTTGCCACGCTCATGACGGTGAACGGGGTCTGCGACTCGCCCGCGCTGTACTGCTGGCCACCGACCCCCTGCACGGTCAACCCGAAACGGTGGGGGGGAGCCTCGGCCAGTGCGGGGTACACCGTGGACAGCGCGCCGTCTGTCACATCCTTGAAGCGGCGGTACGTCTCGTTGACCAGGGCTTGCACCTGATCCGGCGGCGGCAGTCGGCCGCTGCTGACGAAGGTGCCGGTCGGGTGGGCTCCCGGCCCCGCCTCGTTCACGCCGTCGGAGCAGCGCCCGTCGAGGGCTGGTCGGCGGTGGCGGCGACGGCCGGCGTGACGACCCGGACACGACCGACCGCGATGAGCGTCAACCCTTCGAGCAGGGTCTGCACCCCGAGGATGATGCCGAGGAAGGTGAAGCTGGCCGTCACGAGGTTGAGCAGTACGAACAGCCCGAGGCCGATCGAGATCAGGCCGCTGAGCACCAGTGCCCAACGATCGGCCGGCGACGTGTTCTGGAACGCCGACATGACCCGCACCAGGCCCTCGGCGAAGATCAGCGCGCCGGCGACCAGGGTCAGGGTCACCACAGCTGCGGCGGTGTTCCGCAGGAGTACCAGGCCGAGTACCGAAAGGATCCCGCCGCCGAGCGCTGCGGACCAGAACCCGCCCGACCAGATGCGGAAGAACGCCGCGATGATGAGGGTCAAGCCGCTGATGAGAATCATCCAACCGAGGAACAACACCGAGACGACGGTGGCGATGAAGGCGTTCCCGAGAACGATGAATGAGAGAACGACCAGGAGGATTCCGACGATGACGTCCCAGCTCGTCCGGTTCCTCGCGACGGTGATATCGGACATGACACGGCCTCCAGATGAATCCGTCACGTTGGCGTGCGTGAGACCTGCCCCCCTGGCAAGCGCATGGTTGAGGCATATCACTCGGCCTCGACGGAAGGTGCCAACGCGCTACCGTCAGGTCCGAAGCCGCGTCGCCTCCGAAGCCGCGAAGGAGCACGAGATGACCAGTGAGCAGCAGACCACCCCGGCGTTGGAGAACCTGAGCGAGGAGATCCGCCGGTTCCCCCCCGACCCCGCCTTCACCGCGAACGCCGTGGCGACGGCAGAAGTGGCGCAGGCCGCCGCCGCCGACCGGATCGGGTTCTGGGAGCGACAGGCGAGCGACCTGCTGACCTGGGACACCCGCTGGACGCAGGCGCTGGACTGGTCGAATCCACCGTTCGCCAAGTGGTTCGTCGGAGGCCGGCTCAACGCCTCGGTCAACTGCCTCGACCGCCATCTGGCGGCAGGTCGAGGCGAGCGCGTCGCCATCCACTTCGAGGGCGAGCCTGGCGACACCCAGACCATCACCTATGCCGACCTGCACGAGCGGGTCTGCCGGGCGGCCAATGTGCTGACCGGCCTGGGAGTCAGCGCCGGCGACCGGGTAGCGATCTACCTGCCGATGATCCCCGAAGCCGTGGTGGCGATGCTCGCGTGCGCCCGCCTGGGTGCGGCCCATTCGGTGGTCTTCGGTGGGTTCAGCGCCGAGGCACTACGCAGCCGGATCGCCGACGCCAGGGCGAAGCTCGTCATCACGGCTGACGGTGGGTACCGCAAGGGGGCTGCCACTGCCCTCAAGCCCGCCGTCGACGCCGCCCTCGAACCGGGTGCCGACGGCAGCACCACGACCGTCGAGCGGGTTCTCGTCGTGCGCCGGACGGGTGCCGAGGTCGCGTGGGACGACAACCGGGACCTGTGGTGGCACGAGCAGGTCGACGCGGCGTCTGCGACGCACGTCCCCGAGTCTTTCGATGCCGAGAACCCGCTGTTCATCCTCTACACGTCCGGCACCACGGGGAAGCCCAAGGGCATCCTGCACACCACCGGCGGCTACCTCACCCAGGTGGCCTATACCCACCGTGTGGTCTTCGACCTGCACCCCGAGACCGACGTCTACTGGTGCACCGCCGATGTCGGCTGGGTGACGGGGCACAGTTACATCGTCTACGGCCCGCTGGCCAACGGCGCCACCCAGGTGATGTACGAGGGGACGCCGGACACCCCGCACCGCGGCCGCTGGTGGGAGATCGTCGCCAAGTACGGCGTCACCATCTTCTACACCGCGCCCACCGCGATTCGGACGTGCATGAAATGGGGCGCGGACATCCCCGCCGGGCACGACCTGTCCTCGATCCGCGTGCTGGGCAGCGTCGGCGAGCCGATCAACCCCGAGGCGTGGATCTGGTACCGCAGGGCCATCGGCGGCGACCGGGTGCCGATCGTCGACACCTGGTGGCAGACCGAGACGGGCGCGATCATGATCTCGCCGCTGCCGGGCCTGACCACGCTCAAGCCCGGCTCGGCGCAGGTACCCCTGCCGGGCATCGTCGCCGACGTGGTCGACGACGCCGGGACGCCGGTGCCCAACGGTTCCGGCGGTTACCTGGTCCTGACCGAGCCGTGGCCCGCCATGCTGCGCACCATCTACGGCGATGACCAGCGGTTCATCGACACCTACTGGTCACGGTTCCCGGGGCGGTACTTCGCCGGTGACGGCGCCAAGAAGGACGGCGACGGCGACATCTGGCTGCTGGGCCGGGTCGACGACGTCATGAACGTCTCCGGACACCGGCTCTCGACGACCGAGATCGAGTCCGCCCTGGTCTCGCACCCGGCCGTCGCGGAGGCCGCCGTGGTCGGCGCCACCGACGACACCACCGGGCAGGCCCCGGTCGCCTTCGTCATCCTCCGCGGCGGGGCGGCGGACACTCTCAGCGGCGCCGATCCCGAGCAGGCGCTGCGGGCCCACGTCGCCAGGGAGATCGGTGCCATCGCCCGGCCGCGGCGCGTCCTGGTCGTCAACGAGCTGCCCAAGACCCGCTCCGGGAAGATCATGCGGCGGCTGCTGCGCGACGTCGCCGAGAACCGCGAGGTCGGCGACGTCACTACCCTCACCGACGCGTCGGTGATGGACCTGATCCGGGGCGGACTGGCCGCCGGCAAGAGCTGAGCACGCCCCGCCCGCAGTAGCTCTCGAAGGCCCACAAGGCATGCGGGTGAACGTCCTTCCATCGGGTGCGCTGCGGCCCTGAGCAGTAGTCTCTACGCAGGAGTGCCGGGAAGACTGGTCGGCGACGGATGTCAGCACGCCCGAGCGACCCCCCGGTGAGGAGACACCACGTCATGAGCACACCCCGTCGCGCCTTGCTGGAACGGCCGGATTGGGCCGATTTCAGCTTCGTCGCGCGAGAGCTTCGTACCGAGACCACGGGCGGGGCGATCCTGCTGATAGCGGCAGCGGTCGCCATGGTGTGGGCGAACACGCCCGTCAGCGGGGTGTACGCCGCGATCTCCGACTTCGTCCCGATCCCGGTCGAGGCGTGGCGGGTCGGCCCCGCGACCTTCGGCCTGGACTTGTCGCTGGCCACCTGGGCCGGCGACGGCCTGCTGGCGATCTTCTTCTTCGTCGTCGGTGTCGAGCTGAAACGGGAACTGCTGGCCGGAGCGTTGCGATCGCCGGCCCGGGCCGCGCTGCCCATCGCCGCCGCGGTGGGCGGCATCCTGGTGCCGGCGGCGATCTACCTCACCGTCGTGCTGCGGGCGGGTGACAGCGGCGCGGTCCGCGGCTGGGCCGTTCCGGTCGCCACCGACATCGCCTTCGCGCTGGCGGTCCTCGCGGTGCTCTCGACGCACCTGCCGAGTGCGCTGCGAGTGTTCCTGCTGACGCTGGCGGTCGTCGACGACATGATCGCCATCATCATCATCGCGGTCTTCTACACGGCAGACCTGCGCCCGCTCTACCTCGCCGCGGCGCTGCTGCCGCTCCTCGTATTCGCCGTGCTGGTCCGCCGCCGGGTGACTTCCGGCGCCCTGCTGATCCCGCTCGCTCTGGTCACATGGCTGCTGGTGCACGAGTCCGGTGTCCACGCCACCATCGCCGGCGTGCTGCTCGGCCTGGTGGTCCCCGTGGCCCGAAGCGGCAGCGGACAGCGATGCCTGGCGTCGCACCTGGAGCACCTTTGGCGCCCGGTCTCCGCGGGGTTCGCCGTACCGGTGTTCGCCTTCTTCAGCGCGGGCCTGGACCTACGCGGCGACGGCCTGAGCAGCGTGTTCACCACGCCGACGGCGGTGGCCGTGATGCTCGCCCTGGTCATCGGCAAACCCGCGGGCGTCATGATCAGCACCTGGCTGGTGGCCCGGTTCACTCGGGCCGAACTGGACTCGGACATCGGTTGGCTGGATCTGCTGGGGGTGTCGTTCCTGGCCGGTATCGGCTTCACCGTGGCGCTGCTGATCAACGAGCTGGCCTTCGTCGGCGACCCCGTCTTGATCGAAAGCGTCCGCGGAGCGATCATCTTCGGCTCGCTCGGTGCCGCGATCCTCGCCACAGTGGTCCTCATCGGTCGCAACCGGCACTATCGGCGCGTCGAGGAGCGTGAAACGCTTGACGAAGACGGTGACGGCGTGCCCGACGCCTTCCAGAGCGAAAGGGGAGCCGAGTCATGAGGACCCCGACCGACGGCCGACCCATCCCGACCCTGGTCAACGACGCCATCGACGACGTCAAGGCGATCCTGGCGCACGAGCGGGCACTGGCCCAGGCTGAGGTCAGGGCGGCGGCCATCAAGGCCGGCATAGCGGCCGGGTTGCTGGCCGCGGCCACCTCACTGTTGAGCCTGACCCCGATCTTCTTGATCGTCACCGTGGCGGAGGCCTTCGCCGAAGCCGGCCTGAGCCGCTGGGCCGCCTACCTGTCGACGACCGGGATCGTCCTACTGCTCGCCGTCCTGCTGGCCGTCATCGGGGTGCTGGTGATCCGGCGGATCAGCCCGCCCAAGCGGGTCGTCGCCACGACGCGCGAGACGCTCACGCGCACCCTCGCCCAGCTGAAGACCCTCGGCCGGCCACGCGGCGGTGACGTCCCAGCCGCGGGCTCGTGACGCCGGTAGGCGTCAGCCGACGGAACAAGCTCCGACGTCGACCGGCGCGCTCGCCCCAGCGGCCAGCTCCAGCATCGGGTTGAGCTCGGCCGTCGTCAGCGCGTACCCGGTCGAGGAATCGGTCACGGACCGGGCGAACACCACCCCGACCACCTCGCCCTCGACCGAGACCAGCGGACCGCCGCTGTTGCCCGGGCGCACGGTCGCGAACACCGAGTACACCTGGCGCGCCGTACCGGAGTTGCCGTAGATGTCGTCGCCGACCGCCGTCAGCACGTCACGGACCCGGCCGGGCTGCACGTCGTAGTCGCCGTCGTTGGGGAACCCGAGGACTGCGACGGCGTCACCCGCGGCGGCGTCGACGGTCACCGGCAGCGCGGGCGCGACCAGGTCCGGCACATCCAGCACCGCCAGATCCCGCTGCGAATCGAAGGCGACCACGCTGGCAGGCAGGAAGTCACCGACCCCGCCCACCTGCACCTGCGGCGCGGGCATCCCGGCCACGACATGCGCGTTGGTGACCACTCGACCGTCCTCGACGACGAAACCCGAACCCTCTTGCCCCCGGCCGCACGCCTCCGCCTCCCCCCGGATCTTGACCACCGAAGCGGCGGCCTCGACGACGCCGGGCGCCCCTGCCACCGACGAGTCCGGCGCCGGCACATCGCGGATCTGCTCGCCGCCGGCCTGGAACACCCGCGGGAACCACTCCCCGGACACCTGCGCGAAGAACCGGTCCGCGCTGCGCTGCACCGCCGGCGGGGCCAGCAAGTCGAGTACCCCCACCACCCGCGACTCGTCCACCACCCGGTTGAAAACCGGCAGCGGCGCGCTGCGCAGCCCCCACGTGAGCACCCACACCACGGCGGCCGCCGCCACCAACCCGACCACCGCACCGATGGCGGTGTCCAACACCCGGACCGATCGCGACCCGATGCCGCGGCGCAGCCGATACGCGACGGCCACCGCGACGGCCTGTACCACCACCCCGGCGACCACCGCCCCCACCAGCACCAATAGCAGCCGGTTACCACCTGAGGAATTGGGCAGGACAAACCGGACGATGATCGTGGCACCAACGATCAGCCCGAGCGCGAACCCTCCCAAGGAGGCGATCCCGACCAGCAGACCCTGCCGCCAGCCCGCCACCGCCTGCGCCACCAGGATGATCAGCAGCAGGGCGTCCAGCACCCAGCCGCCGGAGCCGTCGATCACGGCGGTACTGATCACCGCAGGCCAACCGGGATGTCCACCTCACGAGAGGCATCCCACGGCGCGTCGGCGCCCGCAGCCGTCAGCAGCGCGGTGATCAACCAGGCGGTGAAGCCCCAGACGAACCATCCGGGACCGCTGTCGAGGCCGGGAACGACGTAGCCCGGCCACGTCGTCGTCCACCGCGGGTGCCGCACCGCGACACGGTGCGCCGGATCGGCCAGCACCGCCAGCGGGAACGCCGCGGCCTCGATGACCTCGACGCCGTCAGGCCGCAACGGCCCGGGGGCATGCCACCAGCCGAGCACGGGTGTCACCCGGTGGTTGCTCGGTCCCAGCCCCAACTCCGGTAACTGTGCGACCACGGTCACCGAGTCCGGTGCGATGGCCGCCTCCTCGGCGGCCTCGCGCAGCGCCGTTGCGGCCGGGTCGGCATCGCCCGGGTCCCGCCGCCCACCGGGGAACGCCACCTGGCCGGCGTGGGTGCGCAGGTCCGCCGCCTTTCGGACGAGGACCACCGCCGATCCCACACCGGTCTCGCCCTGCACGCCGACCCGCTCGGCGCCCGCCTGGCCGTCCCCCTCCCCCGCGCACAGCAGTATCAGCACCGCCGCCTCACGGGCGTCCTCGCCGGGTTGCGGCAGCCGGAGCGTCACCCGCAGCGCCGTCCGCAGCGCGGTCACGATCTGACCCGAGACCAGGGCGGGCACCGGATCAGACCTCACGCCCTGCCCTCGCTGCGCAGCAGCCCCTGGGCGGCCACCGGATCGGTCTCGCCGATGCCATAGGACGGGCACCAGGCCGCGACCGGGCAGGCGCCACAGGCCGGCCGTTGGGCATGACAGGTGCGGCGACCGTGGAAGATCAGCCGGTGCGACGTCATGACCCACTGCGAGCGCGGGAAGATCGCCCCGAGGTCCCCCTCGACCTTGACCGGGTCCTTGTCGGTGGTCAGCCCAAGTCGCAATGACAGCCGCAGCACATGGGTGTCGGTTGCGATCCCCGGAATGCCGTAGGCGTTGCCCAGCACCACGTTGGCGGTCTTGCGCCCGACCCCGGGCAGGGACGTCAGGTCCGCCATCCGCCGGGGGACCTCGCCACCGAAGCGGGCGGTCAGGTCCTCACCGAGGCGGACCAAGGTCTCGGACTTGACACGAAAGAAGCCGGTCGGCTTGATCAGCTCGGCCAGCTCGGCGACGTCCGCGGCCGCGTACGCCGCCGCCGTGGGGTAACGGGCGAACACCACCGGGGTGATCGCGTTGACCCGACGGTCGGTGCTCTGCGCCGACAGGACGGTGGCCACCAACAGTTCCAGGGGAGTGGTGAAGTCCAGCTCGATGTGCGCGTCCGGGTAGCGCTGCGCCAGAGCACGCAGGATTCGACGGCCTCTGCGAACCCGCGCCAGCGGGGTCTCCGCTACCGCAGCGATCACCTGCTCAGCCTACGGCTCGGCCTCGCCGAAACACCCCCCGCCCATAGCGCTTCAGCGCGGGGCTCCGCCGCCCGACATGGAGCGCAGAGTCATCCAGACGAAGGAGTCCCATGATCCCGGCACAGCGGGTACCGGCAGCACCAGCACACAACGGTCCGGCGGACCTCGCCGACCTCGCCGAGCTGGACCTGGAGCAGTTGCGCTCGCAGCGCCGCCTCCTCATCGACGAGCTGCGCGGGGTGCGCCACTGGCGGCGGATCACTCAGGCACAGCTCGATCTGCTGATGATGTCGCTGCGCTACCCCGTCGGCAGCGAAGGCAGCGACCGGGGCGAGCGCCTCGAACGCCTCCGCGAGCGCGACGCCCGGATGAGCGGGTACGAGCGGACGCTGCGGGGCGACATCGAAACCGTGACACACCTCCTCGTCGAGGCGGTCACCCGGTCAGCCGCCACGCCTGATCCGGATCCGGTGAGCGCGGTGCGGGCGGGGTGAGGCAGACTCGGTCTGTGGTCCACGTCACGACCACAGTCACGGAGGAGGCCTGAACATGGTCGAGGTGCTGGATGACGTGGTGCGGCACGCACCGCTGCTGGCGGCACTGGACGACGCCTCGGCTGCGGCGCTCATCGGTGCGATGACTGCCGTCGAGGTCAGCCGCGGTGAGAAGGTCTTCGTCGAGGGCGAGCCCGGCGACTCGATGTTCGTCATCGAGACCGGCAAACTCAAGCTGGGCCAGCGCTCACCCGACGGCCGAGAGAACATCCTCGCCGTGCTCGGCCCCGGTCAGATGCTCGGTGAGCTGTCGCTGTTCGATCCGGGAACGCGCACCGCGACCGCGACCGCGATCTCGGCGAGCCGACTGCTGACGATCGACCGGCCGGCGTTCGTGCCGCTGCTGGAGCGGCCGGAGGTCGCGCTGACCCTGCTCGCGGCGCTCGCCCAGCGGATCCGCCGCACCAACGAGGCGCTGTCGGACCTGGTGTTCTCGGATGTGCCGGGCCGCGTCGCCAAGGCGCTGCTGGAGCTGGCGGCGCGCTTCGGGCAGGAGACCGACGACGGCACCCTCGTCGCCCACGACCTGACCCAGGAGGAACTCGCGCAGCTGGTCGGCGCCAGTCGCGAGACCGTCAACAAGGCGCTCGCGGACTTCACCGGTCGGGGCTGGCTACGCCTGGAGCCTCGAGCGGTGACGATCCTGGACGCGGAGCGCCTGGCGCGGCGAGCCCGCTGAGGACGGCGAGCAGGGCGGTCAGCGCCAGGCCCTCCGGCACCTGTCCGGACGAGATGAGCTCGGCGAGTTGCGCCTGCCCGAACCACTCCAGGCGATCGGTCTCGCTGGGGTCGGGTTCGCCGGCCTGCATCAGCGCCCGGGCGGTCGTCAGGTGGAAGCGCATGTCGCCGGTACCGCCGATCGGGAAGTAGCCGAGCACCTCCTCGACGTCGCCGACCTGCCAGCCCGTCTCCTCCAGCGTCTCCCGCGCGGCGGCCTCGACGACGGTCTCCCCTGCCTCGATGCGGCCCGCCGGCACCTCCCAGCCCCACTGGCCGGTGACCACCCGGTGGCGGTGCAGCAGCAGCACGCGGGCCTGCGGTGAGTCGTCGGAGCGGACGATGCAGCAGGCCGCGCCTGCGGTGGCCCGCACCGTGTGGTGCTCGTAGCGGTACCCGGCCGCCGTCTCGACGTCGAGCAGGCTCAACCGCAGCCACGGGCTGGCGTAGAGGTCACGCTCGCCGTGGACCTGCCACTTCGTCGTCACTCGGGGTGTGCCACCGGGTCCGGTGCCGTGTCCGACGCCGCGTCTCGGGACCTGTCCAGGGCCGTCGGTGTAGCGGCGCCGACCTCGACGACAACCTCGACCTCCACCGGCGAGTTCAGTGGCAGCGCGGTGACACCCACGGCGGACCTGGCGTGCCGCCCCGCTTCGCCCCACAGCTGGCCCAGCAGCTCCGAGGCCCCGTTGATCACCTGTGGCTGCTGGGTGAACCCGGGCGCGCTGGCGACGAACCCGACGACCTTGACGACCCGGCCCACGGTGTCGATGTCGACCAGTTGCCCGATCGCCGCGACAGCGTTCAGCGCGGCCAGGCGAGCCAGGTCCTTGGCCTGGCCGACGGAGATGTCGACCGGCTGGTCACCCACGACGCCGGTCAGCTGCAGCGAACCGCTCACGAGCGGAAGCTGGCCGGACGTGAAGATCAGGTCGCCCGTCCGCACCGCGGGCACGTACGCCCCCAGCGGCTCGACCACCGGCGGGAGTTCGAGCCCGAGCTGGGCCAGCCGGGCGCTGGGTGGCCCTGTCAGCTCGATCTCGGGCTCGATCTGGGGCTCGGGCACCGGCTCGATCCGGGACTCGGGCTCGATCGCTGGCTGAGGTGCGGGCTCGGGCTGTGGCTCGGGCTCGGCAGGCTCGGGCTCGGTCGCCGCATCGGCGTCCTGCCCGGCCGCAGGTGCCGCCGGTTCGGCGACCGAAGACGCATCGGCCACGTCCTCGGGCGTGACCTCGGCAGGCGAGTCCTCGGCCGTCACTGGGTCGTCGACCGTCACCGGCGCAGCCTGGTCATGGTCACTCACTGCTTCGGACGCTTCATGTAGGCAACCAATCCGCTCTGGCCCCCGGGGCCCTCGATGACCGCCACCAGCTCCCACCCGTCCGAACCCCACTGATCCAAGATCTGCTTGGTGGCATGGACGATCAGCGGGACGGTGGCGTACTCCCAGGTTTGCATGGCGCGCAGCCTACGCGCGCGCGGCCGACGCGCCCGGTTACCGTGATCTCGTGCCACCAGTGCTGGATCCGACCATCCGGTTGCATGTCGTCACCGGAAAGGGCGGCACCGGAAAGACCACGGTGGCCGCCGCGTTGGCGCTGGCGCTGGCTCGCGACGGCGGGCGGGTGCTCTTGGCGGAGGTCGAGGGACGCCAGGGACTCGCCCAGGTCTTCGGGCGGGCACCATTGCCCTACGAGGCCACCGAACTCGCCCGATCGGGTCGGGGCAGCGTGCACGGTCTGGCCGTCGAGGCCAAGGCGGCGCTGCTGGAGTACCTCGACGTGTTCTACCGGCTGGGCCGGGCCGGGCGCACCCTGGAACGTCTCGGCGCGATCGACTTCGCCACCACGATCGCGCCGGGACTGCGGGACGTGTTGCTGACCGGCAAGGTCTACGACGCGCTGCGGCAGCGGGCGGACGGCCGCCGCGGCGATGGCCCGCCCGCCTGGGACGCCGTCGTGCTCGACGCCCCGCCGACGGGGCGGATCGCCCGCTTCCTTAACGTCAACGACGCTCTCGCCGGCCTGGCGCGGATGGGGCCCATACATGGCCAGGCCGAGTCGATCATGGAAATGCTGACCAGTGCCACGACCGCGGTCCATGTCGTCACGCTGCTGGAGGACATGCCGGTGCAGGAGACCTGCGATGCGGTGGCCGAGCTGGCCAGGCTCCGGCTCCCGCTCGGTGCGGTCCTGGTCAACCAGGTCCGGCCCGCGCTCCTCACCGAGGCGGACCTGGCCGACGCGGCGGGCAGCGGCCTGACGGCGGCCGACGTCGGCCCCGACCTGCTGGCGGCACTGGAGGCGGCGGGGGTGGCGATCCATGGCACGGGGTACGAGATGATCGCCGCACTGCTCGACGAGGCGGCCCAGCACGCCCGCCGGGTGAGCGGTGAGCGCGAACAGGCGGAACGGCTGCTGGACCTCGAGATGCCCATCGTGGATCTACCGCAACTGCCCGGGGTCGCCGAGGGGATGGACGTCACAGCCCTGCACGCTCTCGCCGACGTCCTCGTGGCCGTTTCCCGGCCGGCGCCCTCGCAACCACATCCACAGCCCTCGCCGGTGACGCGTTGACGGGCGGGGTCACGGGCGAAGTGACGGGCGCGCTGGCGATTGACTCCCTGCTCGACGACCCCCAGCTGCGCGTCGTCGTCTGTACCGGCAGCGGGGGTGTGGGCAAGACGACCAGCGCGGCGGCGATCGCGTTGCGGGCGGCCGAACGGGGGCGGACCACGGTCGTGCTGACCATCGACCCCGCCCGTCGGTTGGCCCAGTCGCTGGGCCTCGCCGAGCTGGACAACACCCCTCGTCCGGTGGCCGGCGTCGACACCACGGCCGGCGGATCGCTCGCGGCGATGATGCTCGACATGAAGCGGACCTTCGACGAGGTGGTCCAGGCCCACTCCTCGCCAGAGAAGGCGCAGCAGATCCTCGCCAATCCGTTCTACCAGTCGCTGTCCAGCTCGTTCGCCGGGACGCAGGAATACATGGCGATGGAGAAGCTGGGGCAGCTGCGGGCGCAGACCGACCCGGCCACCGGACGCCCGCGGTGGGACCTGATCGTCGTGGACACCCCGCCGAGCCGCTCGGCGCTGGACTTCCTGGACGCACCCGACCGGCTCGGATCGTTCCTCGACAGCCGGTTCCTGCGCCTGCTGTCCGCCCCGGCCAAGGCAGGCAGCCGGGCCTACGTCCGGGTGTTCTCGGCGATGGCCGGCGGGCTGAGCGGGGTGATGAACCGGATCCTGGGCGCCCAGGTGCTCACCGACGTGCAGGCGTTCGTCGCGGCACTGGACACGATGTTCGGGGGGTTCCGGCAGCGCGCGGAGCAGACCTACACCATGTTGGCTGGGCGCGAGACCGCGTTCCTCGTTGTCGCCGCCCCGGAAGCTGACGCTGTCCGCGAGGCGGCGTACTTCGTCGAGCGGCTGCGCGCGGAGGACATGCCGCTGGCCGGGCTGGTCGTCAACCGGGTGACCGGGGCGGGCGCGGTGCCGCTGTCGGCGGCCGAGGCGACCCGGGCCGCCGACGCAGCGGTCAGCCCGGCGCGGGAGGTGCTGCTGGTGCACGCCCGGCGGATGCACCGCCACGATGCCGAGGCGCGTGTGATGCAGCGGCTCTCACGGCTCTACCCGCCCGTGCCTGCCGCTGTGATCCCTGCCCGTCCGATCGACGTAACCGACCTGGACAGCCTCCGGTCGATCGCCGCCGACCTTGCGCAGGGCCGACCCATCCCCGCGGCCCCTGCGGTCGTCTGATCAGTCGCTCGAGGCATCGGCCGGTGGTCCGATCAGCGCGTCGTCAGGCCGGGACGCGCCGCCGCTCGGCTGGCTTCACCACCTCGGGGTACGGCGTCTCCGCCGCCTCCTGCGCGTTCATCGCCGTCTCGAACAACCCACGCCACGACGTGACGTCGGGCCGGGTGCGCAACAGTTGACGGCGTTCACGCTCGGTCATCCCGCCCCAGACGCCGAACTGGGTCTCGGTGTCGAGCGCGTGCGCCAGGCACTCCGCCCGCACCGGGCACCGGAAGCAGACCGTCTTGGCCTGCTGTTGCGCGGCACCCTGAACGAACAGGGCGTCCGGGTGGTTGTCCCGGCACGCTGCCTGCGTCGGCCAGTCCTCGTTCCACGCCATCCTTGGTCACTCCCCTCGGGGCAGCCTGTCCTGTTCGGCTGCGAACTCGTCAGTGACGCTAGGCAGTGTCGGCGGTGCCGGGCAGCGGGCAATCGGCTTGGACCATTGCGCCGATCGGCCAGCCCGACCTCATCCGTTCGGTTGATCCGCGTTTCCGATCTTCCCGTCGATCACCGGCACACACCGGACGCCACAGCCCTACGGAGCCGCATCCCGGCCCGGTGATACGGCGCTGCCAGGCGTGGCGTTTACGCTGCTGGCCATGACGCGTCGCCGGTCCATCCCCGTGGAGATCGCCAGGGCGCTCGGGTTGCTGGCCGCGTTCCTGGTGACGTGCATCGTCGCGGGCCTGCTCGCGTCCGGGTTCTACCTGCCCGCGGCGGCGGCGACGGGGTTCCTGACCCGCAGCGGCTATGACTACTACCAAGGCCTGCCGGCCGACCTCGACGAGACCTCGCTGCCCGAGTACTCCACCATCCTGGCCGCAGACGGCAGCATCATCGCCAACATCTACGAGCAGAACCGCTTCGAGGTGCCGCTGGCCAATGTCTCGCAGACGATGATCGACGCGACGCTGGCGATCGAGGACTCGCGATTCTACGAGCACAACGGCATCGACGCCAGGGGCACCTTGCGCGCGGCCATCATCACCTTCGGTGGCGTCGACGTAGCGGGTGGTTCGACGCTGACCCAGCAGTACGTCAAGAATGTGCGCGTCCAGGCGGCAGCCGCCAATAATGACGAGGACGGGGTCAACGCCGCCATCGCGAGCGGGGCCGACCTTGAGGGGTTCCGTCGCAAGTTCGACGAGGCCCGCTACGCGATGGGCCTGGAGCAGAAGTACACCAAGGACGAAATTCTCAACAAATACCTCAATATCGCGTTCTTCGGCAACAATGCGTACGGCGTTGCGGCGGCCTCGAAGTTCTACTTCCAGGTCAACCCCATCGACCTGACCATTCCACAAGCCGCGATGCTGGCCGGAATCTTGCAACGGCCCACCGAACTCGACCCGGTCAAGTTCCCCGATGCCGCGATCAATCGCCGGAACACCGTGCTGGCGCGCATGCTGTCACTCGGCAAGATCACGCAGGCGGACTTCGACACCGCGATCGCCACGGATCTCGGGATCAACCCGCTGCCACTGCCCAACGGCTGCCTGACCGCCGGCGAGATGGCCTTCTTCTGCGACTACGTCATTCAAGACATCATCGGTGCCAACTTGGCAGCGGGGCAGACGTCTCCCTACGCAGCGCTGGGCGAGACAGCCTCGGAGCGGCAGCAGAATCTGTATCGCGGTGGGCTGACGATTCCAACGACGATCAACCCGGCCCTGCAGTCGGTGGCATGGCAGTCGGTAAGGTCGCAAATACCTGACACGGAACGGGCAGGTGTGGCAATGGCCACGGTCGAACCTGGTACCGGCAGAATCCTGGCGATGGCACAGAATCGGCTGTACGGCGACGCGAACGGGACATACCAGCTCACGAAGGTGAACTATGTTACGGGCAGTTCGATCGGTTTCCAGCCAGGCTCGACCTTCAAGCCGTTTACACTGGCAACCTGGCTCAAGGCCAACAAGCCATTGTCGGCCGTCGTCAACGCGGGAGATTTCGAGGGACCGACCAAGAGTTTTCCGGCTCGCTGCACGCAACTGGACGGAAAAATCTACACTGCCGGCAATGCTGGGGACTCGGGTGGACCAGCAGGACAGGTTCCCGTCTTGCGGGCGACGTACAACTCCATTAATGGAGCCTATCTGCGGATGGCCCAACAGCTCGATCTCTGCGATATTGCCGAGACAGCAGCCAGTCTGGGAGTGACGGACATCTCGGGCCGCCCCGACGGAGCCGGACAACCGGGCGGCTACAACATCGTCCCCTCCATGGTGTTGGGGGCCGCGAACGTCTCGCCCCTTGCCGTCGCGGGCGCTTACGCTGCTTTCGCTGCAGAAGGCCTCTTCTGCCCCCCTACCGGAGTCACCGGGGTGCTCGACCGTGACGGCCAGCCGGTCGTCCTGGGTCTGCCCGCCTGCACCCAGGCCCTTGACCCGGAAGTCGCCAAGGGCGTCAACTACGCACTGCAGCAGACGTTGATTCAGGGCACGGCTCGGAGTCTTGGGGGTATCGGACGGCCGGCTGCCGGCAAGACGGGCACGACAAACGGGTCGAACGCCACGTGGTTCTCCGGGTACACCCCCAACCTGGCCAGCACCGTGTGGATCGGTGACACCGACATCGCGAACCAGACCCTCACCGAGTTCCCGGTCAACGGAGAGATCAGGCGCCGCGGCGTCTTCGGCTCTACGTGGGCCCTACCCACATGGGGTGACTTCATGCGGCAGGCGCCCCAGCTGCTCGGCCTGCCACCCGCGGGTTTCGCCGACCCCGGCGAGGACACCATCTTCGGCCCCCCGGTCCGCGTGCCCAACGTGCGCGGCTCCTCGGTGTCCCAGGCGTCGGCGACGCTCGCGGCGGCCGGCCTCGGCATCACCGTCTCCGACGAGCGCCGGGGCGGCTCCGCCGACCGCGTCGTCGACCAGTCGCCCGGCTCCGGCGCGACGGTTCGTGGCGGCACCGGCATCACTGTCTACCTCGGTGGTGGCGGAGGTGGTGGGGGCGACGGTGGCGGTGGCGGTGGCGGCAATGGGAACGGCAACGGCGGGCTGCTACCG
>CAZEYA010000053.1:0-20550 GCA_964516515.1 uncultured Kineosporiaceae bacterium | reverse complement strand
GCCGTGGAACGCTCGCAGCTGCGTGAGGTAGCGACGGTCGAGCCGGCCCAACAGGTAGTTGATGGCGTGCAGCACGGGTGCCGCGTGCGGCTTCACCGAGACCCGGTCGTCGGGCTGCAGGTGCGCGAAGTACAGGGCGGTCATGATGCCGGCCATCGAGGCCGAGGACGCCTGATGGCCGCCGACCTTGATCGCGGATCTGGCCGGCCGGACGTGGTTGGCGTGGTGGATCATGCTGGTGGCCAGCCACAGCACGCGGTCCTGGATCCGCCGCAGCACCATCGCGTCGGCAAAGGGGGCTACGGGCGCCTGCACCGGCCCATTACAGCGACAACGCGGAACCCGCACAAGCTTTCACGCTTCCAGACCCGGTCTTGGACAACGAATACCGCTCGGCAGGCTGTTCCACGTAACATTATTGCGTGGATGACGAGGCTGGCGCCCCTGGCACCGACGCTGTGGACTCCGCCATTCTCCGGTTGCTTCGCCAGAACGCCCGGCGGACCTACGGTGACATCGGCGCCGTGGTCGGCCTGTCGGCGCCGGCGGTCAAGCGCCGGGTCGACCGGTTGGAGGCCTCGGGCGTGATCCTCGGGTACACCACCGTGGTCGACCACGCGAAGCTCGGGCGCCCGCTGGAGGCGTTCACCGAACTGCGGATCTCCGGAGATGCCCGGGTGGACACCATCTCCGAGATCGGCATCGGCATCCCGGAGGTGGAAGCAGTCTTTACCGTCGCGGGGGATCCGGATGCGCTGGCGTGGATCCGGGTCCGAAACGTCGCTGATCTCAAGCGCGTCATCGACCGGCTGCGCGGCACGGGGCACGTCACCGGGACCAAGACCCTGATGGTGCTCAACACCCGCCGCAATCAGGACTCTGACGCCTGACGACAGGCGCCTATCGTCGCCACGTGGGCGTAGTGGTCTTCGGCAGTGCCAACGCGGACCTGGTCGTCGGCGTCGGGGATTTCCCGGCACCGGGTGAGACGGTGTTCGGTACCTCGTTCGCGGTCGCGCTGGGCGGCAAGGGTGTGAATCAAGCGGTCGCCGCGGCACGGCTGGGGGCGGCCACGGCCTTCGTCGGCCGGGTTGGCGGCGACCCGTACGGCGCGATGCTGCGCGACGGCCTGGCCGCTGTGGGAGTCGACGTCACCGGGGTCGCCGTGGACCCGGCGTTGGCGACCGGGGTGGCCGTGGTGGTCATCGATGCGGACGGCCAGAACCGCATCGTCGTGGTCTCGGGCGCCAACTGGGCCGTTGGTGACGCTGATGTCGCCAGGTTGGCCCAGGAGCTTCGCGCCGGCGATGTCCTGCTGCTGCAACTGGAACTGCGGATGGCAGCGGTGGTGGCCGCGGCCGACCTGGCGCGGACGAGGGGGGCGCGGGTGATTCTCGATCCGGCGCCCGCACCCGGCGACGGGCTGCCCGCCGGTCTCTACGCCCCACACGTCGTCCTCACCCCGAACGAGACCGAAGCCGCGGCGCTGGTGGGCCATGACCTGGCGACGCGGGAGGCGGCCGAGCGCGCGGCCCGCACCCTGAGCGGGCGCGGCGCCGGGGGGGTCGTCATCAAGCTGGGGGAGCGGGGGATCTGCTGGGCGCTGGGCGACACGCTCCGCTGGCAACCCGCGTCGGTCGTCGATGTCGTCGACACGGTCGGCGCCGGCGACGCCGTCAACGGCGCCCTCGCCGCGGTGCTGGCCGAGGGCGGGGACCTGGCGCAGGCGGTCCGCTGGAGCGCTGTTGCGGGCTCACTTGCGGTGACCCGAGCGGGCGCAGCCGATGCGATGCCCACGCGTGAGCATGTGATGGGTGTGCTGAGCCGCTGGCCCCGGTGATCCGGCCGCAACTGGAGTGTGAGACATGATCGACGACGGACGCGACGAGACCGAGCTGGAGCGGGCGGACCGCAACTTCGCGGAACTGCTGCAGGAGCTTCGGGTGATGCAGGCGGGGGTGCAGATCCTCTTCGCGTTCCTGCTGACCGTGCCGCTGCAGGCCCGGTACGGATCACTCGACGGGTTCCAGCGCGGCGTTCTGGTGGCGACTCTGCTGGTCCTGGTGGCAGCGATCGCCCTGCTGGTGGCTCCGGTGGCCTGGCACCGGCTCATGTTCCGCCGTCAGGTCAAGGAGACGGTCGTCATCGCGGCGAGCCGGCTGGCTCAGGCGGGCCTGGGGGCGTTGGGAGTGGCGGTGGCGTGCGCGATGCTGCTGGTGCTCGACCTGGTGCTGTCGCGGCTGTTCGCGGTGGTGCTGGCCGCCGTCGTGGGCGGTCTGCTGCTGGTGATGTGGTTAGTGCTCCCACTCATCTGGCGAGCCCGGCTGGCGGCCGCGGTTGAGGGATAGGTGCCGCCACAAAGGGCGATGTGTATCGGATCAACGGTCGGAGCAGCTTCGAGACACTGCTCAGGAGCTAATGACCGGTCAACCGGTCCAGCACGGCGGCGAACGCGCCGGGCCGCCGCAGCACCCGCTCCTCGGCGTCGGCCAGTTGAGCCACCCGCAGCCCCGCGTTGACGCCGAGCCACCGCAGCGGCTCCGGCTCCCACTTGGGCGAGATGTGGTTGACCCACGGCAACCGGACCAGCTCGCTGTCGACGCCGAGGATCAGGTCGGCCAGGGTCCGCCCGGCCAGGTTGCTGGTGCCGACGCCGTCGCCGACGTAGCCGCCCGCCCAGGCCAGGCCCGTGCTCGGGTCCAGACCGACGCTCGCGTGCCAGTCCCGGGTGATGCCCAGTGGGCCGCCCCAGGCATGGGTGATCGCGGCGTCCCCGGCCTGCGGTAGCAGGTCCACCAGCGTGTCCCGCAACGCCGTGAAGACCCGTGGGTCGGTGTCGTGGTCCGTGTCGATGCCGGAGCCGAAGTGGTAGGGCGCCCCGCGGCCACCGAAGACCAGCCGGTCGTCGGCGCTGCGCTGGCCGTAGATGACGAGGTTGCGGTGCTCGGTGAACGTCTCGCCGCTGGCCAGGCCGATCGTCGACCAGGTGCCCGCCGGCAGCGGCGCCGTGGCGATCATCAAGGAGTAGACCGGGACCACGCTGCGGCCGTGACCGGGCAGCTTGGACGTCCACGCCTCCGTGGCGCGCACCACCGTCGCCGCCCGCACCGTGCCGTGCTCGGTGCGAACCAGGCCCGGCGCCACCTCGGTGGCGCGGGTGCCCTCGACGATCGTCCCGCCCAGCCGCTCGACTGCCCGGGCCAGACCGCGGACCAGCTTGGCGGGATGGATCCGGGCACAGTGCGGGGTGACGGTGGCGCCGAGGACCCGGGCGGCGGCCAGCCGGGCCCACGATGCGTCGGCGTCGAGGAACGTGACGCCGTCCACCCCGTCGAACTCCTCGTCGCGGGTCGCGTCCGCCCGGGCCCGCGCGACCTGCGCCGGGGTGCGCGCCAAGCTGATCGTGCCGCCCTTGAGGAAGTCGCACTCGATGCCCTCCGCGGCGCAGACCCGGCCCACCTCGTTGACGGTGTCGTTCATCACCCGGCGCACCGCCAGCGCCCGGTCGCGACCGCACGCCGCAGCCATCGACGCGGTGCCCTGCGGGAACAGTGCCGAGCACCAGCCGCCGTTGCGGCCGCTGGCACCGAAGCCGGCGATCTCGGCCTCGACGACCAGTACCCGGAGGTCCGGCTGCGCCTGCAGCAGGTAGTAGGCGGTCCACAAGCCGGTGAAGCCGGCGCCGACGATGGCCACGTCGGCGTCGGTGTCACCGGCCAGCGACGGGCGCGGGGCGAGGTCGTCCCCGGCTGCGGCGACCTGTTCGTGCCACAGCGAGAGCCGACGGTACGGCTGGTCGCTCACAACCGGTTCGACGCCTCCGTCAGGACGCCGCGCAGGATCTGCTCGATCTCGTCGAACTCCGCCTGCCCGATCGTCAGGGGCGGCGCCAACTGCACCACGGGGTCGCCACGGTCGTCGGCGCGGCAGTACAACCCGGCCTCGAACAGCGCCTGGGACAGGAAACCGCGCAGCAGCCGCTCGGACTCGTCCTCGTTGAACGTCTCCCGGGTGTCGCGGTCCTTGACCAGCTCGATGCCGTAGAAGTACCCCTCGCCGCGGACGTCGCCGACGATCGGGATGTCGAGCAGCTTCTCCAGCGTCCGCCGGAACGCGGGCGCGTTCTCCTTGACGCGGTCGTTGAGGCCCTCTGCCTCGAAGATGTCGAGGTTGGCCATCGCGACAGCGGCCGAGACGGGGTGCCCGCCGAAGGTGTACCCGTGGGCGAACATCTCGGTGCCCTTGGTGAACGGCTCGAACAGCCGGTCCGAGGCCAGCATCGCCCCGATCGGGGAGTAGCCCGACGTCATGCCCTTGGCGGTGGTGATGATGTCCGGGGTGTAGTCGAAGTCGTTGCAGGCGAACATCGAGCCGATCCGGCCGAAGGCGCAGATCGTCTCGTCACTGACCAGCAGCACGTTGTACTCGTCGCAGATCTCGCGGACCCGCTCGAAGTAGCCAGGCGGCGGCGGGAAACAGCCGCCGGCGTTCTGCACCGGCTCCAGGAACACCGCCGCGACGGTGTCGGGGCCCTCGAACTCGATGGCCTCGGCGATGCGGTCAGCGGCCCAGCGACCGAACGCCTTCGGGTCCTTGCGCAGTTCGTCGGTCGGTGCCCGGTAGATGTTGGTGTTGGGCACCCGGAACGCCCCCGGCACCAGCGGTTCGTACATGGCCTTCATCTCGGGTATGCCGGTGATCGCCAGCGCGCCCTGCGGGGTGCCGTGATAGGCGACGGACCGCGAGATGACCTTGGTCTTCATGGGCTTGCCGGTCAACTTGAAGAAGTGCTTGGCCAGCTTCCACGCGCTCTCCACGGCTTCGCCGCCGCCGGTGGTGAAGAACACGTGGTTGACGTCGCCGGGCGCGTGGTGGGCCAGTCGCTCCGCGAGGTCGATCGCCTGCGGATGCGCGTAGGACCACAGCGGGAAGAAGGCCAACTCGCTCGCCTGCTGGGCCGCCCGCTCAGCCAGCGCGCGGCGCCCGTGGCCGACCTGGACCACGAACAGCCCGGAGAGGCCGTCGATGTAACGCCTGCCGTGTGCGTCGAAGATGTGGTGGCCCTCGCCCCGCACGATCACCTGCGGTTCGCCGCCTGCGGCCAGCGCGGTGTGCCGCGAGAAATGCATCCAGAGGTGGTCCCGGGCTGCCTGGGCGCGGCCGGTGCCGCGCGGCGTCGTGCCGAGGGCGTCGGCCGAGGGCGGGCTGCTGAGAGTGGTGGCGTGGTCGGTCATCTGGTTCCCCAGTCATAACGCTGCTTGCGCAGCTTCAGGTAGACGAATGTCTCGGTGGTGCGCACGCCCGGCAATCGCCGCACGCGCGTGTTGAGCAGATCGAGCAGGTGATCGTCGTCCTCGCACACCACCTCGGCCAGCAGGTCGAAACCGCCGGCCACGTGGACCACATAGGAGACCTCGGGCAGCATGGCCAACTCGTCGGCCACGAGCCGGACGTCGCCCTCGCAGGTCACGGCGAGCATCGCCTGGCGGCTGAAGCCCAGTTGCAGCGGGTCGGTGACCGCGACGATCTGCAACAGCCCGACCTCGACCATGCGCCGGACCCGCTGGCGCACGGCAGCCTCGGACAGCCCGACATGTTTGGCGACGTTGGCGTACGAGCGTCGACCGTCGGCTTGCAACTCCTCGATGATCCGTTTGCCTACGTCGTCGAGGAGGACGAGCGCGGCTGGCCCGGTCACTCGGCCATTCTCACTGCCCGGACGAGCGATAGCAAGCGCGCGTGATGCTCCGAACAACGGAACGAGAGCAATCCGTCGCCTGGTGCAACGGAAACCGAACCGCTCCGTTCATCGGGCTTTCGCAATGCGGTCCGGCGAACTAGGGTCGCGTCATGACAGCGACTGTGGCCGAAGGCGTCCGCCAACTGCGCAACTTCGTTGCGGGTGAGTACACCGATCCGAGCTCCGACTCGTTCTCCGACATCATCGATCCCGCGACCGGTGAGGTTGTTGCGCGCGCGCCGATCAGCGGGGCCGAGGACATCGACCGCGCATACGGGGCGGCAGCCGAGGCATTCCCGGGTTGGCGCGACGCCACGCCCGCCAAGCGCCAGCTCGCGCTGTTCCGCCTCGCCGACGCGATCGAGGCCAGGGCGGAGGAGATCGTGGCGTTGGAGGCGTCGAACACGGGCAAGCCGCGCGCGCTGACGGCATCGGAGGAGATCCCGCCGATGGTCGACCAGATCCGGTTCTTCGCTGGTGCGGCACGGGTGCTGGAAGGCAAGTCCGCGGGCGAGTACATGTCCGACCACACGTCCTTCATCCGCCGCGAGCCCGTCGGGGTCATCGGCCAGGTGGCGCCGTGGAACTACCCGATGATGATGGCGGTCTGGAAGTTCGCCCCCGCGCTGGCAGCCGGCAACACGGTCGTGCTCAAGCCGAGTGACACCACGCCGGAGACCACGCTGCTGTTGGCCGAGATCGCCGCGGAGTTCTTCCCTGCCGGGGTATTCAACGTCGTGACGGGCGATCGGGAGACCGGCCACCTGCTGGTCAGCCACGACCGCCCCGACATGGTCGCCATCACCGGCTCGGTCCGGGCGGGCAAGCAGGTCGCCGCGTCGGCTGCCGCCGCCCTCAAGCGGGTCCACCTCGAACTCGGCGGCAAGGCTCCCGTGGTCGTCTTCGACGACGCCGACATCGCCGAGGCCGCCGCCGGGATCGCGGGCGCCGGGTACTTCAACGCAGGCCAGGACTGCACCTCCGCCACCCGGGTGCTCGCCGGGCCGGGGATATACGACGACTTCGTCGCGGCGCTCGCCGAGCAGGCCGACGCCACCAAGCCGGGCATGCCCGACGACGACGACGCCGCACTGGGCCCGGTGAACAATGCCAACCAGCTGGACCGGGTGTCCGGATTCCTGTCCCGGGTGCCCGACCACGCCAGCCTGGTCACCGGTGGCGACCGCGTCTCCGAACTGGGCAAGGGCTATTTCCTGCGGCCGGCGGTGGTGGCCGGGCTGCACCAGGACGACGAGATGGTCCAGGACGAGATCTTCGGCCCGGTCATCACGGTGCAGCGGTTCAGCGACGAGGAGGAGGCGCTGCGCTGGGCCAACGGCGTCAAGTACGGCCTGGCCAGCAGCGTGTGGACCAAGGATTTCGGTCGGGCGATGCGGATGGCCCGTCGGCTGGAATTCGGCTGCGTGTGGCTCAACACCCACATCCCGATCGTCGCGGAGATGCCGCACGGCGGGTTCAAGAACTCCGGCTACGGCAAGGACCTTTCGATGTACGGACTGGAGGACTACACCAGGATCAAGCACGTCATGGCCAACCTCAACAGCTAGGAACCCGATGAATTCTCGCATCGACCCGTCCCGGATCCCCGCCGACCTGCGTCCATTGATTTCTGCCGCAGCCACCCGCAGGAACGTGCTGCGCGGCGGCGCGGTGGCGGGCGTGGCCGCCACCGCCGGTCTGACCAGCGCATGCGGCACCGGCGGTGGTTCCGGGGAGGCCGACGCCCTGGTCTCCCTGTCCCCCGCCGAGGACCTCTCCGAAACCGAACAGGTGGTCAACTTCGTCAACTGGACCGCCTACATCGACCTGGCGGAGGACGGCAACACCTCGCCCACGCTGGAGGCGTTCACGGCCGAGACCGGCATCGAGGTCAACTACAGCGAGGACATCGAGGACAACGCGTCCTTTTTCGGCCGGGTTCAGGGCCAGCTGGCCAACGGTCAGGACATCGGCCAGGACATCATGTGCCTCACCGACTGGATGGCCGCGCGGTGCATCAGACTCGGCTATACGCAGCAGTTCGACGACGCCAACATCCCCAACAAGGACAACATCCTCGACACCCTGGCACGGGTGGACTTCGACCCGGGCCGGGCGAACAGCCTGACCTGGCAGAGCGGGTTCGCCCTGCTGGCGTGGAACAAGGAGCTGTTCCCGGCCGGGCTTCGCACCCTTGACGACCTGTGGAACCCGGAGCTGGCCGGGCGGGTCGAGGTGCTCTCGGAGATGCGGGACACGATGGGCCTGATCATGCTGTCCCAGGGCGTCGACATCTCCGGGACCTGGGGGCAGACCGAGTTCGACAATGCGCTGTCCGTCCTCGAGGAGCAGATCCAGTCGGGCCAGATCCGCCAGGTCCGCGGCGGCAGCTACCGCGAGGACCTGATCAGCGAGGACGCCATCGCGGTCATCGGCTGGTCGGGCGACATCGTGTCGCTGAACTTCGAGGCGGGCGACAAGTTCGGGTTCGCGATCCCGGATTCCGGCGGCACGCTGTGGAGCGACAACCTGATGATCCCGATCGGGAGCCCCCACAAGACCAACGCCGAGCGGCTGATCGATTACTACTACGACCCCGAGGTCGCCGCGCTGGTCGCCGCTTACGTCAACTTCATCACGCCGGTGCAGGGCGCCCAGGAGGCGATGGCCGAGATCGACCCGTCGCTGGTGGGCAACCAGCTGATCTTCCCCGACGACGCCACACTGTCGGAGGTGTCGGCGTTCCGGACGCTGGCGGCCGAGGAGGAGACCACCTTCAGCGAGGCGTTCCAGCGGGTCATCGGCAACTGATGGCCGATGTCGTGAGCGCTCCATCCGGGGCCGATCTGGAGCTCCAGGCGCTCAGCAAGGCGTTCGGTGACATGGTCGCGGTCGATTCGGTCGACCTGGTGGTGCCGGCGGGTTCCTTCTTCGCCCTGCTCGGGCCCTCGGGCTGCGGCAAGACGACGACTCTGCGCATGGTGGCAGGGCTGGAGCACCCCACATCAGGCCGGATCCGGATCGGCACCAAGGACGTCACGGCGACCCGCGCGTTCGAGCGCCCGGTCAACACGGTGTTCCAGAGCTACGCGCTGTTCCCGCACCTGACGGTGCTGGAGAACGTCGCGTTCGGGTTGCGCCGCCGTGGGCAGGCCGATGCGACTGCCAGTGCGATGCATGCCTTGGAGCTGGTCGAGCTGGCGCACACTGCGCGCCGCCGCCCGGCGCAGCTCTCGGGCGGCCAGCAGCAGCGCATCGCGTTGGCCAGGGCCATCGTCAACCGGCCGGCGGTGCTGCTGCTGGACGAGCCGCTCGGGGCGCTCGACCTCAAGCTGCGGCGCCAGATGCAGGTCGAGCTCAAGCGCATCCAGACCGACGTCGGGCTGACGTTCATCCACGTCACCCACGACCAAGAGGAGGCCATGACGATGGCCGACACGGTCGCGGTGATGAACGCGGGCCGGATCGAGCAGTTGGGGCCGCCGGCGCAGTTGTACGAGCGGCCGACGACCGCGTTCGTCGCCAACTTCCTCGGGCAGTCCAATCTGCTGCTCGGTGATGTCCAGTCGCAGGCCGACGGTGTGCTGAGCGTGGCGCCACGGGGCGGCGCCGACCGTCGCCCGATGCTGGTTCGCGCCGACCGGTGCGCGGTGACCTCGGGCCGGATCCTGGTCGGTGTCCGCCCCGAGAAGCTGCACCTGATCGCCGGTGACGGCACCGGTCCTGGCGACGAGGACGTCCCGGCGTACACCAATGTCGTGGGGCCGGGCGTCGTGGTCGATGTGTCGTTCTCGGGTGTCAGCACGCAGTACCTCGTCGACGTGCCCGGCGCCGGCCAGCTCACCGTGTTCAGCCAGAACATCTATGACGGGGCCGGTCACCGGCCGGGTGACGTGGTGCGGGCGGCGTGGGCCCTACCCCACTCGTTCGGCCTCCCGGGCGATCAGGACGCCAGCGCCGGACGGGAGGCGGTCTGAGGTGTCGGTCGCGGCAGCGGTGACACCGCCGGCGGTCGGTGCCGAGGCGCCCGGTCCTCGCCGGGCTGGCCGGACTCCCTACCTGCTGCTGGCACCCGGACTGGCCGTGCTGGCGATCTTCTTCGTCGCTCCCATCCTGGTGCTGTTCTTCACCTCGCTCATGGTGCCGGTGCCGGGGGGTGACATCGGTCAGTTCCAGCCCGCCTTCGAGGTCTCCAACTACACCAACGCGATTCGCGAGTACTGGCCGATCTTCGTGCGCTCTTTCGGCTTCGGGCTGCTCGCGACCGTGCTGGCGCTGCTCATCGGGTACCCGCTGGCCTACGTCATCGCGGTCCGGTGCCGGTCGCGCCCGACGTTGGCGCAATTCATGCTCGTGCTGGTCATCGCGCCGTTCTTCACCAGCTTCATCCTGCGCACCATCGCGTGGCGGCAGATCCTGGCCGACGAGGGGCCGGTGGTCTCGGTGATGCGGGCCCTGGCCCTGCTGCCCAGTGACGGCAGGCTCACCGCGACCGCATTCGCGGTGGTCGCCGGCTTGACGTACAACTTCCTGCCGTTCATGACCCTGCCGATCTATGCCAGCCTGGAACGCCTGGACGTCCGGCTGATCGAGGCCGGACAGGACCTCTACGCCGGACCGCTGACGACGTTCCTCCGGGTGACGTGGCCGCTGTCACTGCCCGGCGTCGTCGCCGGAACGCTGCTGACCTTCATCCCAGCCTCCGGCGACTACGTCAACGCGGCACTGCTGGGCAATCCGGGAACGAGGATGATCGGCAGCATCATCGACTCGCAGTTCTTCCAAGTGGTGGACTACCCGACCGCGGCGGCGCTGTCGTTCATCCTGATGGCCGTCATCCTGGTGCTCGTCATCGTCTACATCCGCCGCTCCGGCACTGAGGACCTGGTATGACCGCGGCCCAGGTGGGCAGTCCGGTGCCGGTCCGGGTCGTCGTCGGGGCGCAGCGCCCGCCAGGGCGGCGGCCATGGTTCAGCCAGGGCGACTGGGTGCTGCCCGTGCTGGCCGGACTGGCGCTGCTGTACCTGTTCGTGCCGATCGCGTACACGATCGCGTTCTCGTTCAACGACGCACCGAGGTCCAACCTGGTGTGGCAGGGCTTCACGCTGGACAACTGGCGCAATCCGTGCGGGGCACCCGACGTATGCCAGTCCGTGGCCACCAGCATCCAGATCGGCTTGATCGCGACTGTCATCGCCTGTGCCCTGGGCACCGCGATCGCCATCGCCCTGGTGCGCTACCGGTTCCGCTTCCGCGGCGTCACCAACCTGTTGATCTTCCTGCCGATGGCCACGCCGGAAGTGGTGCTCGGCGCCTCCCTGCTGGCTCAGTTCCTCAACATCGGCGCCCAGTTGGGCTTCTGGACCATCGTCATCGCCCACGTGATGTTCTGCATCAGTTTCGTCGTGGTCACGGTCAAGGCGCGAGTGGCGACGCTTGACCCGGCGCTGGAGGAGGCGGCGGCAGACCTCTACGCCACCGGCATGCAGACGTTCTGGCGGGTCACGTTCCCGTTGCTGCTGCCCGGGATCGTCGCCGCGGCACTGTTGTCGTTCTCGCTCAGTTTCGACGACTTCATCATCACGTACTTCAATTCCGGCAACACCGACACGTTCCCCAAGTTCGTCTACGTCTCCGCCACCCGAGGCATCCCCGCTCAGGCGAACGTCGTGGGCACCATGATGTTCGTGCTGGCACTGGTCCTCGTCGGGATCGGTCGGCTGATCTCGGCACGCCGGGCCCGTTCCGGTGGCTGACCGAGGCACCCCGGGAGAGGAACTCGATGGCTCGGTACGGCTCGCAGTTCGGTCCTGACTACACCTTCTTGGGGGTGCCGGCGTGCGACATCGGTGAGCCCGCCACGATGGCGGGGGCTGATGTGGTCATCGTCGGCGCGCCGTTCGACGGCGGCACCTCGGCGCGCCCCGGAACGAGGTTTGGCCCGCAGGCGATCCGCGGCACCGACTACCTGGCGCACGACGGGTCCAGGCCGCACCTTGCCCTGCGCACCGATGCGCTCCGCGACCTCGACGTCCGCGACGCCGGGGACGTCGAGATGCCGCCAGGGGACATCCTGGCCTCGCTCGGAGCGCTCGAGCGGGCGGTGACTGCGGTGTGCGCGGCCGGTGCCATCCCCCTCGTCCTCGGTGGTGACCACTCCATCACCTACGCCGATGCCACGGGGGTCGCGGCGCATCACGGGCATGGCCGGATCTCGATGATCCATTTCGATGCCCACGCCGACACCGGCGACATCGAGTTCGGTTCGCTGTGGGGGCATGGGCAGCCGATGCGTCGGCTCATCGAGTCGGGTGCGCTGCGCGGCGACCGGTTCCTGCAGGTGGGGCTGCGCGGCTACTGGCCGGGGCCGGACGTGCTGGACTGGATGGCGCAGCAGCGGATGCGCTCGTATGAGATGACCGAGATCGTCTCTCGGGGGTTGGACGCCTGCCTGGACGAGGCGTCGGTGATCGCGCTCGACGACTGCGAGGGGGTGTTCCTGTCCGTCGACATCGATGTCGCCGACCCGGGCCATGCCCCCGGCACCGGCACCCCCGAACCAGGCGGCATCACCGCGCGGCAGCTGCTGGATGCCGTGCGCCGGCTGGCCCGCGACCTGCCGATCGTCGGCATCGACGTCGTCGAGGTCTGCCCGCCGTACGACCACGCCGACATCACCGCGGCGCTGGCCAACCGGGTGGTACTGGAGGCGCTCTCGGCGATCGCGCGGCGGCGCCTGGACCTGGCGGGTGGGCCCCGATGGGACCCGGCCTCGCCGCTGCTGTCCGACCGCCCGGTCACCCACCCGATCGAGAGGACCTGACGTGCGCATTCTGCTGATCGGCGCCGGCGGGGTGGGTGACGCCTTCGCACGAATCGTCGCACGCCGCGACTTCTTCGAGGCGTGCGTGGTGGCCGACTACGATGTGGGCCGCGCGGAGCGCACCGTCGCGGAGTTGGCGCGGCGGCACCCGGGCGAGCGTCGCTTCACGGCGGCTCGCGTGGACGCATCGGATCCCGCCGCGGTGACCGCGTTGGCCCGTCGGCACCGCATCACCCACATCCTCAACGCCGTGGACCCGCGATTCGTCATGCCCGTCTTCACCGGTGCGCTGGCCGCCGGGGCGGACTACCTGGACATGGCGATGTCGCTGTCCAGGCCCCACCCGCAGCGCCCGCACGAGCTGGTCGGGGTCAAGCTGGGCGACGAACAATTCGCGGTGGCCGATGACTGGGCGGCCGCCGGTCGACTGGCGCTGGTCGGGATCGGCGTCGAGCCAGGCCTCTCGGACGTCTTCGCGCGCTACGCCGCCGACCACCTGTTCAGCTCCATCGACGAGCTGGGGGTTCGCGACGGGTCCAACCTGGTCGTCGACGGATACGACTTCGCGCCGTCCTTCTCGATCTGGACCACGATCGAGGAGTGCCTGAACCCGCCGGTGATCTGGGAGGCCGGTCGAGGGTGGTACACCACGGCCCCGTTCAGCGAGCCCGAGGTCTTCGACTTTCCGGGTGGCATCGGCCCGGTCGAGTGCGTCAACGTCGAGCACGAGGAGGTACTGCTGATGCCGCGCTGGCTCGACGCGAAGCGGGTGACCTTCAAGTACGGACTGGGGCAGGAGTTCATCGACGTCCTGCGGACCCTGCACAAACTGGGCCTCGACCGCACCCGGCCGGTCAGCGTCAAGGGACATCAGGTCAGCCCTCGCGACGTCGTCGCGGCCTGCCTGCCTGACCCTGCGGGCCTGGGGGACAGGATGCGGGGCGCGACCTGTGCCGGCACCTACGTCACCGGGACCGGTACCGATGGCGGGCGCCGGGCGGTGTACCTCTCACACGTCGTCGACAACGAGTGGTCGATGGCCGAGTACGGCGCCCAGTGCGTCCTCTGGCAGACGGCGGTCAACCCCGCGGTCGCACTGGAGCTCCTGGCCTCGGGACAGTGGTCCGGCACCGGCGTACTCGGCCCCGAGGCCTTCGACGCGATGCCGTTCCTGGACCTGCTGAGCGGCGACCACGCCTCGCCCTGGGAGATATCCGAAAGGGGCTGACCCGCTCGTGCGGGTCACACAATCACCGCGACCCACCGGTGAACCCAGGTGGGCGATGACTCGTGTCCATAGGCAAGGCGTCGCCGCTGGGGTGGCGTCACTGTCGAAGGAGATGAACGATGACCATCCGACGTTTGATCACGAAAGCGGCCGTCGCCGGGATGCTCGGCGCGGCGGCACTGCTCGCTGCCGGCGCCCCTGCGATGGCATCCGCCGGCTCGGGCGCGGTCAGCCTGAGCGCGACCGGCAGCGGCGAGAACGAGGTGCCCGCCGGCAGCGGAGAGGCTGGCGCCACCGTGACCGGCAGCTTCCAGCTCACCCCGGCCGGCGCGCTGACGTACACGGTGCGCGTCGCGGGCAACGGTGAGCAAGTGGCTGCGGGCCACATCCACCGGGGCGCCACTGGCGTCAACGGCGATGTGGTGGTGCCGCTGGACGCGTCGGCCATCAACTCCGGAGCTTCTGCGACGACTCAGCTCGACGCCGCGCTGGCCGCCGAGATCATCGCCAACCCGGGCGACTTCTACCTCAACGTGCACTCCGCCAGCTTCTCCGGCGGCCTGGCGCGTGGGCAGCTCGTCACCGGAGCCGGAGCTGCACCCGGATCGATCGACACGGGCACCGGAGGGCAGGCGGCCGACGGCGCCGCCGGCCAGGCCGAGTGGCTGATCGGTGGGGCCATCGCGGTGGCTGCCGCGGGGGCTCTGGTCGTCGGCCTGCGCCGTCGCTTCTTCGCGACCAGCTGATTCGCCTCGTCATCGTGATGAACGCCGTGTCCCGGGCAGTCACCAGTTCGGGGCGCGGCGTGCGCCACGTGGTCCTCCTCGGGCTCGCCGTGGCGGCGATCAGCGCGTGCTCGGCATCCCCACCGGCGGTGATACCGGCCGCGCGGGATCTGGGCACCACATCGCCCGTGACGGAGGAGATGCCGGAGCACGTCGAACCCAGTGGCGTGTCGTCGGGAGGTGCCGTGCGGATTGCCCCTCCGGCATCCCTGGAGTTCGGCGAGGTCGAGGCGCCCGTGGTCCTCGCGCCCGTGGGTGCGGACGGGTCACTGCTGGTGCCCGACGACGTGTCCGAGCTGGGGTGGTGGATCGGCAGCGCACCGATGGGAGTCGATGTGGGTACCACCCTGATCGCGGGTCACGTCGACTCCGCGACTCAGGGCCTCGGGGTGTTCGCCGGCCTGCTGGATGCCGGCCCCGGGGACGGCATCACGGTCGTCGACGGGTTGGGGACCCGCCACGACTACGTGGTCGACGCCGTTGTGCAGGTCGTCAAGTCCGACCTGCCGCCGGAACTGTTCCGTGCCGATGGACCGCGTCGCCTGGCTTTGGTGACGTGCTCGGGTCCGTTCGACGCGCAGGCACGCCGCTACCGGGACAACCTCATCGTGTGGGCCGTACCGGCCTGATCACGAGCCGATCCGATCTGCTCAGCCGGTCAGTCCGGGAAGGACCGCGCCGAGGGAGCTCGAGGACGTCGCGATGGTGCCGGTGAAGAAGAGGACGAAGAAGATGACGTATCCGATCAGGACCAGCAACCCGATGCCCAGCAACACGGTGCCGACGATACCGAGGATGTACCCGGCAACGGCCTGACCGCGGTTCGCGGGATCGCGGCGCCCGGCGTCGATGGCGCGCTTCTCTTTGAGGCCTATCCACCAGGCGAACGGCGCCAGGATCGAGAACACCGTCACCCCGACGATGCCGAACACCAGTGCGAGAGTCGCCTGGCTCGCCTCGGGGTAGGCGGTTCCGTACCCGGAGGGCGTGCCGCCGTAGCCGGGCGGCGGGTAGGCGGCTGGTTGGTAGGGCGGCGGCTGGTAATGGACAGGGGCGGCAGGTGCCGGCGGGGCAGGCGAGGACAAGGCTTGAGTTGCCGCGGCGTCCGGAGTGGGCGGCTTGGCGTAGGGGTCCAACGGGGGAGTCGGCTCGTAGGGCGGCTGGCTCACAATGCTCCTAACCAGTAGCGATGACGAAGAGTGAAACGGCGCGCGTGAGCCTAGCCGGACTCACTCGACAACTCACGCGCCACTCGGGCGAAGGACACCGAGTGCCGGTCGACGTCGTCGGCCGTGGTGGCGGGGCTCATCAGGGCCATGTTGTGGAACGGGGTCAGCAACACGCCGTCGTTGAGCGCAGCAAGGTGCAGGTACTGCGCGAGTGGGAGGTCGTCGGCCAGCGCAGCCTCGGCCCCGTCGCGCGGCGCCGACGCCGCGAAGGCGTACTCGGCGCGGCATCCCAGCCGGATGACGTGCCACGGCAGGGCGACCGCGTCGATGCCGGCCTGCACGCCGACGGTCCAATCCACTGCCCTCGCCGTCATCGCCTCGAACGCGGCGTCCGTCAGCACGTCGGTCAACGTGGCCCGGACGGCGGCCATCGACAGCGCGTTGCCGGCCAGCGTGCCGCCGACACCGCCGATGTCGATGACCTCGCGGGGGATGCTGCTGCGGATCCGGTGGGCCCAGTCCTCGGTCATCCCGAAGGCGGCCGCCGGGACACCGCCTCCGATCGTCTTGCCGACGACGACGGCGTCCGGGCGCAGGCCCCATTTGCGGGTGCAGCCACCCGGGCCGGCGCACAGCGTGTGCGTCTCGTCGATGATCAACAGCGTGCCGTGCCGGTCACAGGCTTCCCGCAACGCCTCGTGGTAGCCGGGGTCGGGCAGCACGATGCCGATGTTGGTCATCGCGGGCTCCAGCAGCGCGCAGGCGACGTCCTCTCGAGCCAGCGCGGCCTGCAAGGCGTCGACATCGTTGAACGGGACAACGACGGTGGTGATGTCCAGATCGACCGGCGGCCCGATGTTGCCCTCCCGGGCGACCACCCGGCCGTCGGCGTCGAGGCCGGCGAAGGCCTCGTCGACGCTGCCGTGGTAGCACCATTCGACGACGAGGACCTTGGGCCGGCCGGTGACATGGCGGGCGTAGCGGATCAGGTGCCGGTTGGCGTCGGTCGCGGTGAGCGTGAACTGCCACTGCGGCAGCCCGAACCGCCGGGTCAGGTCCTCCGCGGCGATGATCGCGTCCTCGGTCGGCAGCATCGTCGTGATGCCGCGGCCGGCCTGCTCGCGGATAGCGGCGACGGTCGCGGCGGGGGAGTGTCCGGTCATCGCCCCGGTGTCACCGAGGCAGAGGTCGACGTGGTCGATGCCGTCGACGCACGTGAAGTGGGCACCCTCGGCGTGGGCGACGAACGTCGGCCAGGAGCCGGGCCACTTGACCATCCAGGACATGGGCACGCCGCCGGGCATCGCGTGGCGGGCCCGCCGGTGAAGCTCACCCGAGCGGGGCCGGTCGGCTTCGAACCGGGCGACGGCCTCGTGGTGCAGCTGGCCCAGCCGGTCAGGGGTGACCCCGCCGGTGCTCACGACGTCGCTCTCACGCCGTGATCGCGTCGCAGAGAATGCCGATTCCCTCGTCCAGCAGTGTCGGCTCGATGACCAGCGGTGGCAGCAGCCGCAACACATTGCCGAAGGTGCCGCAGGTCAGGGTGACGACGCCCTGGGCGTGGCAGGCCTTGGACACCCGGGCGGCCTCGCCCGGGTCGGGATCGGCGCTGCCACGGGTGACGAACTCCATGGCGAGCATCGCGCCGCGGCCCCGGATGTCCCCGATGGTCGCGGACCGGCCGGCGGCTTCACGTAGCCGGGGCATCACCCGGGCCTCGATGGCCCGGGCCTTGGTCGGCAGGTCCTCATCACGCATGACGTCCATCGACGCCAGGGCCGCGGCGCAGGCCACCGGGTTGCCGCCGTAGGTGCCGCCCAGGCCACCGGCGTGCACCGAATCCATCAGGTCGGCGCGTCCGACCACCCCGGCGAGCGGCATGCCGGCGGCAAGGCCCTTCGCGACGGTCACCAGGTCGGCTTTCACGCCCTCGTAGTCCAGGGCGAACATCAGCCCGGTACGGGCGAAACCGGTCTGGATCTCGTCGGCGATGAAGACGATGCCGTTGGCGTCGCACCAGGTGCGCAGCGCCGGCAGGAAACCCTCGGCGGGGGCGATGAAGCCGCCCTCGCCCTGAATCGGCTCGATGACGACGCAGGCGACGTCCTCGGGCGGGATCGCAGTGCTGATGTAGGCGATGGCGCGTGCGGCGGCCTCGTCGCCCTTCATGTTCTCCGGATCGCGGAACGGGTAGGACATCGGGGCCCGGTAGACCTCGCCCGCGAACGGGCCGAAGCCCTTCTTGTACGGGTTCGCCTTGGCGGTCATCGCCATCGTCAGGTTGGTCCGGCCGTGATACGCGTGGTCGAAGACCACCACAGCGTCGCGCTTCGTCGCCACCCGGGCGATCTTGACCGCATTCTCGACGGCTTCGGCGCCGGAGTTGAACAGCGCCGCCTTCGCAGGGCCGGTGACGGGCGTCAGCTGTGCCAGCCGTTCGGCGACCGCGACGTAGCCCTCGTACCCGGTGACCATGAAGCAGGTGTGCAGGAAGTTGGCCGCCTGTTGCTGGATGGCGCGGGTGACCGCGGGGTGCGCGTGCCCGACGTTGACCACGGCGATGCCGCCCCCGAGGTCGATGAGGTGGTTGCCGTCGACGTCGACCAGCACCGCGCCGCCGGCCCGCTCGACGAACAGCGGCAGCATCCCGCTGACCCCGGTGGCTACCGCGGCGGTGCGGCGGGCCTGCAGCGCCAGCGACTGGGGCCCTGGGAGATCGGTGACGAGCCGACGGACCTGCTCGACGGGGGCGGTGTCCAGCGGCGAGGGTGCGGCAAGCGTCGTCATAGCCGGATCCTAACGACCGTTTCGCGGGTGGGACAGGCCCACCACTATCGATCTCGGAACCGTCGGGCCCTTTGCCCGAGACCCCGTCAACGCCGCGCGATGCTGAACCCGCCGCCGAGGACCGGAACCACCGTCGAGCGGCCGTCGCCCGGCCGCACGGTCTCGCGCAGCCGCCCACGGTCGTCGTAGACGCGGACCGTGACGGGGCCGGAGCCGGGCACGGCGACCGTGGCCGACTCCCGCCCCGACGCCGCGCTGCGGACCAGCACCGTGCCCGCGTCCCTGCCGCCGAGCACGAGGTCGCTGACGAGCGGCTCGACGAGGACAGCGTCCACCCTCGCGACGTCAGCTCCGATCCCCGCCGTCCCTGTCGCGGTGACCACGGTGGACCCGGCACGCAGCTGTCGGGGCAACGTGACGGGCAGCAGCGCACCAGGGGCGGCCGTGATGCCCTGCGGCCCCACGTCGCCGTGGCGCACCGCGCCGAGCCGCCGGTCGTCGCCGCTCCAGCGGGTGCGGGCGGCGCTGCCGGGTTGCAGATCCACCACCGGCAGCACGAGCGCGTCCTGGTCCAGCGGCGTCACGGCCAGGGTGACCGTGGCACCGTCGGGCACGGTGACGTAGCCGCTGCCGCCGTACTGCGACTCGCCGGTCCACAACGACGCCGGCGTCACGACGGCAGCGCCGCCGCTCAGCGTGCCGATCTCCGCCTCCACCGTGACGGTGCCGGTCCGCGAAACCACGTGTGCCGTCATGGCTGCATCGGCGACCCGCGGCCGAGCGTCCAGCGCCAGCATGGTGAGCAGCCCGTGGATCGTGGACTCCGCACCTGAGTTGGTGTTGACCGTGCCGTCGGCCGCGATCCCGTCGACGGTCCGCCCGGTGGCGGGGTCGTAGGCGGGCACTCCCGCGGCGTTGGCGCCGAAGAACCACGCGGCCGCGATGCCGGCAAGCTCCTCGAAGCCGCGCGAGCCCGTTGCGTCGGCGGTGGCCAGCAGCGACTGCACCCTCGAGTCCGCCCCATAGGCGATCTGGCTCCGGTCGATCGACGTGGGCAGCCGCCCGTTGTCCGGCCCGCCCGACGTGAGCAGCCATGGCGTGAACGTCGCGGAGTCCGCCACGGCCGGCGACACCAGTCGCGGCCGATGCAGCGTGGTACCGGCCTCCGCGAGCGCCGCCGGCGCGAGACCGCCCCAGGCGTGCCACACCGACCTCGACTGCGCCCAGGGCATGACGGCGCCGAACGGCCACGTGCGGCGATCGCCCGTGGACATCTCGGCAATGCCGTCGGCCAGCTGGGACAGGCTGCGCTGCGCCGCGGCGTCACCAGTGGCCGAGACGTAGGCGGACAGCCCCAGCACGGCCTCGGCGCTGGCGTCGGCACCGTCGGCGACGAGCCAGGCGGGCCACCTCTCACCGTCGACCTGCTGGTACTCGCCGTAGCGGAGGAGCACCTGGCGGTCCAGCGCCGCCCGGGACAGGTCGAAACGCTCGGCCAGGAAGGCGGCGAAGGCCGGGTCGACGCCCTCGAACGCCTCGTAACCCTCGCCCAGTGCCCACAGCGTCCGGGCCAGCCAGTACGAGGGACCGCTGTCGGAGGGGTCGGGCAGCTCGACCGGCGTCGGGCTGGGATTGAGGGTGCCGTCCGGCTGCATCCACAGCACCACGTTGCCCGCGTCCGGCCCGCTGGATGTCTGCAGGTACGTGAGACCGCGCAGCAGTTGGTAGGCACGGTGGCGGCTCGTGGTGTCCCCGGTCAGGCGCCAGTGCCGCAGATACACCACACTCGCCCGGGCGACGTCGTCGGCGTTGAAGGCGCCCTGGGAGTACGTGCCTGTGGCCGGATCGAAAGGCCCGCCGCCGACCCGGCGCAGCTCACCGTCGGCGCCGGGCTCGGCGTAGGTCCACAGCACCCCGACCGACGGTTCCTCGGCCAGGCGGTAGGTCGAGTGCCCGGCCTGCTCGGGCGGCGCGACCGAGTCGCCCAGGTAGTCCAGATGGGCGAGGTTGGTCAGTGC
>CAZEYA010000052.1:1369-20621 GCA_964516515.1 uncultured Kineosporiaceae bacterium | reverse complement strand
CCCACCGGTAGCCCCAGGCGAAGCGGTCATGCAGACCGTCACCCGCCTCGCCCGGGTGGGCGTTGAGCTCAGCCGTGGGCCGTCCCCGCCGGGCGAGGCCCGCCAGCACGCGTGGCATCGCCAGATCCAACGCTCCCGCCTCGTCGAGACCGGCGAAGTCCGACGTGTAGCGCAGCCCCGCAGCCGCCAGCCGGGTGGCCAGCGCCCCAGCGAGGGCACGGACGCCAAGACCCAGCGGACTGTGTCGGTGACTTCGCGGCAGGCGCACGGCGGGGATCCCGTATTCGAGGGCCAGGTCCACCACGATTCGCCCGATCACCGGCCACAGGTGAAGATGTTGATGGGTGTCGAGGTGGGTGACCGTCAGGCCCTCGCCCCGGACCCGCTCGATCTGGGCACGGAACTCGCGGCGGACATCGCAGGGATCGAGCCGCCCCAACGCGGCGCTGCGCAGCACCGAACGGTAGGAGAGCGGGAACCCGCCCGAGGCGCCCACCAGCGACGGCACTTCTGCCGGGGAGAGCAGGGGCGGGTCCTCGCCGACCGCGGCCAGGTGGACACCCACGGCCAGTGACGGCGTGCGCCGGGCCAACTCGACGGCCCCGTCGTAGGCACTGCCCACAGCGAGCAGCGACGCTGAGGTGACCACGCCGTCGACATGCGCGCGGACGATTCCCGAGTTGACACCGTCGGTGAGCCCGAAGTCGTCCGCCGTGACGAGCAGCAGCCCGGTCACGGCTGCAGCGGAGTCAGTGACCGCAGCTCCGACCGTAGCCGCCGCATCTCCCGCAGGATGCCGATGATGACCTCCGGCGAGGACAGCGTGGACTGCCCGCGGGCGCGAGGGAAGTAGTCGACACCAATCTGCAGCACGGCGAACCCCTGCCGCTGCGCGCGCACGATGAGTTCGGCGTCGACGAACGACCCCTCGCTGCGCAGTTCGACGGCCGTGAGCACCGTGCGGCGCATCAGCTTGAAGGCGAAGTTGATGTCCCGCATCCGGGTTCCGAACATGACCGTGATCAGCCAGTTGTAGACCCACGAGTACACCGCTCGCCGGGGCCCCTCGCTGGTGCGGTCGTGGCGGAACGCGCTGACGAGGTCGGCGTCGTAGTCGCGCATGATGCGCACGGCCCGATCCAGTTCGACCATGTCGAAGGGCATGTCGGCGTCGGTGTAGAGCACCAGGTCCCCCGTCGCTGCGCCGAGGCCGGTCTTGATGCTGCCGCCGAGCTTGCGGTTGACCGGGTGGTGCACCACGAGGACGTGGTTGTCCTGCGCCGCCAGGGCGTCGGCCAGCTCGGGCGTGGCATCTGTGGAGGCGTCGTCGACGAGGACGATCTCGTGGTCCTCGATCAGGCCGGCGGCGCGCAGCCGCTCGCCGGCGCGGGTGCAGATCTCGACGCTGCGGTGGATGTAGTCCTCCTCGTTCCACATCGGCATGACGATGCTGAGCCGTTTGAATAGTGCCGGGACGGCAGCGCTCATGACACCTGTGCCCCATAGCCGTACAGCGCCGTGAAGAGGCCGAGGATCACGGCCGACGTGGCCGGCACGACAACGCGCACCACCCGTGGCCGGGAGTCCAATATCTCGGCGAGAACAACGAACAGCGGGAAGGCGACGAGTAGGTAGCGGCCACTTCCCATGAAATCCTTGGTGCCGATCACGGGGATCAGCACTATGACCGCAGTGAACGCCGCGTATCCCCAGCCGAAACGGCGCAGCACGCGCGGCAGCATGAGCAGCGCCCCCAGGCAGAGCAGGGCGGGCAGCAGCAGCCTGGCGATCTCCCACGGCGTGCCGTGGACCAGGACGTAGAAGAAGCCGAACTTGAACCAGGCCTCGGGGCCGGTGCCCTGATCCCAGCCGGGTGAGGACTGCGCGAGCACGAACGCCACCGGCGTGCCGAACGCCGACCACTGGTAGATCATGTAGCCGACCAGGCCGAGACCGGCGAGCAGGACGCCGGCGTCCGACAGCCGCAGGTGGCGCAGCGCGACGCGGAACGCGTCGCGTCGGCTCGCTCCCCGCGGCCCGGTGTCGAGCCCGCGTTCATACGCCAGTTCCAGCGCCCGTAACGCCAGCCCGAGCGCCAACGCCACTCCGATGGGTCGGCCCGCGGTGGCCAGGACGCCGACCAGACCGGCCAGCCACGGGTGGCCCCGTTCCAGGAGCAGGAAGGCGCTCAGCGCGCAGGCGAGGAAGAGCGCGTCGGAGTAGACCGCGCCGTACAGGAACAGGGCGTAGGGATAGAGCAGTACCAACCACACCGCGGACAGCGCGACCCCTCGGGGGACCCGGTCGGCGGACCACCGCGTGAGCAGCAGCACCGATGCCAGGCCGGCGGCGAGCGTGACGATCACGCCGGTGAGGTAGTACCCCATCACCGGACCGCCCAGGCTCATAAGAACGGGGTAGGTCGGGAAGAAGGCCACCGACGACTGCTGTCCGGGGATGTAGAAGTAGCCGTCGCGAGCTATCGAGTAGTACCAACCGGCGTCGTACCGGACCCACGCCTCCAGCCGGCCCAGTTCCTCCGCCGGGGGCACGGCCACGGAATCACGTGCACCGAGATTCACGAGTAGCAGCGCCAGCAGGCTCATGGCCAGAAAAGCGAGGGCAACCGCCGTGAACGTCCACCGGGCAACAGATAGCTGCGGTGGTGCGGTGACACTGCTGGCCGATATCGAGACGTGGACCGATGCCGGGGCGGTGACGTTCCGATTTGTCCCCATCGCCGAGCAATGTAGCTTAGGGCGGCAGTGCTGAGCGAGCACCGAAATCGCACACCCGCGACGAGACCCCGGGGGGCCGGATGCCGTGGTGACCGGGTTGTTGGCAGCTATCGCGTCGGCCCTGTGTTCGGGTGTTGCCAATGTTCTGCAGGCGCGTGGGGCGGGCAGGTCTGGCGTCGCCGAACCGCTGGTCGCCCTCGTGACCCGGCTCGTTCGTTCGCCGTCCTACCTGGCCGGCCTGCTGCTGGTCGCCGCCGGTTCCCTGCTGGCACTGGTGGCGCTGCGCGAGCTGCCGGTCTTCGTGGTCGCCGTCGCGCGTGCCACCAGTCTCGGCGTCACGGCGCTGCTGGCGTGGCCGATGCTCGGCGTGAGGGTCGCGCGGCGGGATTGGGTCGCCCTGGCCGCACTGGCCCTGGGGCTGGTGGTGGTCGTCACCGCCGCCGCACAGGGGCCCGCCGCCGGTACGTCGATCGGGACGCGCCGGGGGCTGGTGGTCGCCGTCCTCGTGCTGGGGGCGGCCGCCGCACTGGTGGCGCGCCACCGGGGACGGCAAGCAGGCGTGGGGCTTGCTGTGCTGGCGGGGCTGTGTTTCGGGCTGACCGGCGTGGCGGCCCGCACCTTGACAGGTAACGGTGTGGCAGAGCTGCTGCGCGATCCGGCACTGTGGGCCATCGGCGCCGGCGGGGCGCTTGGTCTGCTGGGCTACGCCGCCGCACTGCAGCGCAGCTCCGTGACCGCCGCCACCGCGGCCGTGGTGGGAGTCGAGACGCTCGTCGGGGCCGTGGTCGGCCTCCTGCTCCTCGGCGACGCCACCAAGCCGGGCTGGGAGGCCGCCGGCGTCGTCGGTTTCACGCTGGCGCTGGGCGGCGCCGTCGCGCTCGCGGGATCCGAAGCGACCCGCGCCACCCACCCACCGGCCACCGGCTAATCCGGCTCCGGCGTGCGCAGCCCGGCCTCTTCCAGCACCGGCCGCAGCACGGCGTCGTACTGGGCGATGCCGGCCTCGTAATCCAGCCAGGACAGCGCCACCCCGGCGACGCCGGCGGCGGACAGCTCCTGCAACTGTTCGGTGATGGTCTGCGGAGAGCCCACCAGCGGTAGGGCGAAGAACCCGGCGATGGCGGCGGCCCGCATCGACTCCTGGTCGAAATCCGCGCTCGCGGAGTTGGGGATCAGCAGCCGGATGGCGTTGGCCGCTGCCTCGTGATCGCCGAGCTCGACAGTCTGCCGGCGGTATTCCTCCTGCGCGGCGGCATCCGTCTCGGCGCAGACGATGTGCCCCGCGACGAACACCGACAACTCGCGGCCATGCCCCGCGGCCATGTCCCGCACCGCGGTCACCGATTCGGCCGCGGCGCCCGCATTCGGCAGCAGGGCGAACGACACATCGGCATGCTTCGCGGCAAACCCACGACCGGCAGGACTGCCACCCGCGTTCATGATCACGGGCGAAGGTGACTGGAGCGGCTTGGGTTCGCTCAGGACCCTGCGGCCGTGGAAGAACTGTCCCTCGAAATCGAATTCCTCGTCGGCGTCGAAGATACGGCGAAGGAAGGTTATCCACTCATCGGCCATGGCGTAGCGATCATCGTGCGGCCGCTGCTCGAGACCGAACATGGCGAACTCGTCGGAGTTCCAACCGGCCACGATGTTGAGCCCGAACCGGCCGCCGGAGATGTGGTCGACTGTCGCGATCTGCTTGGCGGCGCTGACGGGGTGGTGCACGGGTACATGGAAGGTGGCGAACACGCCGATCCGCTCGGTCACCGCGGCCACCCCCGCCGCCCAGGTGAAGGTGTCGTACGAGCGGTGCGCGGCCCGATTGCTCGGTGAGGTCATGCCCCGCCAGCGGGCCACCGGGATGATCGCCTCCAGCCCGGCGACGTCGGCGGCCCGGGCGATCCGCACCGTCTCGGCCCAGGTCACCCGTGGTGCCTGCGGCGATGTCGTGAGGTTGGCACCGCCAGCCATGTTGGGGCTGAACACCGTCAGCTTCAGCCGGTTGGGGCTGCCCAGCACGGGGTGGTCCCTGGTCGCGGGCCGCCCGGGGGCCGGGGCGGTCATGCCGCCGGCGTCGGAGGCTCGGTCGACCCGCCGGCCACCACTTCGGGGATGTGCCCCAGTGCCGTCGGCAGGTCCCGGCCGTCAGCCAGCCGAACCACCGGTTGGTGCTTGGGTGCTGGGATGGTGGCGGCCTGCTCGGCATTGGTGTACGGCACGGCCCGTTCCTCGCGCAGATGGTCCGGCTTGCCGTCCGGTTCCCGGAACGCCGGCATGACCTCCTCGGCCATCAGCTGGAGGTTCTTCATCACCATCCAGTTCGGCATCGCCCCGAGGTGACCACCCGCACTGACCGCCATCCCGAGTCCGTATTCGTCGGCTTGCTGGCCGTACTTGTCGATGACCGTCTGGGGCGAGCCCACGATGATGTGACCCGATTCGATGAGATCGTCGTAACTCATCTCCCAGAAGTTCTTCACCCCGGCGGCCGCCCGGCCCTGAATGGTGCGCAGCATGGCTGCCGACGTGTTGTAGCCCGGCGGCATCAGGTGGTGCATCGGGATCTTCAGGCCGGTCCGGAAGAACCACATCGCGTGCGGCATGAACTCGCGATACGCCTGCGCGTCGGTTTCGGCGACATAGGTCGGGATGACCCGGCCCAGCTGCGTAGGGGCCGGTGAGTACTCGTACTTCTCCTCGCAGATCTGCCGGAACAGCGCGAACGACCTCTTGGTGATCCAGTTCGACGTCGTGGTCTGCATATATGAGAAGCGCCGTTTCGCCACCTCCTCGATCGTCTCCGTCGACCCGGTTCCCGGCATCCAGATCGGCGGGTGCGGTCGCTGCACCGGCTTCGGCCAGATGTTGGCGTACTCGATGTCGTAGTGCTCGCCCTGCCAAGTGAAGGGCCCATCCTCGGCCCAGGCCCGGAGAATGAGATCGTGAGCCTCCCAGAACCGGCCCTTGCTGCGGGTCGGGTCCATCCCGCTGGAGTGGTACTCGGCCCCCATACCGCGGACGTGACCGGAGATGATCCTCCCGCCGGAGATGATGTCGAGCATCGCGATCTCCTCGGCGACCCGCAGCGGGTTCTGGTGCAGCGGCAGGGCGTTACCGATGATGCCGATCCTGATGTGGGACGTGCGAGCCGCGAGGTACCCGCCCCAGACGTTCGGTGCGGCGATCGTGCCGAAGGCGTTCTGGTGGTGCTCGTTGACGATGATGCCGTCGTAGCCGAACTTCTCGGACGCGACCAGCTGTTCTAGGTACTCGGTGTAGAGCCGGTGGGCGACCTTCGCGTCGAACAGCGAATTGGGGATGGTGATCCAGCTGGACTCGAGGTCCTCGCCGGGAGGGATGAACGGGTAAGGCATCAATGTGAAGTTGTAGAACTGCAGGCGATTGCTCATGCCGCCACCTTCTCGACCGACTCTATGAATGATGTGACGGCCTCGGCGGTCTGCCGGGGCGCCGTGAACGGGAAGGCGTGGCCACCAGGGATCTCGACGGTCCGCGCGCCCAGCAGCTGCGCCCACCGCTCGACCTGGGCGGCCGGCAGGATGCGATCGTCCGCGCCACCGACTACCAGGCTCGGCAGACCGCGCTCGGCCAGTCGAGGCAACCGGTGGTCCAGCGCCAGGTCGTATCGCCACTGCCACATCAGCCGGGCGGCCGCACCCATCTCGCCGTAGCGGTGCGCCCACTCTTCCATTCCGCCGTCGGCCGGCGTGCCGACTCCCGGCACCAGGCCGTCCACGAGGGCGGCGTCGGCGTCCAGCAGCCCGTACGCCTCGGCGAACCCGGCCGGGTTCATCAAGAAGATGTTCGCCAGTGGATGACCGGGGACGCGCAATCCGTACGGCGCCAGTAGTGACAGGCTCCGCACGCGTTCCGGGAACCAGATCGCCAGATCGGAGGCGATCCAGCCGCCGAGCCCGTAGCCCACCAGATGCACCCGTTCCAGGCCGAGAGCGTCGAGGGCGTCACGCACCAGCAGCAGCACATCGTCGATGCCCTTGACCCAGTCCGGAAGCTCGCTGGAGCCGAATCCCGGCAGCTCCGGCGCGATGACTTCCGACCGCTCCGCCAGCGCCGCGTGCAGCGGCAGCCACCGCCGGCTGCCCCAGTGCCCGTTGAGCACGACCACCGGCCCACCGGAGCCACCCCGGCGGTAGGCAACGGTTACGCCGTCGACCGCCATCGTCTGCGCCGAGGAGGTCATTGCGCGCTCTCGGCGATGACCAGTTGCACGTCGACGTTGCCGCGGGTGGCGTTGCTGTACGGGCACAGCTGGTGTGCCGCCTCGACCACCTCGCGCGCTGTCTCGACGGGTACGCCGGGCAGGGACACCTGAAGTGTGACCGCGAGCCCCATGCCTGGGCGATCGTCGAGCCGCCCGATCCCGACCTCGGCCGTCACCGAGCTTCCGGTGACCGCCACCTTCCGTTCCCGGGCGACGTTGCGCACCGCGGAGTGGAAGCACGCCGAGTACCCGGCCGCGAACAGCTGTTCGGGGTTGGAACCCTCGCCGGAGCCACCGAACTCCTTGGGATGCGCCAGCACCAGGTCGATCCGGTAGTCGGCGGTCCGGACGCGTCCCTCGCGGCCGTCGCCCTGCGACGTGGCGGTGGCGATATACATCACCTGCATGTCAAACCTCTCGTTCTTCGGTGGCATCGCTGGCAAGGAACGCCGCGACAGCGGCGACGAATGACTCGGGTGCTTCCAGCTGGGGGCAGTGCCCGGCCGCCGGCTCGACATGCAGCCGGCCCTCGGGCAGCGCGGCGACGAGCGGCTCTGCCCAGCCAGCCGGTTTGATGGCGTCTGCGCCGCCCGCGACGACGAGAACGGGAAGTCGCAGCCGGGCGAGCTCCGGCGGGGGCGGAGCAGGCGCCGGCCTGGGGCTGCGGATGCTCAGCGCGGCGAAGGCCTCGTAGGCCCCGGGCAGCAGGGCGGTCTCGACCCGCTGCGCAACGAACGCCTCGTCCCGCGCCCACGAGGGATCGGCGAAGGCAAGCGCGATCTGCGCCCGCATCGAATCCGGGGTCCCGTCGAACGCGGCGAGCCGCACCCTCATCGCCGGCTCGATCGGTGCCCCACCCGCGCTGACCAGGACCAGTCGTCGCGCCTGAAGCAGGGGTGGCTGTGCCGTCAGCGCAACCAGGCACAGCGAGCCACCCATGGACAACCCAACGAGGTCGACGACACCGAGGTCGAGGGCGCCCGCCAGGGCCCCGAGATGGGCAGCCATGAACCCCATGGGATCGGCGAAGTCGCGGATCTTGTCGCTGTGCCCGAACCCGGGGACGTCGTAGGCGATGACATGGCGGTGCTCCCCCAGTGCGGCCAGTGTCGGCTGCCAGGCCGTTGCGGCGGACTCGCCCCAGGCGCCGCCATGGACGAGCACCACCGCGGGCCCCGGCAGGTCGGCGCCCGCCCGCAGCAGCGCCGTGCGCACGCCGGCCGCCGACACTGTCTCCGCAGCGATGTCCGCCACCAAGCCTCCTTGCGTTCAGTTGACGACCGTCACGACGGTAGCAGCTCCCTGTTGCTGGACGACAGCGCCATTGTCATAGCGCCACCGTTGCGCCCGTCGCATCACCGTCATACTCTCAAGCACTCAATTCCCCCGCTAGGAGGTCGCGATGGCGCTTCACAGGACCGAGCAAGAACACCCCAACGCTGATCTGGTGCGCCGCGCTCACGCTGCGTTCAAGGCCGGCGACCACGCCGAGGTCTCGGCACTGTTCGCCGACGACATCCTATGGACGGTTGGCGGCGAGGGGCCGCAGACCGGCACCACGATCGGCATGGCCAACGTCATGGCCAACTTCGGTCAGATCATGGAGATGACGGAGGGCACCTACTTCGCCGACCCGGTCGACTACGTGGGCAGCGACGACCACGCCATCAACATCAGCCACCTCACGGCCAAGCGGCCGGACGGCCGCAGCATCGACATCCACGAGGCAGTCATCTTCAAGGTGCGTGACGGCAAGCTGGTCGAGGCCCAGCACATCGCCTATGACGAGAAGGCCTGGGAGGACTTCTTCGCCTGAGCGCACCTGGTTCCGTTGGCAGTTAGTTATAGAGCAATCGTTGCGCTCGTCACGTGGAAGCCATACAGTCCGACCACACAGAGTCGTGACGGTCGTCACCCAAGGAGGCACCGATGGCATATTCCCCCCGTTGGCTGGCTGCGGTTTTCATCGCCCCGGCCCTGCTGCTCAGCGCCTGTGGCGGAACGGACGAGGACTCGGGGGCGGCGGACACCGCTGCCCCGGAGTCGTCCGAGCCGGCCAGCACCCCCGACACGGACACCGCCGCCAGTGAGGCCGAGAGTTCGGCACAGGCGGCTGATATCGGCTGCGATGCCGCCGACGGCGCAGTCGTCGGCTACAGCGAGCCCCTGCCCGACCCCAACTTCGAGAGCATCGGCGCCATCATCGAGGCGAAGCTCGCCGAGTACGGCGCTTCGCTGACCCGGGTCAACGCCAACCTCGACCCAGGCAAGCAGATCGCCGACATCCAGAGCCTCATCCAGTCCGAGGTCGACGTCCTCATCGCCAATCCCATCGATGCCAACGCGACCGTGTCGGCCTTCGACGCCGCACGGGAGGCGGGCATCCCGATCGTCGCCCAGGAGACCACCATCGGCGGGCCGTTCCTGACGAACATCACCGCGGATGTCGAGTCCGCCGCCACCACCGGCGCGGCGTTGCTGGCCGAGGCGGTCGGTGACGGTTCCGTCGGTGCGATCAACGGACCGGACTTCGTGCAGGTCATCCGCCGCGAGAACGAGGCTTTCGCGGCGGGCGCGGCCGAATCCGGCCTCACTGTGGCGGACACCCAGGTCAACCAGGCCATCACGCCCGATGCCGCACGAGCCATTGCCGATGGCTGGAAGCAGCAGTTCGGCGCCGACCTGGCGGGCATCTGGACCTTCAACGACACCTCCGCGGTCGGGGCAGCGTCGGCCGTCGACGACACCTTCAAGCCGGTCATCGTCTCGATCAACGGCCAGCCCGAAGCAATCCCGCTGGTGGAGAGCGGCGCCATCCTCGCTACCTTCGATCTGCAGCAGGACAAGCTCGGCCAGGCACTGGCGTTCGCGGCCCTGGCGGGCATCTGCGAGAGCGAGGTGCCCGAGGAGATCGTGATTCCCGTCAAGGAGATCAACGCCGACAACGTCGGCGAGTGGCGGCCGCTGACCGATCGAATCAGCGACCCGTTCGACGTCCGGTTCGAGGAGATCGACGGCCGCACCTTCCTCGTCACCGAGTGACTCGGTGACGTGAGCGCAGCCACGACACCGGCCCCCGGGCAGCTCCGCCCGGGGGCCCCGGTGCTGCGCGTGCACGGGGTGTCCAAGAGCTTCGGGGCCGTGCGGGCCCTGAGGTCGGTCGACCTCGAGGTGTACCAGGGCGAGGTGCTCGCCCTGGCGGGCGAGAACGGATCCGGGAAATCCACCCTGTCCAACATCATCGCCGGGGTGATGCCGGCAGACGTCGGCACGATCGAGGTCCGCGGGGTGGCCGCCGGCTTCGCCCGGCCGCGTGACGCGCTGGACGCCGGTATCGCCCTGGTCCGGCAGGAGCCGGCGGCCGTGGCCCACCTCAGCCTCGCCGAGAACGTCATGCTGCCCAGCCTTCGGCGCCTGGTCTCACTGGTCGACCGGCGCCGCCTCGCAGCCCGGGCACTGCCGTACCTGCGCCGGGTCGGGCTCGATGACGACCCGATGACCACGGTCGCTTCCTTGCCGACGGGCCGCCGCGAGCTCGTCGAGATCGCCCGGGCGCTGGCGACACGGCCACGAGTGCTCGTCCTGGACGAGGTCACCACGCGACTGCCCGACCCCGAGCGACTGTTCGAGGTGGTCGAGGCCGAGTGCGCGGCCGGGCTGGCCGTGGTCCTCATCACCCATCGACTGCGTGAGATCCGCCGGCTCGCGCATCGCGCGGTGATCCTCCGCGACGGGGTCAAGGTGGCCGAGCTGGAGCGCGAGGAGTTGAGCGACGAGCGGATCAGCTCGGCCATGGTCGGCCGCGAGCTCGGCGCGTACTTCGCCAAACGCGAGGTCGAACTGGGTCCGGTGACACTGCGCGTGCGCGGCGTGGCGACCGACCGGTCGCCGGCACGGCTCGACCTCGAGGTGAGGGCGGGTGAGATCGTCGGGGTGGCGGGGCTCGTGGGCTCCGGACGCAGTGAGCTGCTGGAGACCATCGCCGGCGCCCGCCGCGCGCACCGCGGCACCATCACCGTCAACGGCACCGCGCTGAAGTCCGGCAGCACCCACTCCGCGGCGAGCGCGGGGGTGGCATTGGTGCCCGAGGACCGGCTGGCCCAGGCCCTCATCCCGCCGCAGAGCGTGACGGCCAACCTGACGTTGCGCCATCACCGGCTGCACGGGCTGGCCGACGCCAGGCGCGAGCGGCGGCACGCCACTGACAGTGTCTCGCGCTTCGGGATACGCGCCGCCACGGTCGATGCTCCGGTTTCGGCACTGTCCGGGGGCAACGCCCAGAAGGTGGTGCTGGCCAGGTGCCTGGCCGCCGAGCCGGCCGTGCTGCTGCTGGACGAACCGACCCGGGGTGTCGACGTGGGCGCCCGGGCGGAGATCTACGACCTCATCGGCCAGCTGGTGGACGGCGGGGGCGCGATCGTGCTGGTGTCGTCGGATCTGCTGGAACTGCTGGGACTGTCCGACCGCATCATCGTGCTGCACGATGGGGAAATCGCCGGGCAGCTCGGGGCGGGCGAGGCCACCGAGGAGAGCGTCACCCTGCTGGCCGCGGGCGGCCGCCGAGAGGAGACCACGTGACCACCACAGTGCCGCCCCGGACGTCGGCAGCCACGGCCCCCGGCCCGACCCGGCTGCGCCAGGCCGGACGAGCCGTCAATCAATACGCAGGCGTGCTGGTGGTCCTCGCCGCACTCGTCGTCATCATCGGGGCCACGCAGCCGCAGTTCATCTCCAGCGGCAACCTCATCATCATCCTGGAGACCAATGCCGTCCTCCTCGTGGTCGCCGTCGGCCTGACGTTCGTCCTGCTGGTGGGCGGGATCGACCTGTCCCTCGGCGGCACGATGGCGATGTCGGCGATCGGGATGTGGGGACTGCTGCAGAGCGGGTTGCCGGCCTGGGCGGCGATCATCCTGGTCGTCCTCGGTGGCTTCGCCGTCGGCGCCCTGGTCAACGGGCTGCTGATCGGCTGGGTCGGGCTCTCCTTCCTCGTCGTGACGATCGGCACGGCGTCGTTGTACCGCGGCATCGCCAACCTGGGTGCCGGAGGGCAGTCGCAGTCGCTCTACGAGAACACGTTCCTGACCGGCCTGGGCCAGAACCAGGTGTTCGGGGTGCCCATCATCGTCGTCATCGCCGCCGTCGTGTTCCTTCTGGGTGTGTTCCTGCTGCGCTACACCGGGTACGGCCGGATGGTGTACGCGGTCGGCGGCAACTCCGAGGCGGCCCGGCTCGCGGGCATGCCGGTGGTGACGATCCGGGTCTCGGTGTACGCAATCTCGGGTGGGCTCGCGGCACTGGCGGCCGTGATGGATGCGGCCCGGCTCACCTCGGCCTCCCCGATGGCGGGCACCGGCATCGAGCTGACAGCGGGCGCCGCGGTCCTCCTGGGCGGCACCTCCTTCATGGGTGGCCGGGGCACGCTGCTCGGTACCCTGCTCGGCGTGCTGTTCCTGGGCGTGCTGCAGAACGGGCTCACGCTGGCGGGAATCAGCCCCTTCTGGACCGGTGTTGTCAGCGGCATCGTGCTCATCGCCGCCATCTTCGTCGACCGGTTCCGCACCGGCCGGGCCATGCCCCGATGACCGAAGCGAACGGGTTCGACGCGCGGGCCTACCGCGACGTCCTCGGTCACTTCGCCACCGGGGTCGTCGTGGTCGCGGCGAGCGGTCCGAACGGCCCGGCGGGGATGTCCGCGAACTCCTTCACGTCGGTCTCGCTGGACCCGCCGCTGGTCGCGTTCTGCGCCGACCACACGTCGACCACCTGGCCTCGGCTGCGTACCGCAGGGGCATTCGCGATCTCCATCCTGCGCAGTGACCAAGAGGAGCTGGGTCGCGTCTTCGCCCGACGCGGCGTCGACCGCTTCGACGGGGTCTCCTGGCACCTCAGCCCGCAGGGCCACCCCGTGCTCGACGGTGCGCTGGCCTGGCTGGACTGCCGGATCGAGACCGTCCACCCGGCCGGTGACCACGAACTGACCCTCGCCCGGGTGGTGGACCTGTCCAGTGACCTGGACGAGGCCGCGGCACCCCTGCTGTTCTTCAGGGGGCGGTATGCCCAGCTCACCAGCCGCTGACGACGGGCTTGCAGACGCGCGGATCGAGGGCCTGGCGCGGCGCCGCGGCCTGGATGTGTCCAGCCCGTTCGTGGAAGCCCTACTCGACCGGATCAGCCCGGCGCAGATCGGGCCGCCACCGGACACCGGGGACGTCGCCGACCCCTCCAGCGCCGTCGCCAGAGTCCGGCACGCACTGACGGAGCTGGCGGAAGGCCGCCCGGTCCTGGTCGTGGACGACACCGACCGCGAGAACGAGGGCGATCTGATCATGGCCGCGGACGCCGTGACGCCGCAGTGGGTGGCCTTCTTCCTGCAGCACACCTCTGGACTGCTGTGCGTGGCGCTGGCGCCCCAGCGCTGCGACGAGCTGGGGCTTCCGGTCATGGTGAATGTCAACGCCGACCCGATGGGCACCGCCTTCACCGTGACCGTGGACGCCAAGGCGGGCACGACGACGGGGATCAGCGCCGGTGACCGGGCGGCGACGGTGCGGGCGCTGGGTGACCCGACGACCACGGGTTCGGATCTGCTGCGGCCGGGTCATGTCCTGCCGTTGCGGGCCCGGCCGCACGGTGTGCTGGCCCGGCGCGGCCATACCGAGGCCGCCGTCGACCTCGCCAGGCTGGCCGGCCGCAGCCCCGCAGGGCTGATCTGCGAGGTGGTGACCGACGACCGGCTCGGCATGGCACGCCGTCCGGTGCTGCGCCGGCTCGCCGCACGCTTCGATCTTGCCTATCTGTCCGTCGGGGACGTCGTCGACTACCGCCTGGCGACCGAGAGCCTCGTCGCCCGGGGCGCGACGGCCAGCCTGCCCACCCGGCACGGCCCCTTCCGGGCCACCGACTACACCTCGACGGTCAACGGCAGCGAGCATCTGGTTCTCACCGTTGGCGATGTCAGTGGCGAGGACGTGCTGGTGCGTGTGCATTCGGAGTGCCTGACCGGCGACGGGCTGGACTCCGAGCGCTGTGACTGCGGCGACCAGCTCCGCGACTCGCTGCGGGCCGTGCAGGCGGCGGGCCGCGGCGCGGTGGTGTACCTGCGCGGCCAGGAGGGAAGAGGCATCGGCCTCGCATCCAAGATCGCCGCCTACGCCCTGCAGGACACCGGCCTTGACACCGTCGACGCCAACGTCGCCCTGGGGCTGCCGGTGGACTCCCGCAACTACGGCGACGGTGCTGCCATCCTGCGCGACCTCGGGGTCACCTCGGTGCGGCTGCTGACCAACAACCCGGCCAAGGTCGCCGCGCTGGCCGCGCAGGGCCTCGACGTGGTCCGGCTGCCACTACCGCCCCGGCAGACGGTGGACAACGCAGGCTACCTGGCTACCAAGCGGTCGCGGCTCGGGCATCTGCCGGCAGGATGAGTGCCTGGGGTGACGGATCAGAGTGTGACCGCGCGCCAGCGCGTGACGGCGCGGCACAATGCAACGATGCCCGGAGAGTTCTGGTCCAGTGGGACGCCGTCGACGGCTGCCCGCCCGCGGGGCCGCGCCCGGTCTGCGGTCTCCCCCGCCGAGGCGGGCGAGCTGGTCGATCTGCAGCAGGCCGGCCGGCCCAGTTACCTGATCATGGACGTCTGCGGCGCCTACATGCGGCCGATGGGTGGCTGGTTCCCGGTGGCTCGCCTGATCCTGCTCATGGGGCAGCTGGGCGTCGACGAGCAGGCAGTCCGCTCGGCGGTCTCGCGGATCACCAAGCGCGGGCTACTGGTCTCTGAGACCCGGGACGGGGTCCGTGGCTACCGACTGGCCGACGACGCGCTGCCGGTCCTCGATGATGCCGAGCGCCGAATCTTCGGCCAGGCCGAACGCGCGCGGCTCGACGACGGCTGGGTCCTGGTCTCGTTCTCGATCCCGGAGTCCGATCGTGACAAGCGGTACCTGTTGCGTTCGCGGTTGTCGTGGCTCGGGTTCGGCATCCTGTCCAGCGGGCTGTGGATCGCCCCGGCCTGGCTGACCGACGACCTGGAGGACTCGGTCCGCCAACTCGGTTTCGAAAACTACGTCACCGTCTTCCGGGCCCACTACCGCGGCTTCGACGACGCCCGCGCGCTGGTCGAGCGGTGCTGGCAACTGGCTTCGCTGCGCGAGATGTACGCCGACTTCCTCGCGCGGTGGCAGCCGGTGCGGCAGAAGTGGGCGCGTCACCGCAAGTCTGGTGGGCTCGAGGCCTTCGTGGATTACACCCTGCTGCTCAACCAGTGGCGGAAGTTTCCCTATCTCGATCCGGGCCTGCCGCTGGAGCTGCTGCCGTCCGGCTGGGAGGGCCAGCGGGCGGCCGAGGTGTTCTTCAAGCTGCGTGACCGATTGGAGGACGACGCCAACCAGCACGTCCTCGTGACCGTGAACGCGGAGACCGACCAGCCGTGACGACGGGATGCCCCTGCGGTGGGGATCACGGGCGTCCGTGGACACGTTGGGTCGAGGCGAAGACGCCATCGGGGTCGATGCGTCGCTTGAGCGTCGCGAGTCGCTCGTAGGTCGACGGTGACCAGGAGGAGCGGATGTGCTCCTCGGTCTCGTCGCGGCCCAGGTGGTTGACGTCGGCCCCGCCGGCGGACAGCCGCTCGACGCGTTGCCAGGTATCGCGCATCCATGACCGGTGCGCCTGCTCGTCGGGGTCACCGGGGAACCAGCCGGCGATGACCTCGATGAGCAGGTCGGCGTGCCGGTAGGAGAAGGCGGTGGCGTCCGGTGCACGGTCGGCGACCGCGCCGCCGAGCGGGCGGAGCACAATCTCGTAGAGCGGCGAGCGCGCCTCTCGCGAGGCGTCGACGAGGGAGTCAATGGCGGCGTCGTCCAGTGGCCGCAGCCATTCCGAGCGGACGTCCCAGCAGGCGCCGAAGGGGGCACTGGCATCGGCGGAGGCCTGGAACTGCGGATACGGCACCTGATGCACGCCGTCGGCGAGGACCGGCACGACGGTCCGCAGCCGCTCCAACCAGGGCGGGCCGGCGGCGTCGTCGCAGCAGATATTGATCAGCAGCACCTGTCGGCCGGCGACCGCACCGGGCAGCGCGCCCGGCGGCGGCGTGACGATGACGGCGGTCCAGCTCAGTTCGGGTGGCGGCACCGGCTGGTCGAACAGCGTGCGCAGCGCGGCTGCCGAGTGGTCGATGTCGATGACCAGGGATCCGGCCAGCACGGTGCCCAATGGGTGCGCCGCGAAAGTCATCGCGGTCACGACGCCGAAGTTGCCGCAGCCGCCGCGCAGTGCCCACATCAGGTCGGGGTCCTCGGTGTCGCTTACCTGCCACACCTCGCCGTCCGCCGTGACCAGATCCGCGGACAGCAGGTTGTCGTGGGCCAGGCCCCAGCGACGGCTCAACCAGCCCAGACCAGTGCCCAGCGTGAACCCGGCGACGCCGACGGTCGAGATGGACCCACCGGGTGTGGCGAGACCGTGCCGCTGGGTCGCGGCGTCGTAGTGCTGCCACAGCAGACCCGTGCCGCTGCGCACCTCGCGGGTGCCGCGATCGACCTCGATGCCGCGCAGGCCCCGCAGGTCCAGCACCACACCGCCCTCGATGGCCGCATGCCCGCCGAAGTTGTGACCACCTGCGCGCACGGTCAGCGGCAGTCCGTCCTCGCGGGCGCCGCGGATCGCGGTCGCGACGTCTGCCGGTGACGCGCATCGGACGATCCGGGCAGGCCGCCGGTCGATGGCAGCGTTGAACACGGCACGAGCCTCGTCGTAGCCGGCGTCGGACCCGGTGAGGACGGTCATGACCGCGACAGCCAGCCGGAGACCACGGCGTGATAGTCACGAGGCCGCTCCTCCTGCAGGTGGTGGCCTGCCCGGTCCATGACGTAGAGGTGACCGCGCGGCACCATCCGCGCCAGCATCAACGGGTAGTCGGGGGTGAGGAAGGCGTCGTACATCCCCCAGCAGAACAACACGGGGGCCTCGACCCGGCCGAGCTCGGCTGTGAGGTCCTGCCACTGCCCTCGGGGCGAATCCGACCGCGCCGCCAGCTCCATCTCCTCGGGATCCAGCGATTGCTCGTATCGCAGGTCCAGGGTCGCCTCCGGGAGCGCGCCGGCGTCGAACCACTCCAGGCTGCCGACCAGCTCGCGCATCTTCTCGCGGGTGGGGCCCTCGCCGCCGTAGTAGCGGTCGCGGGCGTTGCGGCCCCGGCGGGCACCCTCCGGCAACGGTGCCAGCGGGCCGTAAAAGACCGGCATGGAACCGGTGACGACGAGCGAACGCACCCGACCCGGGTGCCTGGCCGCCAGGTTCAGTGCGATCGTGCCGCCCCAGGAGTTGCAGACGATGTCCGGCCGCGTGATGTCGAGCGCGTCCAGCAGCGCGACGATCTTCGTCACGTGGAAGTCCCACATCGGCCCGGTGATGAGGCACTTCTCGCTGCGGCCGTACTGCAGCAGGTCGACGAGCACACAACGACGTTCCAGCCCGAACAGGGCCGAGACCTGGCCGAAGTCGCTCCACCCCGTGCAGCCCGGGCCGCCGCCGTGCAGGAAGACCGTGGCCGGACCATCACGGCGTCCCACCTCGATGATGTGGAACCTGACGTCGTCGGCGACGACATCGCGACCGGTCGGGGGCGCGAGAACCGGCAGGGCACCCTCGGCGATGGTCATCTGCCGACCGTATGCGCAGGGTCGGCAGGCTCCGGCGGGGATGTGCCGATCAACGGAACGGCCGCGGCACGTGTCAGGCGGCTGCGCCGGGGCGCACCTCGTGCAGTTTCGCCGGGATGGCCAGGGCCGACAGCCCACCGGCCACCAGCAGGCCAGCGCAGATCAGCATCGCCGCCTGGTAACCGGCGGTCAGTGCCTCGGGGTCGGCGTAGTCGCGGGCCGACAGCCCGACGATGGCGGGCAGGGCCGCGACAGCCGCCAGCCCGGCTGCCCGACTGATCGCGTTGTTGACGCCACTGGCGATCCCGACGAGGTGGTCTGGGGCGGCGGCCAGCACCGTGGTGCTCAGCGGCGCCACCAGCAGCACCAGGCCGAGGCCGAACAGGAGGACACCCGGGAGCACTCCGATCAGGTAGGAGTCGCCCGCGCGCAGGAAGGCCAGCCACACCGCCCCGGCACCGGCCACGATAGGTCCCGCCACCAGGGGCACGCGCGGCCCGATCCTCGTGGTCAGCGCACCGGCCTGGGCGGACAGCGCGAACATCAGCACCGTCGAGGGCAGGCCCGCCAGACCGGCGTAGATCGGGCGGTACCCGAGCGTGGTCTGCAGGTGGATGGTCAGGAAGAAGAAGAGCCCCGCCAGCGCGGCGTAGACGCCGAGGGTCAGCAGGTTGGTCACGGTGAAGGTGCGATTGGCGAACAGCGACGGCGGCACCATTGGTTCGTGGGCCCGGCGCTGCCACCACACGAAGGCGATGCCTGCGGCGACCGCGACTGCGGCGACCGCCCAGACAACCGCCTGGCCCGCCCCTGTCCCACCTTCACCGCCGATGCTGACCAAGGCGTACGTCATGGCCGCCAGCGCCACCACGCCGAGTACGGCACTGGTCCAGTCGAGGGTGCGGGCAGCCTCCGGATCGCGACTCTCGGGGACGAAGCGTGCGGTCAGCAGCAGCGCGACCAGCGCGAGCGGGATGTTGATGAGGAAGATCCAGCGCCAGCTGTACTCGACCAGCAGGCCGCCGACGACCGGCCCCAAGGCGGGTGCGACCGCCCCGAACCCTGCCCAGGTGCCGATCGCCTTGCCCCGGTCGTCGGGGGCGAAGCTGGCCTGGATGATCGCCAGCGAACCGGGGGTGAGCAGCGCACCCGCGACGCCCTGCAGCACCCGCGCAGCGATCAGCACCTCGGGGTTCGGCGCCAGCGCGCACAACGCCGAGGTGGCGGCGAACCCGATGATCCCGATGACGTATATCCGGCGACGGCCGAGGTGGTCGCCCAGCGACCCGGCCAGCAGGATGAACGCGGCCAAGGTCAGGGTGTAGCCGGTGACGATCCACTGCAGGTCGGCGAAGCTGGCGTCCAGTTCCGCGCCGATCGTCGGCAGTGCCACGTTGACCACGGTGGAATCGAGGAAGGCGATCGCGCTGCCGATGATCACCGCCGCCAGCAGGCCACGGCCGGCAGTCGTGCCGTACTGCACGAGGTCGGATCGGACGACGGGGTCTGGACCGGCAGTCACGGTCGCCGCAACGTTCGGGGCGGGAAATATATGCCGAGCACGTGGTGAGCGCTGCATGGACTGCACAGATCGGCGGTGATCATGC
>CAZEYA010000052.1:0-1269 GCA_964516515.1 uncultured Kineosporiaceae bacterium | reverse complement strand
ATGCCGAGCACGTGGTGAGCGCTGCATGGACTGCACAGATCGGCGGTGATCATGCCGAGCACGTGGTGAGCGCTGCATGGACTGCACAGATCGGCGGTGATCATGCGGAGCACGTGGTGAGCGCTGCATGGACTGCACAGATCGGCGGTGATCATGCCGCCCTACCGGCGAAGCCCTATGGCGTGGCTGACGACGTTCGGCCGGCGAGCGCCACCGAGAGCCCGTGCGCGGCCGTGCGCAGCGGCGCCGACAGCCGATTGACGTGCCACCTCGACGTCGGCACGGTGATCGACAGCGCGGCCACGACCGTGCGACGGGCGCCCAGGATCGGCGCGGCCATCGACGCGTGCCCGACCCGGGTCTCCTCGACCTCCAGCGCCAGGCCGTCGCGGCGGATCCGCTCCAGCTGCAGGGCGAGCATCCGAGGTGTCGTCACGGTGTGGGGGGTCAAGTTCTCCAGGCCAAGAGAAACCACATGCGCCAGCAACTGCTGTGAGGAGTAGGCGAGCAGCACCTTTCCTGTAGCAGTGCAGTGCAACGGCAAGCGGCCCGCGATCCGCGACGGCTGGGCCACCGGCCGGTGACCGACCAACTTCTCGACATAGAGCACCTCCATCCCGTCGCGGATCGCCAGGTGCACCGTCTCCGACGTGGCGACGAACAGGTCCTCGAGGTACGGCAGCGCCGCCTCCCGCAGGATGCGCTGCCGGGGGACCTGCTGCCCGATCTCCCACAGCCACAGCCCCAGCCGGTAGGAGGCGCCCCACCGTTCCAGCATCCCGCCGGCCACCAGCTCCTGGCAGAGCCGGAACGTCGTCGACTTCGGCAGTCCGGTTCGGCGCGACAGTTCCGCCAAGGTCAACTCGTCGTCGTCGGCAAAGGCCTGCAGCATGAGCTTGACCTTGCCCAGCACGGAGTCGGGGACGGCGTCGGCAGCCAGGGTGATCGGTTCGGCGCTCATGCCATGACGCTCCTCACGAGGTCGGCGATGTCCCCGGCGTGGACCTCCATGAGGGCCACGGTGCCGCCCGAGATTACCGCCGTCCTCGCCTGCGGCAGGTGGTGCGACAGTTCGGCGAGGTGCGGGTAGGCGTAGGGGTCGGCGTCGGCGCCGACCAGCAGCACCGGACAGCGGATCAGGCCGATCCGTTCCTCCATCCGGTAGGCCCCGACCGCTCGGTGACCCGCCTCCAGCTCGTCCTCGGCCAGTAGCAGCGCGTCACGGACGAAGCGCGTGAGCAGGTCCGGCCGGCCCTGCGGATAGAGACC
>CAZEYA010000051.1:0-20991 GCA_964516515.1 uncultured Kineosporiaceae bacterium | reverse complement strand
GGAGCTGTCACCGTCGGCACCGAAGATGCCTCCGCCTGCCACGGTCCGGCGGGGGCCGGCGGCCTCGTCGCCGTTCGAGCCGGCGCGCCCAATGCCTTCCCCGGCCGCCTCGCCGCTGCGCCCGCTGCTTCCCCCGGCCGCCTCGCCGCTGCCCCCGCGCCCCCAGGCGACCGTGAACGGGCCGACGGCGCAGGTGAGTCCGGATGCCGAGGCGAGCACCGGTTGGCGCACGTCCAACGGCTGGAGTGGTGAGGTGGCCGGTTACCGCGAGACGCCGGTACCCGGACCCGCCGATGAGCCCACCCCGTTCACTCGGCAGCAGCCGGTCGACACCGATGACACCGAGGCGATTCCGGTGGCCGACCCGCGGGCCTACCGGTCGATGTCGTTCGGGGCCGCGGCCGTGGACGGCCTTCGGTACGACGGCCCGCCGGCCATCCCGAACGGTGCAACGCCGAGTTCCTCGGCCGCCTGGCCAAGCGACGGCGGCACTGCCGTGCCCCACCGGGCGCAGGAATCGACCCACAGATCGGCACAGCGGTCAGGCAGGAAGTCAGCCAAGTCCTCGGGAGGCAAGCAACCCCCGCCCTCGCTGCGTGACCGGTTGCTGCGCGATGCCGGCGAGGTGCTGGGCACGGTCGCCGTGGCGCTCGCCATCGCCATCGTGATCAAGACGTTCCTCGTCCAGCCCTTCAAGATTCCCTCGGCGTCGATGGAGGACACTCTCCTCATCGGCGACCGCGTGCTGGTCAGCAAGCTGGAGCCGGGTCCGCTGTCGCTGCAGCGGGGTGACGTCGTGGTCTTCCTCGACCCGGGTGGCTGGCTGGACGGCGTGGACTCACCGCAGCAGCAGAGCCTGCTCAACCAGTCGCTGACCTTCGTCGGACTGCTGCCGGCGAACTCCGGCGAGCACCTCATCAAGCGGGTGGTCGGCCTGCCCGGTGACAACGTCAAGTGCTGCGACGCCAACGGCAGCCTGCTGGTCAACAACCAGCCCATCGATGAATCCTCTTACCTGTACCCCGGCGACCAGCCCAGCGCCGAGGAGTTCCAGGTGACCGTGCCGGATGGCGCGCTGTGGGTGATGGGCGATCACCGCAGCGTCTCGCGCGACTCCAGGTTCCATGCGGTCGACGGTGACCTGTCGGCCGGCGCCGTGCCATTGGACAACGTCGTCGGCCGCGCCGTGCTGGTCTCGTGGCCATTGGCGAGGTGGGATTGGTTGGGTCGCCCCGTGGGGGTTTTCGACGGGGTCGGACAACTCGATGGCGTGAAGTGAGCTCGACGTCTCAGACCGCCTCACGAGGGCAGCGACCCACCGCGAGCGCGGTCAAGGCCGTGCCACCGTCATTGCGGCTGGCCCGGTCGGCGATGCGGGCCAGTGGCCTCGGCGTGGTGGCGGGTATGGACGAGGTCGGTCGCGGAGCCCTGGCCGGACCCGTGACGGTCGGGCTGGTGGCCGTGACCGCCGCGACGGCGACGGCCCCCCGGGGGCTGCACGACTCCAAACTCCTGACGCCGGCTGAACGGGAACGGCTCGAACCTCGGATCAGACGGTGGGCACCTGCGTGGGCGGTCGCTCACGCGGGCAACGACGAGATCGACGCCTGGGGCATCCTCGTGGCCCTGCGGGTAGCGGGTCTGCGGGCGTTCGAGGCGTTGGCACTGAGCGTCGAGCACGTCGTCCTCGACGGGTCCTACGACTGGCTGACCCGGCCCGCGCTGCCGGTCCGCGACCTGGCCGGGCAGGATCTCGCGCCCCCGGTGCGGCCATCGGTGCAGCTGGTGATCAAGGCCGATCAGCGGTGTGCGGCTGTGGCGGCCGCGTCTGTCCTGGCCAAGGTGGCCCGGGATCGGATGATGGTGGCTCACGGCCAGGCCGACCCGCGCTTCGGCTGGGTGGAGAACAAAGGGTACGCGGCGCCCGAACATGCGGCGGCGCTACGAGAGCACGGGACGTGCGCGTTGCACCGCAGATCGTGGAACCTGCTCGGCCGTAGCGCCAGATTGACGGGGCAGGATGTCCTGATGGACATCGAGTCGGAGCTGGTCCGGTCATGAGTGCGGAGGACCTCGAACGCTACGAGGCGGACCTGGAACTGGAGCTGTACCGCGAGTACCGTGACGTCGTCGGGCTGTTCACCTACGTCGTGGAGACCGAGCGACGCTTCTATCTGGCCAACAGCGTCGACGTTCAGCCCCGCTCGGCTGCAGGCGAGGTCTATTTCGACGTGAGGTTGGCCGACGCCTGGGTCTGGGACCTGTACCGGCCCGCGCGCTTCGTGAAGAACGTCCGCATCATTACGTTCAAGGACGTCAACGTCGAGGAACTGGCCAAGTCCGACCTGCAGGTACCCCGATCCGGCTTCTCCGGCTGATTTGCCGCGCTCGCCCCGATGCGCGATCCACAGCCTCACCTGGGCCCACGGGTCCACAGGCGGGATTCGACGGTCCGCGAACGCCGGGAGGTAACGGCCAGGCTGCTCGTATGGCTGCGAAAGATGGTGTCGGGAGGTACGGCGAGCGGATCGCCGCGCGCTACCTGACGGAGTCGGGCCTGCAGGTCGTCCAGCGGAACTGGCGCAGTCCCGACCGCGACGTTCCCGGCGAGCTGGACATCATCGCGCTCGACGGCGACACCACCGTGGTCGTGGAAGTCAAGACCCGGCGCTCCGAGGCCTGCGGTAGCGCGCTGGAGGCGGTGACGCCGGCCAAGCTGGGCCGGTTGCGCCGGCTGGCGGGGGTTTACCTGCGGACCACTCAGGTCGGCACCGCTGGAGTCCGGATCGACGTGGTGACCGTCCGGCGGCCCCCGACCGGCGCGGCCGTCGTGTCCCACCTGAGGGCGGTGGGTTGAGATGGGACTAGGTCAGACCCTGGGCGCCACCTTGGTCGGTCTCGACGGGCACGTCGTCGAGATCGAGAGCCATGTCAGTCCCGGACTGATCGCCTGGACGGTCGTCGGTCTGCCCGACGCCGCGGTCCTGGAGTCCCGGGATCGGGTGCGCAGTGCCCTGCTGGCCTCGGGCCATGCGCCACCGCAGGCCAGGGTCACCGTCAACTTGTCGCCTGCGTCGCTGCCGAAGGTCGGCTCCGGTCTCGATCTGGGCATGAGCATCAGCGTGCTCGCCGCCGGGGGACTGGTGCCGGCCGGGGTCAGGGCGGTCGCTCACATCGGGGAACTGGGTCTCGACGGCCGGGTGCGGCCGGTGCGCGGGGTGCTGCCGCTGGTGATGGGCATGGTCAAGGGCGGCGTCCGTGAAGTCCTCGTGCCCTATGAGAACGCGGCCGAGGCCCGGCTGGTGCCAGGTGTCACCGTGACCGGGGTCTCAACGCTGCGCGAGGCGGTAGCCCACCACCGCGGTGATCCCGACCTCGTGCTGGATGACCCACCGCGAACGCAGTCGGTGCCCTCGCCTGCGCCGCGCGCCGATCTGCGAGACGTCGTCGGGCAGCCTGTGGGCCGTCGGGTGCTCGAGGTGGCGGCCGCGGGCGGTCACCATGCCTTGTTGCAGGGTCCACCCGGTGCGGGCAAGACCATGCTTGCGGCCCGGTTAGCGGGTTTACTGCCGGATCTCGACGATACCGATGCGTTGACCGTCACCGCGATCCACTCGGTCTCCGGCACGTTGCCGTCGAACGGGTTGATCCGCCGGCCCCCGTTCGAGAACCCCCATCACACTGCATCAGTCGCCGCTGTCGTCGGCGGGGGGTCCGGCGTCCCGCGGCCGGGCGCCATCAGTCGTGCCCACGCCGGGGTCCTGTTCCTCGACGAGGCGCCCGAGTTCGGCCGCTCGGTGATCGAGGCGCTGCGGCAGCCTCTGGAGGAAGGCGAGGTGGTCATCCACCGTTCCCGGGGCACCGCCCGGTTGCCGGCGCGATTCATCCTGGTGCTGACCGCCAACCCGTGCCCGTGCGGCGCCGGGCAGGCCAGTAGTTGCTCGTGCACCTCGGTGGCACGGCGCCGATACGGCGCCCGGTTGTCGGGCCCGGTGCTGGACCGGGTGGACCTGCAGGTGGACCTGCCAGCGGTGAGCGCGGCCCGGTGGGGCGGCGACGGCGAGGGCGAGGACAGCCGGACGGTGGCGGCGCGGGTGTCGCAGGCCAGGGCGGTCGCGATGCGACGGTGGGCCGCTCACGGCATCGGTTCCAACGCGGCCGTCCCCGGCCAGGTGCTGCGCTCGCCCCCGTTCCGGTTGCCGCCAGGTCGACTGCGGCGGCTGACCACCGCCGTCGATCATGGGTACTTGACCGGCCGGGGCCTGGACAAGTGCATCAGGGTGGCATGGACGCTGGCTGACTTGGCGGGGGTGCTCCAACCCGGTCAGGCCGAGCTGGACGAGGCCCTGGAGCTGCGGAGCAGGGGGGCGGTGTGAGTCACTCGACCGCGAATGCCGGCGACCCGGAGACGGCACGGGAAGAGCGGACCGCGAGGGCACACCTGTCCCGTGTCGTGGAACCGGGTGACCCGGGACTGTCGGGCGAGGTTGCCGAGCACGGGTGGCTGGGAGTGGCACGGCGGCTGTGGTCGGGGCACGGGCCGCCGCGGTGGCAGGCTCGGCACAAGGCACTGACCTCCTCGACCGCTGGCCTGCTGAGGGCGGTGGCCAAGCTCGGTATCCACGTCACGGTGCCCGGTGACGCCACGTGGCCGCTCGGGCTGGACGACTTGGAGGCTGCCGACCTGGGTCCAGTGGCGTGCCTGTGGGTGCGCGGCCGGCTACCACGTGCCGACGGTGCCGCCGACCTGTCTCGCCGCGGTGTCGCGATCGTGGGTGCTCGTGCCTGCTCCTCCTACGGCCAGCACGTCGCGACCGAGCTGGCGTGCGACCTGACGGCCCAGGGTTGGACCGTGGTGTCGGGAGCGGCATATGGCATCGACGCCGGAGCGCACCGGGGTGCCCTGGCAGGTCATCCCGGCGCCGGGGACGCGAGGGTCGCAACGGTCGCGGTCATGGCTTGCGGCGTCGATCGGGCCTACCCGACGGCTCATGCCGATCTGCTCGATCGAATCGTGGCCGACGGGGGAGCGGTGATCAGTGAACTGCCACCCGGTTCGGCCCCGCAGCGGTGGCGGTTCCTGCAGCGCAACCGGGTGATCGCCGCTCTCACCGCGACGACCGTCGTGGTGGAGGCGGCGTCGCGGTCGGGCGCGGCGGGCACCGCGAGGGCTGCCATGGCCTTGAGCCGGCACGTCGGCGCCGTGCCAGGCCCGGTGACGGCTGTCACCAGTGTGGGCTGCCACGAGTTGATCCGGGACGGCATCGCGACGCTGGTCCGGGACGTCGGCGATGTCATCGAGCTCTCCTCGCCGATGGGGCAGGGGCTGCTCGACGTCGGTCCGGTCGACGGGCCGCAGGCAGTGCCGGGTGCCGGCCTGCTGCCGCAACGGGTGGTGGCGTGCCTGTCGTCCATCGACGGCATGTCCACGGCGCAGGTGGCCCTGGTTGCGGGCCTGGATGTCGGTCACGTGCGGTCGATACTGCTCGACCTCGAGCACACCGCCACGGTGGCGCGCCAGGACGGCGGCTGGATTCGAGTCGGCCGGCGTGGCCGGCTCGGGACCAGCTGAACCGCCCAACGCCCAGTCCCGCATCGACTGCAGCCGCATCCCCACGCGCAGTGGGGTCACCGCGTATAACGGCTGCATGGCTGCCTCCCGGGACGCCGTCGCAGCGCAACCACCGGAGTGGGCAGCGGCGCTGACCGCAGGATTCGTGGCGTGGCTGGCCGACGCGTCCGGTCGTTCCGTGCACACCGTGCGGGCATACGGCGGTGACGTCGATTCCCTGCTCGGTCATGTTGCTGCCGGAGGGGGCAGTTCTGCCCAGGACGTCACTCTCGGTCGAGCGAGGCGTTGGTTACGCGATGGGCATGAAGCGGGCTGGGCGCCGGCGACGCTCGCGCGGCGGGCGGCGGCCGCTCGGGCATTCGCCAGGTGGCTGGATCGGATGGGCCTGAGTGAACCGGACGCCGCTACTGGGAGCCTCGCAGGTCCCCGCCCGGGCCGCAGTCTGCCCAGGCCTGTCTCCGCAGCCGATGCGGGGACGCTGTGTGACGCGGCTGCGCACGCCGCGCACTCCGCGCTGGGGATGCGCGACCACGTCGTCGTGGAGGTGCTCTACGGCGGCGGTATCCGTGTCGCGGAGCTGGTGGGCCTCGACATCGATGACGTCGCTTCGGGGGACGGGTTGATCCGGGTGCTCGGAAAAGGAGCAAAGGAGAGAATCGTCCCTATCGGTGAACCGGCCATGGCGGCGATAGACCGATATCTGAGGCTTGGTCGTCCCGAACTGGCGGTCGACGCGTCGGGACCGGCTCTGCTGCTGGGCGCGGCCGGTCGGCGGCTTGGTGTTCGTCAAGCCCGTGACCGGGTGAATCGAATCTCCGAAGATGCCGGACTCGGCACGATTTCTCCGCACGTTCTGCGACACAGCGCAGCCACGCACCTCCTAAACGGTGGCGCCGACCTTCGCTGCGTACAGGAGTTACTCGGTCACGCTACGCTGTCAGCCACGCAGATTTACACCCACGTTTCACTGTCCCGGCTCACGTCGGTATACAGCCAGGCCCATCCCCGAGCATGACGGAGACCTCGTCACATGCCTACCTCCACCCTCGCGACCGGTGATGTCCCGCCGCGACTCCGTACTGGCGACGACCCGATCGTGTCCGCCGACGCAGAACCGACCGGCGACGAACTGGCGGCGGCCGCCGCATCCGCGCACGATCGAAACGCCGAGGCCCTGGCACAATTGTGGGCCGCGTACAAGGAGTCGGGCGACCAGGCGATAAGAGAACGTCTGATCATCCACTACTCGCCACTGGTCAAGTATGTGGCGGGACGCGTCGGTGTGGGTTTGCCCTCTAATGTCGAACATGCCGATCTCGTGTCCTATGGCATCTTCGGCCTGATCGATGCCATCGATAAATATGACATCGATCGGGCCATCAAGTTCGAGACGTACGCGATCAGCCGAATTCGCGGCGCCATCATCGACGAACTGCGGTCGATCGACTGGATACCGCGGTCCATTCGCAGCAAGGCGCGCGAGATCGAACGGGCATATGCGTCCCTGGAGAGCGAGCTGCACCGGGCGCCCACGGACGCCGAGGTGGCCGAGCGCCTAGGAATGGCGGTCCCAGAACTGCAGCAGGTGTTCTCCAAGGTCTCCTACGTCAACGTGGTGGCGCTGGACGAACTGCTCAACGTCGGCGGCGAGCGGGGTGACAAGTTGTCGCTCATCGACACCCTGGAAGATCCCAAGGCCGAGGACCCGGTCCAGGCGTTCGAGTCCGAGGAGACCAAGTTCCTGCTGTCACGGGCGATCAACCAGTTGCCCGAGCGCGAGAAGATCGTAGTGACCCTCTACTACTACGAGGGGCTGACACTCGCCGAGATCGGCCGAGTGCTCGGAGTCACGGAGTCCCGGATCTGCCAGATGCACAGCAAGGCTGTCATCCAGCTCCGGGCCAAGCTCGGCGCCGCGAGCTTCCCGGGCTGAGCTACACGTCCCCGACGACGGCGAAGCTGTCAAGGATCCGGTCGAGTGCTGCCAGGTCACTGTCGCTGGTGGCCTGGACCGCCACGATCACCATGAACGACCCGTCGACCGGTTTGGCTGCCAGCAGGACGATGACGGTCTCGGTACCGCCACATGCGGCGTGCAGCTCGTAAGTGCCTACACACACGCCGTCGTCGTACGGTTGACGCCCGGCCGCTGCGCAGTCTGTTCCCACCACGTCTTGGCTGAAGGCGTCGAGCACGTCCTCGGGTGTCAGCACGGCGAGGTCACTGGAGGCGGCGATGATCGCCCCCGGGGCGGAGTACCCGCCGTCGAACCCGCTGAAGTCGGGCGACACCCGCAGTGCGGGCCATGTGCTGCCGTCATCGAGCACCTCGCCCTGTCCGTTCACCTCGTCGGACTCCACCGGGACGCTGACGACGATCGCGCCGCTGTCGTCACGGACCTCGTAGTACTCGGTGTAGCCCTCGCCTGAGCCGGCCCCGTCCGGCACCTGGTCCTGCAGCTCGCGGGCGAACGTCTGGACTGTTTCGAGCTCCGCGCCGTTGAGCTGGCCCGCGAGCACCTCGTTGGTCGATGTCCGGAGCACCTCGATCGTCAGGACATCATCGGCCGTGTTGCTACGAAGCACGTCGCAGTAGTCGCTCATCGTGCCGTCGGTGCCGACGACCAGATTCTCCAACCGAGTGATGACGTCCCCGCCTGCGACGCTCGTGGTGCTGGCGGGTGAGCCCGTATCGACGGAGGAGACCCAGATTCAGGAGCTGCCGTCCTCCAGGACGAAGGCCTCCCCGTTGACGCCGATCGTCGTCTGGTCACGACCGGCTCTGAGGTCGTCGATCAGCGGCAACGCCTCGTCGGTGGAGATCGCGAAGCACTGGCCCGCCGCGGTGTCGCCGGCGTAGTTGACACCGACGACCCGGCCGCGGGCGTCCCCCAGCGGCCCACCCGAGTTTCCGGGATTGATGGTGGCGTCATGAAGTAGTACCGAGTCCACGGAAGCCCAGCTCGACTCCCCGGGCGCCGAGGCGCGCGAGACGATCCCCTTGGTCAGGGTGAACGCCGACTCGCCCAGGGGATACCCCGCTGCATAGACCTCCTCGCCCACGCCGGGCATTTCCGACGCCCAGCCCAGGGTGTCGAAGCCCTCTCCCTCGATGTCGATGACTGCGAGGTCCGAGCATTCGGAGACCCCGAGAACGCGGGCGTTGCGGGGCTCTTCCTCGCCCGCTATGTAGACGTCCAGCAAAGCCGCACCGGTCACGACGTGGTTGTTGGTGACGGCCACGCCGTCCTCGCTGATGACGAAGCCCGAGCCGGAGCCGGCGACGTTCGGCAACTCGCCCTGTTCGGGGTCGACGAAACTGCCTTCGGCCACAATGCGGATGACGGCCGACTCGACCGTGTCCAGGCTGGACACGGGAGCGACCGGACTCTCTTCGGTGGGAGTGGCCGACGCCGAGTCACCCCCGCGTAGCACTCCAGGGATGGCAGCGCATCCGCCCAGCGCGAAGGCTGTCGCGACGACCAACACACACGGAACCGACCCGGCGGTTGCGGACCACAAGCACTGTTTCCCCAAGGGCTCGATATGTCGCCTTGATGCTAGTGCGGTCGGCGACCGGAGGTCCATGGGGTGCCCAACGGCAGCAGGATCACCCGGCGCTCGACGAGACTCATCGGGTCGACGTACTCGCCGTCGTGTCGCACGCCCCAGTGCACGCACACCTCGTGGCAATGACCGCCCTCCCCGACCGACCCGATCGGTTCCCCCCGTCGGACCGGATCGCCCGCAACTGCGTGCGACGTCACCGGCTCGATGGCGGACCGCCGGCCACCGCCATGGTCGATGGCCACCACGGGCCGGCCCGCCACCCGACCGACGAACGCGAGCACCCCGTCAGCCGGCGCCAATACCGTCGCGCCGGCGCCTGTCACGAGGTCCACGCCACGGTGCCCGGCGGCATACCGATGTGCCGGTGCGGCGAACGGACGCGCCACCGCTGCGAACTCGATCGGCAGCACGAACCGCGTCGGGGCTCGCAAGGTCGTTGTCCCCGCCCGATCGGCAGCCCCCGGCGATGTGTCGGCCTGTGCGCCGGGACCGGGCCAGAGCGATGTCGCGACAAGGAGGAACAGAAGGGTGACGGACAGGACGCGCAGGGGGGCGCGCCGCGGCCGACGACGGGTGTTCGACATGCGATGACGATGGCCCGCCCGCCGCTCGGCCCCCCGTCGTAGGGCCGTTCGCTGTGAACGGGCCCAGCTGCCGGCCCCTGTGGACACCCAGGCCGCCGGACGACGATCTGGGGTAACGTGTGCCCTGCGGCCGCCCTGCGGCTGACTTCACGTGCCCGCCGCCCGCCGTACCTCGCGGGCCGGTCGTCGACTCGGTCCCTGTTCCAGGGTTCATCTGCGGCCGGGGCACCAGGATCCGCCCACCGGGCGGATGCAACCGAGACGGGCGTCCTGAGGACGCCGGAAGGAGTGCGTCGGCATGGCCGTCGTCACGATGCGTCAAATGCTCGAGAGCGGGGTCCACTTCGGGCACCAGACCCGGCGCTGGAACCCCAAGATGAAGCGGTTCATCCTCACCGAGCGCAACGGCATCTACATCATCGACCTGCAGCAGTCGCTGGAGCTCATCGGCAACGCGTACGAGTTCATCCGTGACACCGTCGCGCGGGGCGGCAGCATCATGTTCATCGGGACCAAGAAGCAGGCCCAGGAACCGATCGCGGAGCAGGCCGCTCGCGTCGGTATGCCGTACGTCAACCAGCGGTGGCTGGGCGGGATGCTCACCAACTTCCAGACGGTGAACAAGCGACTGCAGCGGCTCCGCGAGCTCGAGGTAGTCGACTTCGACGACGTAGCCGGCTCGTCGCTGACAAAGAAGGAATTGCTCGTGCTCCGGCGCGAGAAGGACAAGCTGGAGAAGACGCTCGGCGGCATCCGGGACATGGGCAAGATCCCCAGTGCGGTGTGGATCGTCGACACCAAGAAGGAGCACCTCGCCGTCGACGAGGCGCACAAGCTCGGCATCCCGGTCATCGCGATCCTCGACACCAACTGCGACCCGGACGAGGTCGACTTCAAGATTCCGGGTAACGACGACGCGATCCGATCCGTGGCCCTGCTGACCCGGGTGATCGCCGACGCCGTGGCCGCCGGCCTGATGGCCCGCTCCAACCCGCCCGCCGGCAACAACGGGGCCGCGGCCGGCAGCGAGCCGCTCGCGGAATGGGAGCGCGAACTGCTCGCCGGCTCGGGCGCACCGGCGGCCGCACCCCTGGTGCCGTCGCAGCCGAGTGCCGCACTTGAGGAGTCGGCCGCTCCGGCAGCTTCGGTTGCCCCGTCAGGTCCCGTGGTGCCCACAGCACCCGAGGCCACAGCACCCGAGGCCACAGCACCCGAGCCGACAGCACCAGAGGCGACGGCACCCGAGGCGACAGCGGACGAGGCGGCGGCCCTGGCAGCGACCGCGGTTGCCGTGTCCCCCGATGCCGTCGAGAGCGTGGCGGCTGTAACCGTCGACATCGACACCGCCGACATCGACACGGCCGATGCCTCGACCAGCTCGGACCAGCTCACCGTGACCGACGCCACGGACACACCCACCCAGACCCAAGACGCCTGACCCGGCGTCAGTCGCCGATCGATCCGGAAGGACGAGGGATGCCCAGCTACACCACCGCCGACATCAAGGCTCTGCGTGAGCGGACCGGTGCCGGAATGCTCGACGTCAAGAAGGCCCTGGACGCGGCCGACGGCGACATGACCAAGGCGGTCGAGTTCCTGCGGGTCAAGGGCCTGCGGGGGGTCACCAAGCGGGAAGGCCGCAGCGCGAGCAACGGCCTCGTCGCGGCCGAGGTCTCCGACACGGTCGGTGTCATCGTCGAAGTCAACTGCGAGACCGACTTCGTCGCCAAGGGCGACCGTTTCCGCGCGCTCGCCGACCGGGTGCTCAAGACCGCGGTCGGCTCCGGCGCGACCGACGCCGCTGCGCTGACCGAGACCGAGGTGAGCCCCGGCACAACGGTGGCCGCGCTGCTCGACGAGGGCAACGCCACGCTCGGCGAGAAGATCGAATTGCGCCGTGTCGCCCGATTGACCGGCGAGCACGTCACGTCCTACCTCCACCGCACCAGCCCCGACCTGCCACCGCAGATCGGCGTCCTGCTCGCCGTGTCCGGTGCGGGCGACGACGGCGCGCGGCAGGCGGCCCGCGACGTCGCCCTCCATATCGCCGCCATGTCACCGACGGCGTTGCGGGCCGAGGACATCGACCCGCAGGTCCTGGCCACCGAGCGTCGGCTGGCCGAGGAGACGGCACGCGAGGAGGGCAAGCCCGAGGCCGCTATGCCCAAGATCGTCGAGGGTCGGGTCAGGGGCTACCTCAAGGAGAACGTGCTGCTGGAGCAGGCGTTCACCAAGGACAACAAGAAGGTCATCGGCGCCGTGCTGAAGGACGCCGGACTGACCGCTACCGGGTTTGTCAGGTTCCGGGTCGGATCCTGATCAGCGCGGTGCTGAACGGGGAACGAGCCACGGCCGTGCGACGGGTGACCAATTCCGTCTCCGATCCCGACGGCGCCCGCCGGGTGGTGCTCAAGCTGTCCGGTGAAGCGTTCGGTGGCGGCGCAGTGGGTGTCGATCCGGACATCGTCGCCCGGATGGCCAAGGAAGTCGCCGCGGCGGCCGCCGATGGCATCCAGATCGCGGTGGTCACCGGCGGTGGCAACTTCTTCCGTGGCGCCGAGCTGTCACAGCGGGGCATGGAACGCTCCCGCGCCGACTACATGGGCATGCTCGGTACGGTGATGAATGCCCTGGCGCTGCAGGATTTCCTGGAGCAGGCCGGGGTGCACACCAGGGTCCAGACCGCCATCACGATGGGCCAGGTCGCCGAGCCCTACATCCCCCGCCGGGCTATCCGTCACCTCGAGAAGGGCCGCGTCGTGATCTTCGGGGCGGGCGCGGGCCTGCCGTACTTCTCCACCGATACCGTCGCGGCCCAGCGGGCGCTGGAGGTGCAGGCGGATGCCGTGCTCATGGCCAAGAACGGCGTCGACGGCGTGTACACCGGTGACCCCCGGACGCACGCAGATGCCATCCGGTTGGACACCGTGACGTACGTGGAGGCGTTGCGTCGCGGGCTCAAGGTGGTCGATTCCACCGCATTCAGCCTGTGTATGGACAACGACCTGCCCATGGTGGTCTTCGGGATGGAGGGCACGGGCAACGTCACACGGGCGCTGGTTGGTGAGAGGATCGGGACACTCGTCACCGGTTGACACCGTCACCACGTGCGAGCACGAAGGCGGACACCCGGTCGGCCGGCAGTACCAGTTGAGGAGAGCACGTGATCACGCAGACGCTCGGCGAGGCCGAGGAGAAGATGGCCAAGGCCATCGAGGTCGTCAAAGAGGACTTCGCCGCGATCCGGACCGGCCGCGCCAACCCGGCTATGTTCAACAAGATCACCGTGCTGTACTACGGCACGCCGACCCCCCTGCAGCAGTTGGCCTCGTTCCAGATCCCCGAGGCCCGGACCGTGCTGATCACGCCGTACGACAAGTCGGTCATGGGTGACATCGAGAAGGCGCTGCGCGACAGCGATCTCGGCGTCAACCCCACCAACGACGGCACCGTCATCCGGGTGATGCTGCCGTCGCTGACCGAGGACCGCCGCAAGGACTACATCAAGCTCGCCCGCTCGAAGGCCGAGGAGGCCAGGGTCTCCGTCCGTAACATCCGGCGCCGGGCCAAGGAGGAGCTCGACCGGGTGGTCAAGGCCGGCGAGGTGGGCGAGGACGAAGGCAGCCGGGCCGAGAAGGAGCTGGAGGCCGCGACGAAGCGGTATGTCGACTCCGTCGACGAGGCACTGAAAGCCAAGGAATCCGAACTCCTCGAGGTCTGAGCCGTGGACCCCTTCCCTGCCGCCGCGTCCTCGCGAGCCGCCGATACCGTACCGGGCGCGCCCGCGGACGGTGCCGCCCCCCGACGGGGGCGGCGCGCTGGGGCAGTCACGCGCGGCGAGCGGCGGGTCGAGACCGGGGACCGGGCGCCGGCGGGGGGTGATGTGGCGGCGGCGGCCGGCGATGCCCAGGCCGGCGCCGGGCCTGATACCCGAGACGGCGCCGCGATGGCCCGGCCCCGGCGGCGTGATCCGGCCCGACGGAACCTGCCGGTAGCCATCGGTGTCGGCCTGGCACTGGGACTGGCCGTGGTGCTGTCGCTGTTCTTGCGACGCGAGGGATTCGTCGTCCTCACCGCGATCGCGGTGATCGTGGCGATCTGGGAGATCGCGAACGCCTTTCGGGCGCGCCGGATCCGCATTCCGCTGGTCCCCACGGTCATCGGGGGAGTGGGCATGCTCGCCTCGGCCTACGCATCCGGTGCCGACGCATTGTTCGTCAGTTTCGCGCTGACCAGCACGGCCATCCTGTGGTGGCGGGTCTTCGAGGGCGGCGACGCCGTCCGAGACGTGACGGCCGGCATCTTCACCGCCGCCTACGTTCCCTACCTGGCGGGCTTCGCCGTCCTCATGCTCGCCGCACCCGACGGCGTGCAACGCGTCATGACCTTCCTCATCGTCACGATCGCCAGCGACGTCGGGGGGTACCTGTTCGGCTCGTTCTGGGGCCGGCATCCGCTGGCCCCGGGGATCAGCCCGCACAAGTCGTGGGAGGGCGTGGCCGGATCCGCCCTGCTGGCGGCGGTTGCCGGCGGCGTATCGGTGGCCCTGTTGATGGGATCGCCGTGGTGGGTAGGGGTGCTCCTCGGTGTCGCCGCCACGGCTGCGGCCACGGTCGGCGACCTCAGCGAGTCGCTGCTGAAACGTGACCTCGGGATGAAGGACATGGGCAGCCTGCTGCCAGGTCATGGCGGAGTCATGGACCGCCTGGATTCACTTCTGCCGGCCGCGCCGGTCGCCTACGTGCTGTTGCTCGTCCTCGCGCCGTAGGCGACCGTCACTGCTCGGCAGCTGCCTAGCGGCGCCAGGTCCAGTCGGCGATCTCCGGTAGGTCCTGACCGTGCGTACGTACATAGCGGCGGTGGGTGATCAGCTGATCCTGCAGCGCCTGCCGGGCGTAGGCCGCGCGGTCCCCGAGTTGCGGCAGCCGGTCGATGACGTCCATCGCCAGGTGGAACCGGTCGATCTGGTTGAGCACGCACATGTCGAACGGCGTCGTCGTGGTGCCCTCCTCCTTGTACCCCCGGACGTGCAGGTTGTCATGGTTGAACCGCTTGTAGGTCAGCCGGTGGATGAGCCACGGGTAGCCGTGATAGGCGAACACGATCGGCTTGTCACGGGTGAACAGGCTGTCGAACTCCCGGTCGGCCAAGCCGTGAGGGTGCTCGGTCTCGCTCATCAGCCGCATCAGGTCGACCACGTTCACCACGCGGATCTTGAGTTCAGGGAAGAATCCGAGCAGGACGTCGACCGCCGCCAGGGTCTCCATCGTCGGCACGTCACCCGCGCACCCCATGACGACGTCCGGTTCGGCGCCCGCATCGGTGCTGGCCCAGTCCCAGATGCCGATGCCCTTGGTGCAGTGGATGACCGCGGCGTCCATCGACAAGTACTGCAGTGCAGGCTGCTTGCCTGCGACGATGACGTTGATGTAGTCGCGGCTACGCAGCGCGTGATCGGCGACGGAGAGCAGCGTGTTGCTGTCCGGTGGCAGGTACACCCGGATGACGTCGGCCTTCTTGTTGACGACATGGTCGATGAAGCCCGGGTCCTGATGGCTGAAGCCGTTGTGGTCCTGGCGCCAGACGTGCGAGGTCAGCAGGTAGTTGAGGCTGGCGATGGGGCGTCGCCACTCCAGGTCGCGGGTGACCTTCAACCACTTGGCGTGCTGATTGACCATCGAGTCCACAACGTGGATGAACGCCTCGTAGCAGGAGAAGAACCCGTGTCGCCCGGTCAGCAGGTACCCCTCCAGCCAGCCCTGGCAGGTGTGCTCGGAGAGGATCTCCATGACGCGGCCGTTGACCGCGAGGCTCGTGTCCGAAGGGATGATCTCCGCTTCCCAGGTCCGGTCGGTCACGTCCAGCACGGCCTGCAGGCGGTTGGAGTTGTTCTCGTCCGGGGCGAACACCCGGAAGTTCTGCGCCTCGGCGTTGCGGAGCATGACGTCGCGGAGGAACTTCCCGAGCGTTGCCGTCGCCTCGTCCGTGATGGTCCCGGGGTGGGCGACGTCGATGCCGTAGTCCTCGAAGGCAGGCAGCCGCAGGCTGCGCAGCAGCAGCCCACCGTTGGCGTGGGGCGATGCGCTCATCCGGCGGTCGCCGGCCGGCGACAGGGCGGTGATCAGCGGGATCGGCACGCCAGCGGTATCGAAGAGATCCTCGGGGCGATAGGACCGCATCCAGTTCTCGAGGATCGCGCGGTGCTCCGGGTTGGTCCGGGTGTCGGAGAACGGCACCTGGTGCGAGCGCCAGTTGCCCTCCACCGGCTTACCGTCGATCTCCTTCGGGCCCGTCCACCCCTTAGGGCTTCGCAGGATGATCATCGGCCACCGCGGCCGGGTGAGGTCCCCGCCTTCGCGCGCCCGCTGCTGGATGGCGGCGATCGCGTCGAGGCAGGCGTCCAGAGCCTGCGCGAACAGGTGGTGCATCTGCTCCGGGTCGTCGCCGGCCACCGTGACCGGGGCCCAGCCGTAGCCGATCATGAGGGAGTCGAGCTCCTCGGCCGGGATGCGCGCCAGGATCGTCGGATTTGCGATCTTGTAGCCGTTGAGGTGCAGGATCGGCAGCACCGCGCCGTCCGCCGCGGGATTGAGGAACTTGTTCGAGTGCCATGCCGCCGCCAGCGGCCCGGTCTCCGCCTCCCCGTCACCCACGATGCAGGCCACAGTCAGGCCCGGGTTGTCGAACGCTGCGCCGAACGCGTGCGAGAGCGAATAGCCGAGCTCGCCCCCCTCGTGGATCGAACCGGGTGTCTCCGGCGCCACATGGCTGGGGACACCGCCGGGGAACGAGAACTGCGTGAAGAGCCGATCCATGCCGGCCGCATCGCGCGTGATGTCGGGATAGACCTCGCTGTAGGTGCCGTCCAGCCACGCCGCGGCGACCAGCCCGGGGCCGCCGTGACCGGGTCCGATGATGTACATCATCTCCAGATCGCGCTGCGTGATGGTGCGGTTGAGGTGGGCGTGGATGAAGTTCAGGCCCGGTGTCGTCCCCCAGTGCCCGAGCAGTCTCGGCTTGAGGTCGCTGACCTCCAGAGGGCGCGTCAGCAACGGGTTGTCCATCAGGTAGATCTGGCCGACGGAGAGGTAGTTGGCGGCGCGGAACCACGCGTCGAGCGCGGCGAGGTCGTCGGGGGGTAGGTACGGCTCCGCTGTGGTGGCGGCTCTCGGTGATCCGTCGGTCGGGTCCAACACGCTCGTCATGGCTCCAGCCAACCTCGTCGGTCCCGAAAAGGCGAGCCCACAGCCGTCGCCGTCACGATCGGGTTCCCACAGTTGCGACAATGGAACGGTGAGCACCCCCGCGCCACTGGTCCTGACGCCCCGTCGGACCGGCAAGCCGCCGCGGCACCTGGCGGACTTCACCGTCGCCGAGCGCGAGGCGAGCGTGACCGAGGCCGGCTGGCCGGGCTACCGGGCACGGCAGTTGTCGCACCACTACTTCGCCCGATTCACCGGTGACGCGGGGCGGATGACGGACCTGCCTGGCAGCGACCGCGAGGCCCTGGTGGCGGCCACCATGCCGACGTTGCTGACTCCGGTCCGCGAGTTCGAGGCCGACGGCGGGGACACCATCAAGACCTTGTGGCGGCTCTTCGACGGCGCGCTGGTCGAGAGCGTGCTGATGCGCTACCCCGACCGGCTCACCCTGTGCCTGTCCAGCCAGGCCGGCTGCGGGATGGCCTGCCCGTTCTGTGCCACCGGCCAGCAGGGCCTGACCCGCAACCTGTCGACCGCGGAGATCGTCGACCAGGCCGTACGGGCATCGGCACGGGCAGGGGAGCGGATCAGCAACGTCGTCTTCATGGGCATGGGCGAGCCGCTGGCCAACTACAGCGCTGTCAGCGCCGCGCTGCGGCGGCTCAACGACCCGCCGCCCGCGGGTCTCGGCGTCTCGGCGCGGTCAATCACGGTGTCCACCGTCGGTCTCGTTCCCGCGATCGAGAAGCTGGCGGCCGAGGACCTCGCGGTCACCCTTGCGCTGTCGCTGCACGCGCCCGACGACGAGTTGCGCGACGAGCTGGTCCCGGTCAACACCCGGTTCCCGGTCGCCGCCGTGCTGGACGCGGCCCGGGCCTACGTCGAGCGGACCGGGCGCCGGATGAGCATCGAGTACGCCCTGATCCGCGACATCAACGACCAGGCATGGCGCGCCGAGCTGCTGGCCCGTGAACTCAACCGGCGCGGCAAGGGGTGGGTGCACGTCAACCCGATTCCGCTGAACCCGACGCCGGGGTCGAAGTGGACGGCATCGGAGCCTCGCGTTGCGGAGCGGTTTGTCACTATTCTTCGAAGCGCCGGGATTACCACTACGGTCCGCGACACCCGCGGCCGTGAGATCGACGGTGCATGCGGACAGTTGGCAGCGAGCGAGGCAGGATGACGCCCATGGCGGCACAGCGACCGGATGAGATGTTCCCGCGGACGGCGGGTTGGGAGCGTGGCTACGACCGCGCACAGGTCGAGGAGTTCTTCGACCGCGCCAAGCAGGTATGGGATGCCGGCGGCCCACCCGGATCGGTCACGTCGTGGCACATCCGCACCGTCGGCTTCGATCTGCGCCGTGACGGGTACGCCGTGGCGGACGTCGATGCCGCGCTGGACCGGATCGAGGACGCTTTCGCCGGGCGGGAGGTCCGCTACGACCCGGCCGACCCGCAGCAGGCCGAGGAGGCCGTGCTCGCCCAGCTTGAACGCGGCGACGGCTCCCGGTTCCCGCAGGAGGGTGGCGTCCGCCTGGGCTATCGCCGCGGCGACGTCGACCGGCTCTGCCGCGTCATCTATCGACACCTCATCAACGGCGCCCAGTTGGACATCGACGACGTCCGCCGTGCCGTCTTCCGTGGTGCGCACGGCAGCGCCGGGTACCGCGAGGCCGCGGTCGACGCCTTCCTCGACCAGGTGGTCGACGTGATGCGACGCCGGGTGCACGTCAACGCCTGAGCAGTTTGCGGCAGCGTGCCGCTGCTCAGTTCGCCGTCCACAGTCGGTCGGCGGCCATGACGTGCAGCCGGTCCTCCTGATGGTAGGAGGCGCTCCCCATATTGATCAGAACGCCTGCGAGGAAGGCCGGGCCGAGATGGCCCCGTTCGGTCAGGGCGGTCGGTGATTCCTGCGACAGGCTCTCGACGCTGACGTTCTGGTGGTCGCTTGCGCCCATCGACGTTCAACTCCGCCTTGATCGCGTCCAGCAGCACAGGCGCGTGCTGATACTCGTCCAGGCACATGGGCGACGGGCTGAGCGTGCGCACGATCAGGATGTCGCCCCAAGCATGTTTGCTGCAGCTGATACGACCGTTCCGGCCAGCTCGCCCACGGCCGCGAAGTCCCCCGCCGCCAGCAGCGTTGGGGCGACCATCCAACTGCCGCCGATGGCCAGGACGTTCGGCAGCGCCAGATATCCGGCGGCGTTGTGTGCCGTGATGCCGCCGCTGGGCACGAAGCGGACCTCCCCAAAGGGCGCTGCCAGGGCCGAGATCATGGCGGGACCGCCGAGGAGCTCGGCGGGGAACAGCTTCACCGTGTCGATGCCCTCGTCCAGCGCCAGCTGGATCTCGGTGGCCGTGGCAACGCCGGGGAGGTATGGCACCCCGGCCTGAGCGCAGGCCCGCAGGACGGGCAGGCTGAGCCCGGGGGACACGATGAACCGGGCCCCCGCGTCGAGCGCGGCCTCGACCTGCTGCTGCCGAATCACCGTCCCGGCGCCGGCGAGGAGTCCCTCGACTCCACTGATGTCGCGCAGCGCGTCCAGTGCGGCCGGTGTGCGCAGTGTGACCTCGATGCACGGCAGCCCCGCCGCTACCAGCGTCTCACCCAGTCGCTGAGCCTGCCCGGCATCGTCGATGACAGCCACCGGGACCACGCGCAGCGCTGCCACCACCGCCCAGGGATCTGCCGTTGCCAGGCCACGTCGTGGGCTCATGGTCACCTCGGGTCAGGTGTACGGCCGTGGGCCAACGATGTCGTGGTCACGCGGCACCGGCGGATCGGGTGAGGAGGGCGGCAGTGCGCTCGGCTTCGCCGTGGTCGTCGCCCACCTCGAACACGACGGGCCATAGCTCGTCCACGCCAGCCGCGGCCAGCTCGGCAAGGCGGTCCTCGACCACGTGCTCGGGGCCGATGATGGCAAGGTCCGCCGGGCCACTCACCCCTTCGCGGTCGTAGAGCCGCTGGTAGTTCTCCATCGTGGCGTACCGGGCGAAGACCCGGTTGGCAGCGGCGGTGACCTCGGCCACCCGATCCGTCACCACGACCGGGACCCCGGCCACCACCTGGGCTCCGCGACCACCCTCCCGCACGGCGGGCGCCAGCAGGCCGCCGATGGTCCTGGGCCCCGCCAACCAGGTGATGATGCCGTCGGCCAGCTCTCCCGCCACCCGGGCGCTGGCCGGCGACAGCACACCCACCAGCACCGGCACCGGGGACGTGCCCTTGATGTCGATGCTGAGGTCGACGCGGTAGGACTCGCCCTCGAAGGACACCGCACCGGTGCGCACCAGTGGCACCAGTACCGACAGGTACTCGCGCAGATGGTGCAACGGTGTGCCGTAGTCCAGGCCGAGCATGCCCGTCATCACCGGCCGGTGCGACACCCCCACGCCCAGCGTCACCCGGCCGCCGCTGAGCGCCTGCACGGTCATCGCCTGCTGTGCGAGGGCGCTCGGGTGCCTCGGGTGCGTCGGCACCACGCCGACCCCGAGGCGGATCCGTTCAGTGACCATGGCGGCTGCCGCCAGCACGCTCAGCCCCTCACCCGCCCTGGTGAGGTTGACCGTCCACGCCGTGGCGTAACCCTGCAGGTCGGCGGCGGCGGCCTGCTCCACCGCCATGCGTGGGGTCACCGGCTTCCCGGTCACGTCACCGCCGAGGTTGAACCCGATCTTCACCAGCCAGAGACCTCCGGATCAAGACACTACAGCGATGCGAGCTGCCTCCCTCGGCGCACGGCAGCGGCATCGGGTTCAGATGCTGCCGAGGACGCGGTCGACCGCGATTTCGATGACCACTCTCGTCGGGTTGGGACGTGGCGGCCGGTAGCGCACGGCGTAGCGAGCCTCGGCTTCGGCGACGTCGGCGGGATCGTCACTCACCCCGGCGAGGCCCTCCATCGACAGCCACCGGCGGCCGTCGACCTGGGCCACGACCGCCCGCCCGCCGATCCTGGCGTTGCGCACCTTGACGCTGCTCCCGCTGGTGATCACCCGGACGAGGCGGGCGGCGGCGTCGTAGGTGAACCCCACCGCGACGACGTGCGGCGAACCGTC
>CAZEYA010000050.1:0-21155 GCA_964516515.1 uncultured Kineosporiaceae bacterium | reverse complement strand
GCCGTGGTGGGGTTGGCCGGGGTGGGGTCGGCAGCGATGTGGTCGGCAGTGGCTGCTGGGGTTCCGGCTGTTGCCGCGGTCGACGCGGCAGCGGCCTGGTGCTCGGCCTCCTCGGACTGCCGCTTGGCCTCCACCTCCTGCCGCTCCTTCGCTTCGACCTCCACCCGGCGCAGCCGCCCGATCTCCGAGCGCCGCTTGGCCGAACGGCGCGCTCCGGCGCGCAGCGCCAGCAGGCCCAGCACGGCCAGCAGCAGCGCGGCGACCCCGGACAGGAACAGCACCAGCACGGACGTCTCGACCGTCAGCCCGAAGGCATCGATCGTGACCGCGCCCGCGTCGGCGCTGCCGTAGGCCACGAAACCGAGAGCCGCGAGGGCGATGACGAGCAATAGGATCCCGATGATGATCAATTCCGGCTCCTTCTCGGCCGCGGTGAGGCCGGGTGAGGCGTTCTAAAGCCCGGTCGACGGGCGACCTGGCCGATGTGCGAGCAACGTCACCGTATCGACAGTGGCGCGATTACCCCAGCAGGCGTGCGGCGCCGAACTTGTCGAGTCCGTGGTTGCGGCGCTCGCAACCCACCTGGATGACACACGACGGGCAGCCCGCCGCGCACTCGCATCCGATCAACCGATCGGCGGCGGCTGCCAGCCACTCCTGGGCTGCCGAGAACGCCCGCTCGGCGAAGCCCGCGCCCCCTGGCCAGGCGTCGTGCACCGTCACGCGCGCAGGGCCGTTCTCCGAAGCGACCGCGCAGTGGGCCGCGACGTCCCACGTGTCGCACGGCACCACCATCGGCAACATGGCGACCAGGACGTGCTCTGCGGCGTGCAGCGCGGCGTCCGACGGGCCGGTGCCGGCGTCGGACCCCGCCGGCAGCCACGAGACCGCGCGGGTGAGGAAGGACCTTTCGGGCAGGTCGAGCCGCTCCTCACCCAGGACCAACCCGGTCACGGGGTCCCGCCGCACGAAGCCGACGACCCGCCGGGTCACCGAGACGGTGCCGAAAGTCAGCCGGGCGCCACGGCACTCCCGCTGGGTGTCCTGTCCGAGGATCGCCACGTCACCGGTCCGTTTGGGCACCGTGATCCAGCCTGGATCCTCCGCGTGCAGCATCGCCACGCCCTCATCGAGGTCCAGGCTGTCCACCAGGTACGTGTCGTGTCGGTGCAGGTAGACGGCATCAGGATGGGCGACCTCCAGGGCCCGAGCCTCGGCGACGGTGCCCAGCACCCGCCCGGTCCCGGACTCGATCAGGGTGACCGGTCGCCCGGACGTGCTGCGGATGTCGACCGGCGCCGGAGCGGCGCCCCGCGCCCAGAACCAGCCGGCGGGCCGGTGTCGCAGGTCCCCGCGCTCAGTCAGTGCCGCCACCACGTCGGGTGCCGCTGGGCCGAACATCGCCAGGTCGTCGGCCGTCAGTGGAGACTCCATGGCCGCCAGCGCCAAGTGCGGAGCGAGCACGTACGGGTTGTCGACATCGGTGACACCCGCCTCGACCGGCCGGCTCAACATCGCGTCCGGATGCGCCGCAAGGTGGGAATCGATGGGGTCGTCACCGGCTACCAGCACGGTGACGCCGGACCGCTCACCGCGCCCCGCCCGCCCCGCTCGCTGGTGCAACGACGTGATACTCCCGGGCCAGCCGTCCAGCAGGACCACGTCGAGCCCAGTCACGTCCACCCCTACTTCCAGCGCCGACGTGGTCGCCACTCCCAGTACCGATCGCTCGCGCAGCCCGGCCTCCACCGCCCGTCGCTCCTGCGCGAGGTGCCCGCCCCGGTAGGACACGATCGACGTCGGCGACGCGCTCGGCGAGGCCTGGTCGGTGACATGAACGACAGGGCTGCTGCCGTGGTCCAGTCGGCGCTGCGCCCGGCGGGCCATTGTCTCCGCACCTCGCCGCGAGGCGGTGAAGGCAGCGGTCTGCAAGCCCCGCGAGACCAGGGCGGCCATCACGTCCGCGCTCTCGCCGGCCGCCGAGTCCGGGACGTGAACGATCATCGCCGACTGTGGGTGCGGCGCCGCGTCATCGTCGACGACCTCCACCTCGACACCGCACAACGCCTTCGCGAAGGGTGCCGGATCGGCCGCCGTGGCCGAACAGGCGATGACCACGGGGTCGGCGCCGTAGCGCGCTGCGAGTCGCAACAGCCGTCGCAGCACGGCCGAGACGTGCGCGCCGAAAACCCCGCGGTAGGCATGGCACTCGTCGACGACGACGAAGCGCAGCCGGCTCAGAAACCGCCGCCACCTCTCGTGACCGGGCAGCACACTGTGATGAACAAGGTCAGGGGTGCACAGCATGAGGTGCGCCCGCTCGCGCGCCCAGCGTCGTTCCGGCTGTGCGGTGTCACCGTCCACCGCCGACAGCGTCACCCCGGCCACGTCCAATCGCCGGAGCCGATCGGCCTGATCGGCGGCCAGCGCCGTGGTCGGGCTGAGGTACAACGTGGTCGCACCCGACAGTGCCGCCGACAGTGCGGGCACCGCGTAGCACAGCGTCTTGCCGCTGGACGGACCTGTGGAGACCACCACATGACGGCCTCCCCACACCAACTCGGCGGCCTGTGCCTGGTGCGCCCACAACCGGTGCACCCCGCTGCCGACCAGCGCCGCCATCACCTCGGTGGGTACCCACGCCGGCCAGTCGGCGACCCGTCCCGCGCGTGCGTCCCGGATCCGGACGTGAGCCTCCAGCGAGGTCGCCCGGTCGTCGAGCACATCGAGCACCGGGTCAAGGACGCCCGCCAGGCTGGGACCGATCCAAGCATTCGACGACCCGCGCACCCCCCAAGGGTGCCAGCTAAGAGGGTGATTCTGGGCACGTCGGGTCACGCGGCGTCGCACCACCGCGGTCAGCACCCTAGACTCGCCACCGCTCATCCGGTCGAGGTCGTCGTCAACGCGGACGCACGTACCGGCGGCGAGTTGCCTGCACCGGGCAGGCGCCGACGCGAGCAAGAAGTTCCAAGGAGTGTTGATGCCGCTGTTGACTGCTACCGCGCCCGCCGAGGCCGCGATCACCCTCTCCGACAACAACACCATCATCGTCGCCGTCGTCGGCGCAATCGGTGTGCTCGCCCTGGTAGTGGCCGCGGTCTTCCGTAGCCAGGTTCTCAAGGCGGACGAGGGACCGGACTCGATGAAGAAGATCGCCAAGGCGATCCAGGAGGGCGCGGCTGCCTATCTCAACCGGCAGTTCCGCACGTTGGCGCTGTTCGCCGTCATCGTGGCCGCACTGCTGTTCCTGCTGCCGGGTGACCAGGGCGTCAGGATCGGGCGCAGTGTCGCCTTTGTCGCCGGTGCGGTGTTCTCGGCGGCGATCGGGTATCTCGGGATGTGGCTGGCGGTGCGCGCCAACGTCCGCGTAGCCGCCGCGGCGCGCCACGGCGCGGCGGGCCGCGAGGAGGGCATGCGGCTCGCGTTCCGTACCGGTGGCGCGGTCGGTATGGGCACCGTCGGGCTCGGTCTGATCGGTGCGGCGGCGGTCGTGCTGCTGTTCCAGGGTGACGCGCCGGGGGTGCTGGAGGGCTTCGGCTTCGGCGCCGCCCTGCTCGCCATGTTCATGAGAGTCGGCGGCGGCATCTTCACCAAGGCCGCGGATGTCGGTGCCGACCTGGTCGGCAAGGTCGAGAAGAACATTCCCGAGGACGATCCCCGCAATGCCGCGACCATCGCCGACAACGTCGGTGACAACGTCGGCGACTGCGCCGGCATGGCGGCAGACCTCTTCGAGTCCTACGCGGTCACCCTGGTCGCCGCGCTCATCCTGGGCCGCGCCGCGTTCGGCGAGACCGGCCTCGTGCTGCCCCTCATCATTCCCGCCATCGGGGCGGTCACGGCCGTGCTGGGTGTCTTCCTGGTGCGCGCCCAGCCCGGGGTCAACGGCCTGGTCAGCATCAACCGCGGCTTCTACGCCTCGGCTGTCATCTCGGCCGTGCTCAGTTCCGTCGCGGTCTGGCTGTATCTGCCCGGCAGCTTCGCCGAACTGCCGGTGGCGCGCCGGCTGCAGACCGGCGACATCCTCGACCTCAGCGGTGACCCCCGCATCATCGTGTCCGTCGCCGTGATCATCGGGATCGTGCTGGCCGGCATCATCATGTGGCTGACGGGGTTCTTCACCGGAACCGAGAGCAACCCGACCCAGTCCGTCGCCAAGACCTCGCGAACCGGTGCCGCCACAGTGCTGCTGTCCGGGCTCGGCGTGGGCTTCCAATCCGCCGTCTACACCGTCGTCATCATCGCCGCCGCCATCTACAGCCTGTTCATGCTGGCCGGCTCCAACGTCACCCTCGGGCTGTTCCTCGTCGCGATCGCCGGCTGCGGTCTGCTGACCACGGTGGGCGTGATCGTCGCGATGGACACCTTCGGTCCGGTGAGCGACAACGCGCAGGGCATCGCCCAGATGAGCGGTGAAGTCGACGAGGCGGGCGTCGCCACCCTCACCGAGCTGGACGCGGTAGGCAACACGACCAAGGCGATCACCAAGGGCATCGCGATCTCCACCGCCGTGCTGGCGGCCACTGCGCTGTTCGGCTCCTACAACGACGCCTACCAGACCGCGCTCAACGAGATCGCGGCCACGCTGACCGAGCAGCCGTCGGCGTACACGATCGGGTTGTTCCAGTTCAACGTCGTTCTGCCGCAGCTGCTGGTCGGCGTGCTGCTCGGCTCTGCTGTGGTGTTCCTGTTCTCCGGTTTGCTCATCAACTCCGTGGGCCGCGCGGCCGGTGCGGTCGTCTACGAGGTGCGCCGGCAGTTCCGCGAGCACCCTGGGATCATGGACGGCACCGAGCTGCCGGAGTACGGCAAGGTCGTCGACATCTGCACCAAGCGGTCACTCGGCGAGCTCGCGACGCCGGGTCTGTTGGCGGCGCTGGCGCCGATCGCGGTGGGCTTCGGCCTCGGCGTCGGCCCGTTGGCGGGCTTCCTGGCCGGCGCGATCGGCACCGGTGCGCTGATGGCGGTCTTCCTGGCCAACAGCGGCGGTGCCTGGGACAATGCCAAGAAGATCGTCGAGGACGGCAACTACGGCGGCAAGGGATCACCCGCCCACGAGGCGACGATCATCGGCGACACCGTCGGGGACCCGTTCAAGGACACCGCCGGACCAGCCATCAACCCACTGCTCAAGGTGATGAACCTGGTTGCGGTGCTGATCGCGCCGTCGATCGTCACGCTGAGCATCGGTGACGCCGCTGATCCTGTCATCCGGTTCGGTATCGCGGCGATCGCCCTGGTGATCATCATCGGTTCGGTCGCCATCTCCAACAGCCGCTCCGTGGTGCTCGACGACGACAGCGACTCCGACGCCGATCACGTCGTCGTCGCTCCGGCGCCGACTCCCGCCGAAAGCACGGCCATCGACGACGGCACCGTGCCGCACGGGCAGCCGAACGGAGCGCTCGCCGACGACAACCACATCGAGGGCGGCGTCATCACCGCCTCGCCCGATCTCACCAAGCGCGCCACCGGTACTCCGGCCTCCTGAGGCCGGTTGCGCCTCAGCAGGCCGCGAAGCGGGCCACCTGCCGCATCTTGTTGGTGGCGTCCAGGGCAGCGACCTTGTACGCCTCCGACAGGGTGGGGTAGTTGAGCACGGTGTCGATGAGGTAGTCGACCGTGCCGCCGCACCCCATGATCGCCTGACCGATGTGGACGATCTCGGTGGCGGATGTGCCGAACACGTGGACCCCCAGCAACTCCCGGGTGTCACCGTGCACCAGCAGCTTGAGCATGCCGTAGGAGTCGCCGACGATCTGGCCGCGAGCCAGCTCGCGGTAGCGGGCGACACCGACCTCGTAAGGGACCGAGTCCTGGGTGAGCTGTGCCTCCGTGCGACCGCAGTAGGAGATCTCCGGGATCGTGTATATCCCGATCGGCTGCAGGTCGGCCATGTGCCGGGCCGGCTCACCGAAGGCGTGATAGGCGGCCAGCCGCCCCTGATCCATGCTGGTGGCCGCGAGCGCCGGGAAGCCGATGACGTCGCCGACCGCATAGATGTGACCAGCAGTGGTCCGGAAATGCTCGTCCACCGCTATCCGGCCGTAGCGGTCGACCGTGATGCCGACCCGATCCAGCGCGAGGTCGTCGGTCTGGCCCTGCCGCCCGGCGGAGTACATCACGGTGTCGGCGGCGATCCGCTTGCCGGACGCCAGGGTGGTGACCGTGCCCTGCTCGTTGGCTTCGACGCGGGAGACCTCCTCGCCGAGCCGCAACGACACGGCAAGGTCACGGAGGTGGAACTTCAGCGAGTCCACGACCTCGGGATCACAGAAGTCGAGCATCGCGGGGCGCTTGTCCACCACGGTCACCCGGGTGCCCAGTGCAGCGAAGATCGAGGCGTACTCGATGCCGATGACGCCCGCCCCGACCACCAGCATGGTTCCAGGGACCTCGGCCAGCGACAGCACACCGTCGCTGTCGAGCACCCGCCGGTCGTCGAAGGCGACGGTCGCCGGTCGGGCGGGGCGGGTGCCGGTGGCGATGACGACGTGCGAGGCGGTGGGGGCCGATACCTGGTTGCCGTTGGTGTCGATGACCGCGACGGTGTGGGCGTCGACGAACCGGCCGGTGCCGACCGCGAGGTCGACGTGGTTGCGCTGCAGCTGGGCGCGCACCACCTCGATCTCGCGACTGATGACGTGCCGGGTGCGGGCGAACAGGTCGGCGACCGTGATGTCCTGCTTGACCCGGTAACTCGCCCCATAGACCTCTCGCTGCGCGATGCCGGTCAGATACATCGCCGCCTCGCGCAGGGTCTTGCTGGGGATCGTCCCGGTGTTGATGCAGACACCGCCGACCATGGCGGGGCGTTCGATGACGCAGACCCGGCGGCCCAGCTTCGCGCCGGCGATGGCCGCCTTCTGTCCGCCCGGGCCCGAGCCGATGACGATCAAGTCGTAGTCGTACGGGGGGCCGGCCGCCGCGCTGCTCGAGCGGGGCGACGGCACGGCAGGTGGAACGGGTGGGGTCGCACGGCGCGTCACGGGATGAGGTGTCGGCAGTCCAGCCGGACGGTTGCACCCAAGTCACCCATCCGGAGCAGCAGAACGGTCACCGCCCGCCACCATCGGGGGGGAGCGTCGCCGGTCACTCGGCCGGTTGCAGCCTGTCCGCGCCCGCAATCGCGGGGCCGCCACGTACCGTGCTGGCGATGAGTGCCCTGCCCCCACCGCCCCGGGTGGGTCCCGAGATCGCCGAGTTGCGACGGGACCTGCTCGCCGCCGACTACTGCGTCGACGCTGTCGCCGAGCGGGTCGGGCCCGCCGCACAGCAGGCCCTCGCCCGCGAGGAGGCCGTGCCCGCGCTTCGCCTCCTCGGCCGCGACACCGACCGCCTCGCGGTACTGGTCCGGCTGCTCGTGCTGGGCGACGGCGTGCCGCGGGCCGCCGTCGACGCCGCGCTGCCCTCGCTCGGTACCCGCGGCCTGGTGTCACTGGGATTGGCCGGTGCCGCCGGGGCGGGTCCGGATGATGAGGTGCTCGCGTGCGTCGATGTGGAGCCGCAGGCGGTCGCCGACGACGAGGGCGAGGGCGCCTGGTGGGTCGTCTCAGACCACGGCGAGCTGGCCCTGCGCGGTGAACTGCTGCCGGTCGACCACGTGCTGGGCGTCGGGACCGCGTCCATGACCCTCATCGAGGCGGTGCTGCCGCCCGCCAAGGATGACGTCGTGGCAGACGTCGGTTGCGGCAGCGGCATCCAGGCGCTGCACCTGTCGCGGTTCACCGACCGCCTCGCGGCCACCGACGCCTCGGCCCGGGCGGCCGCCTTCGCCCGCGTCACCTTCGCCCTCAACGAGGTTGACGCACAGGTGCATGTCGGCGACCTGCTGGCGCCGTTCGGGCGGCAGCGGCTGGACCGGATCGTGTCCAACCTGCCGTTCGTCATCACGCCGCGGTCCTCGGGCGTGCCCGAGTACACCTATCGCGACGCCGGCGCCGTGGGCGACGGGATCAGCGCCCGGATGGTTCGCGAGGCCCCGGCCCGGCTGGCCGACGGTGGAATCGCCCAGTTCCTCGCCAATTGGGAGGTGCCCGCCGGCGCGCCCTGGGACGAGCGGATCCGTGGCTGGGTGGAGGCCGCCGCCGCCGACGCCGACGCCACCGGTGACGTCGTCGACGTCTGGGTGGTGCAGCGCGAGCTCGCCGACCCTGCGCTGTACGCCGAAGCCTGGATCTCCGACGGGGTGCGGCCCGAGCGCGATACCGCGGCGCAGTGGTATCGCGCCTGGCTGGATGACTTCGCGGCCCGCGGCGTCGAATCGGTGGGCTTCGGCATCGTCACCATGCGCCGTCGCCCGGCTGCTCACGCGCCGTTGCGGCGCTACGACGACCGGCCGGAACCGTTGCCCGCCGCGCTGCGAGACGGGCTGGCCGCCGGGCTGGCGGGGCACGACGCTCTCGGGTCTCTGAGTGCGCTCGCCGACGAGGCCGCGCTGCTGGGCGCCAGGTTGGCCGTCTCCGACGGCGTCGTCGAGCGGCGCGAGCACGCTCCCGGGTCGGCCGACCCGCGCTCGGTGCACCTGGTGGACACCCGACGGTTCGGCCGCATGATCCGAGCCTCGGTCGCCCTGGGTGGTGTCGTAGGGGCCTGCGACGGCGACCTGAGCCTTGCCGCCATCACCTCGGCCGTGGCGGACCTGCTCGGTGAGGGCGAGGGTGAGATCCGGGCCCAGGTGCTCCCCTCGCTGCGCAAGATGATCGCCGAGGGGATGCTCGTCGTCCGCGGTTGATCTCCCGTCTCATTCGTCGTCATGCAGCGCCGGGACCTCGCCGAGGCGCTCGCCTTCGACGGCGACTTCACGGCGGCGGGATTCATCGAGGTGCGACCGTAGGTCTGGGCGATGCGGAGGGGATGCGGGCCTCCGGGGCTGATTGCAGGACCACTGCTGCTTGACACCACCGCCCAGTTGGCTGCATGGTTAGCTACATGAGTAATGAACCAGCAAGGCTGGATGGTTCACCGATCGGCCCATGGTGATCGAGGACGGCCGGCCGATCTTCGCCCAGATCGCCGAACTCATCGAGAGCTTGATCGTCGACGGCTCGCTCGCGGAGGGCGAGCAGGTGCCGTCGACCACCGAGCTCGCGGCCTTCCACCGCATCAACCCGGCGACCGCCGCCAAGGGCGTCAACCAGCTGGTCACCGACGGGGTACTCCACAAGAGGAGAGGAATCGGCATGTTCGTATCCGACGGGGCACGGGCCGCACTTCGGCAGCGGCGTCGCGAGCAGTTCGCCCGGCAGTACGTCCACCCGCTCGTCACCGAGGCGCGCAAGCTCGGCATCGGCACCGCGGAGCTGCAGGACATGATCAGCAGCGCCGAACTCGAGGCCACGGAGGTGGCCCGGTGACCGCCGTGGTGCGCGTCCGCAACCTGACCAAGCGCTACCGCGACCTCGACGCGCTCCACGACGTGAGCTTCGACCTGCACGAGGGTGCCATCCACGGCCTGCTGGGCCGAAACGGCGCGGGCAAGACGACCCTCATGCGCGTCCTCACCGCCCAGGCGCTCACCACGTCCGGCACGATCGAGGTGTTCGGCGAGCCGCCCTTCGAGAACGAGCGCGTGCAGCAGCGGATCTGCTTCGTCGGCGAGAGCCAGAGGTACCCGGCCTCGTTCACCGTCCACCACGTGCTCGAGGCAGGCCGCCTGCTCTACCCCACCTGGGACGCGGGTTACGCCGCCCACCTCGCGGCCGACTTCCGGCTGCCGCTGCGGCGCCCGGCGTCCAAGCTCTCGCGGGGGATGCTCTCGGCCATGGGGATCGTCGTCGGCCTGGCCGCGCGCACCCCGTTCACCCTGTTCGACGAGCCCTACCTCGGTCTCGACGCGGTCGCCCGGCAGATGTTCTACGACCGGCTGCTCACCGACTACGCCGAGCACCCCCGGACCGTCCTGCTCTCCACCCATCTCATCGACGAGGTCGCCGACCTGCTCGAGCGGGTGCTCCTCATCGACAACGGCCGGTTGCTGCTCGACGACGACGCCGAGGCGCTGCGCGCGAGGGCGGTGACCGTCGCGGGTCCGCTGCCCGCCGTGGACGAGTTCGTGGTCGGCCGCCACGAGTTGCACCGCGAGCGCCTCGCCACCTTCGCCCGGGTCACCGTCCCGGGCCCGCTCGACCCCGCCGAGCACGACCTCGCCGGTCGGCTCGGGCTGGAACTGGCCCCGGTGTCCCTGCAACAGCTCGTGGTCCGTGCAACGGGCCGCGAGGACGGCGCCGCGGCCACGGCCGATACCTCGGAAGGAGTGCTGCGATGAACCGGGTCGTCGACGTCACCAGGGTCCAACTGCTCGAGTGGCGCGGTTGGCTCGGCTGGGCGTGGGGGGTCCTCGCCCTGTCGTTCGCCGTGAACCTCGTGATCTCGGGCGCGTTGACGCGTGCGGATCTGGCGGGCGAGAACTTGACGGGCGGCCTTGTTTCGATCTACTTCGTCATCCTCATCGCCTTCGCCGGGGTGATCACCCAGTTCTTCCCGTTCTGCCTTGCCATGGGCGTCACCCGGCGGGTCTTCTACGCCGCGAGCGGGCTGCTCGCCCTCGGCCTCGCGCTGGTCTACGGCACGGCGATCTACGTCCTGCGGATCATCGAGGACGCGACGGGCGGCTGGTGGGTCGAACTGCACTTCTTCGGCCCGAGGATCGTCAGACAGGACGGTCCGTTCCTGCAGTGGCTGGTCTACGTCGTGCCGTTCCTGCTCGTCGCCGGGCTGGGCCTGGCCGCCGGCGTGCTCACCAAGCGCTGGGGGACCAACGGCTGGCTGGTCGTCGTTGCCGTCTCGATCGTCGTCTTCGGTGCGCTGGGCGCCATCGCGACCATCACCGACAGCTGGCCGGGCATCGGGTCGTGGCTCCTCGACCAGTCGACGGTCGGCATCTTCGCCGGGTGGTTCGCCGTGATCGCGGTCGCGGCCCTGGTCCTGGGCTACCTCGCGCTGCGCCGCGCTCCGGCCTGAGCCGCCCATGGCCGTCGAGGGCCGACCTATCCCGCCGCCGCCCGGGTGCTGGCCGTCGAGGGTGCTCTGTCGTTTGAGGTGACGGGATCTGCTGGGCCAGCAGAGGCCGTGACGCGCCGGTGGCCTCTGGGGCGTTACCGTCTGTCCCCGTGGCACGCCGGAAGGAACCGACCGGGCGGGCGCTCGTCATCGTCGAGTCCCCCGCCAAGGCCCGCACGATCGCCGGGTACCTGGGCGACGACTATGTCGTCGAGGCCTCGATCGGCCACATCCGCGACCTGCCACAGCCCAGCGAGCTGCCGGCGGAACTCAAGAAGGGCCCGATCGGCAAGTTCGCCGTCGACATCGAGAACGGCTTCCAGCCGTACTACGTCGTCGACGCGGACAAGAAGAAGAAGGTCGCCGAACTCAAGCGGGCGCTGAAGGACGTCGACCGCCTCATCCTCGCAACGGATGAGGACCGGGAGGGCGAGGCGATCGCCTGGCACCTGAAGGAGACGCTGCAGCCCACGGTCCCGACCACCCGGATGGTCTTCCACGAGATCACCCGCGAGGCGATCGGCCGCGCCCTGCAGTCCACCCGCGAGATCGACGCCTCGCTGGTCGACGCTCAGGAGACCCGCCGGGTCCTCGACCGGCTCTACGGCTATGAGATCTCCCCGGTGCTGTGGCGCAAGGTGCGCCAGGGTCTCTCGGCCGGTCGGGTGCAGTCGGTCGCCACCCGGCTCGTCGTCGAACGCGAGCGAGAGCGGATGGCCTTCGTCGCGGCCGACTACGCCTCGGTGTCAGCCACCCTGACCGCGGGCGACGGTGAGCCGCAGTTCGACGCCCGGCTCGCCACCGTGGCCGGTGCCCGGGTCGCCACCGGCCGTGACTTCGACGATGCCGGCAGACTGACTACCGCCAACGCCGTGGCGCTGGACAGCCCCGCCGCGCAGGCGATCGTGGCGGGCCTGCTCGGCGCCGCCTACCGGGTGGCCTCGCTGGAGGACAAGCCCTACACCCGCCGCCCGGCCGCGCCGTTCACCACCTCCACGCTGCAGCAGGAGGCCGGCCGCAAGCTGCGCCTCGGCGCCCGGCAGGCGATGCGGGTGGCGCAGTCGCTGTACGAGGGCGGCTACATCACCTACATGCGCACCGACTCGACCGCCCTGTCGGCCGAGGCCACGACCGCCGCGCGGGCGCAGGCCCGCGACCTCTACGGCGCCGAGTCGGTGCCCGACAGGGCCCGGGTCTACACCGCCAAGTCCAAGAACGCCCAGGAGGCACACGAGGCGGTGCGCCCGGCAGGCGATTCGTTCCGGACCCCGGCGCAGGTCGCCGGGCTGCTGCGGGGCGAGGAGTTCCGACTCTACGAGCTGATTTGGCAGCGCACCGTGGCCTCGCAGATGGTCGACGCCCGCGGCACCACCGCCTCGGTGCGGATCGCCTCGCGCACCGCCGACGGCCGCGACGTCGAGTTCGCCGCGTCCGGCACCGTCATCACCACCCGCGGTTTCCTCGCCGCCTACGAGGAGGGCCGCGACGCCGACCGCAACACCGGACCCAACGGCGCCGAGGCCACCGACGCCCGGCTGCCGGTGCTCACCGTCGGCCAGTCGGTCGCTGCCCTGGCGCTGACCACGGGCTCGCACACCACCTCCCCGCCCAGCCGGTACACCGAGGCCAGCCTGGTCAAGGCGCTGGAGGAGCGCGGCATCGGCCGGCCCTCCACATATGCGGCAACCATCGGGACCATCATCGAGCGCGGCTACATCCGCCACCAGGGCACCGCGCTGGTTCCGGAGTGGCTGGCGTTCGCCGTCACGCGGCTGCTGGAGGAGCACTTCCCCCGACTGGTCGACTACGACTTCACGGCCGAGATGGAGGGTGACCTGGACCGGGTCGCGGCCGGCGAGGTGGCCGGCTCGGACTGGCTCACCCGGTTCTACTACGGCGCCGGCGGAAACGCCGGACCGGACGGCGCGGGCCCCGGCGGTAGCCTGCCGCCGCTGCCCGGCGGCGCCGGCAAGGGGCTGACCGGCCTGGCCGAGGGCCTCAAGGGCCTCGCCGACGGGCTGGGCGACATCGACGCCCGCGCCGTCAGTACGATCCCGCTCGGCGAGGGCCTCGTGCTGCGGGTGGGACGTTACGGTCCGTACCTGGAGGACGAGGTCGCCGCGGACGGCGTGCGCGCCAGCGTGCCCGAGGACATCGCCCCCGACGAGTTGTCCGTGGCCCGGGCGCGCGAGCTGCTCGCCGATGCGGGCAAGGGTGACATCGTGCTCGGTTCCGATTCCGACACCGGCCTTGAGATCGTCGTCAAGCCGGGCCGGTTCGGGCCCTATGTCACGGAGGTGCTGGCCGACGACGCCAAGGCGAAGCCCCGGACGGCAAGCCTGTTCGCGTCAATGACCGTGGAGTCGCTGACCCTGGAACAGGCACTGCGGCTGCTCAGCCTGCCCCGCCTGGTCGGCGTCGACCCCGAGACCAATGCTGAGATCACCGCCCAGAACGGCCGCTACGGGCCGTACCTCAAGCGCGGCTCGGACTCCCGCTCGCTGGAGAACGAGGCCCAGATCTTTGACATCACCCTGGACGAGGCGCTGGCCGTCTATGCCCAGCCCAAGCGGGGCCGGGGCGGCCGCACGGCCGCCGCCCCGTTGCGCGAGTTCGGCCCCGACCCCGTCAGCGGCGGTGTCATCTCGGTGCGGTCCGGTCGCTTCGGCCCGTACGTCAGCGACGGCACCACCAACGCCACGCTGAAGTCCGGCGACGAGCCCGAGACGATCACCGCCGAGCGCGCGGCGGAGTTGCTCGCCGACAAGCGTGCGGCGGCGCCGGCCAAGAAGCCCGCCGCACGCAAGGCCGCTGCGAAGAAGCCGGCGGCCAAGAAGGCACCTGCCAAGAAGGCTGCCACGTCCAAGGCCTGATCGCAGCACAGCCCGCCCGTCGCCGGGGGGATCGTTAACGCGACCGATACGCGCAACCCTTGACTCGCCAGTCAGTCGGGGGGGATGATCGCACTCGCTCGCGAGATTTCCACCATCGTGACACTTCTGATCGAGGAGGCTCAGAAGTCCAATCGGTGACGTCGCACGCCGTTTTCCCGTTCCTGGGTGACGGTGTTATCAAAACATGACCCGCGCAGGATCGTGCTCATTCGCAGAGACAAGGACTATCGCTGATGACTGCTCCAGCAAGAGATAACCCGGCGGGGCACACCGCCGCTGACACCTCGGGCGATCACGGGCTCGCGGATTACGGTTACCGGCCGTCCTTGGAACGAAGCATCGGCCGGTTCTCTAGTTTCGCTGCCGGGGTGAGTTACATCTCCATTCTCACCGGGACGTTCCAGTTGTTCTACTTCGGGTTCGCCTTCGGTGGGCCGACCTACTGGTGGTCCTGGCCGCTGGTGTTCTTCGGCCAGATCATGGTCGCGCTCAGCTTCGCCGAACTGGCCGGTCGCTACCCGATCGCGGGATCCGTCTACAACTGGTCCAAGCGCCTGGGCGGCCAGGTCGTCGGCTGGCTGGCGGGCTGGACCATGCTGGTGGCGTCCATCGTCACGGTCGGCGCCGTCGCGCTGGCCTATCAGATCATGCTGCCGCAGATCTGGGACGGCTTCCAACTGTGGGGTGACGGCACCGGCGAGCGGGACTTCGCCATCAGCGCCGTGATCTGGGGCACGATCCTCATCACCTTCACCACGATCATCAACGGCTTCGGTGTCAAGCTGATGGCCCGGATCAACAGTTTCGGCGTCGCCATCGAACTCATCGCCGCGGTGCTGCTGGTGATCCTGCTCGGCGTCAACATCACCAACCCGCCTTCGGTCATCACCGATACCACGGGGTACGGCGATACGAACTCCGCCGGATACCTGGGGGTCTTCCTGGTTGCTGCGCTGGCTAGCGCGTACGTCATGTACGGCTTCGACACCGCCAGTTCGCTGGGCGAGGAGACCGTCGATCCCAAGCGCACGGCACCCGTCGCGATCCTTCGAGCCATCATCGCCTCGTTCGTGATCGGCGGCCTGATCCTGCTGTTCGCCATTCTGTCCGCGCCCGACCTGGCCGATCCCGAACTGGCCAGCCCGTCCGGTGGACTACCGCTCCTGGTGACCACTGTGCTCGGCAGCACGCTGGGCAAGGTGTTCCTCGGTTGCGTCGTGGTGGCGATCACGGTGTGCTGCCTCGCGATCCATACCGCCGCCGTGCGGCTGACTTTCGCGATGGCGCGTGACAACGTGCTGCCGGCCGGATCGGTGCTCGCCAAGGTCGACCCCAAGCGCGGCACCTCGGTGATTCCGGCCATCGTGGTCGGTGTCCTCGCCGTGCTCATCCTCGTCGTCAACATCGGCCAGCCCAAGATCTTCACAGCCGTCACGAGCGTCGCAGTGATCATGATCTACCTGGCGTACCTGCTGGTCACTGCCCCTATGCTGCGTCGTCGGTTGTCCGGTGAGTGGCCCGACGTCGATGCGTCCCAGGTCGGCTTCTCCCTGGGTCGCTGGGGTCTGCCCGTCAACATCATCGCCGTCGTGTGGGGCGCCGGCATGGCGCTGAACCTGGCCTGGCCGCGCGAGGACATCTACGGCGAGAACTATCAATGGGTAGCCTTCGTCTTCATCGGCGGGGTCTGCGGCCTGGGCTTGCTGTGGTACCTGCTGATCGGCAGGCGGCAGCACGGCACGCTGCCCGAGCACGCGGCGCAGACGTCTCCGACCGTCACCACGTGACCGAATTCGACTATGTGATCGTCGGCGGCGGGTCGGCGGGCTGCGCGCTCGCCGGCCGCCTGTCCGAGGACCCGTCGGTCACGGTGTGCCTGCTGGAGGCTGGGCCGACGGATGCCGACGACCCCGCCATCATCCGGCTCGAGGACTGGATGTTCCTGCTCGACTCCGGCTACGACTGGGATTACCCGGTCGAGCCACAGGAGCGGGGCAACAGCTTCCTGCGCCACGCCCGCGGCCGGGTGCTCGGCGGCTGCTCCTCGCACAACTCCGCGATCGCGTTCTGGCCGCCAAGTGAGGATCTTGACGAGTGGGCCGCGATGGGGTGCGAAGGCTGGAGCGCCACGGACTGCTGGCCGCTGATCAAGCGCCTGGAGACCAACGACGGGCCTTGGGACGGGCACGGTCGCGACGGGCCGGTGCAGATCCGCCAGGTCCCGCCGCAGGACCCGTGCGGCGTTGCGGTGCTGGCCGCCGCGGCCGAGGCCGGGCTGCCGACCGTGCGTTTCAACGAGGGCCGCACGGTGGTCCACGGTGCCGGGTTCTTCCAGATCAACGCCACCGCCGACAACGCCCGGATGTCATCCTCGCAGGCCTATATCCACCCCGTGCTCGCGTTGCGGCCCAATCTCGTGGTGCGCACGGGTGCCTGGGCGTCGCGGGTAGTGCTCGATTCCCGTCGCGCCACCGCTGTGGAGTACCAGCAGGACATCGGGCCCGGGCGGATGGTGGTGCACGCCCGACGCGAGGTGATCCTGTGTGCTGGGTCCATCGACACGCCGAAGCTGCTGATGCTGTCGGGCATCGGCCCGGGTGGACATCTGCGCGAATTGGGTGTCGACGTCGTCGTGGATTCGCCTGGTGTCGGGTCGAATCTCGACGACCACGTCGAGGGTCTCGTCATGTGGGAAGCGTCGAAACCGATGGTGACGACGTCCACCCAATGGTGGGAGATCGGCATCTTCAGCCGGACCGACGAGACCCTCGACCGGCCGGACATGATGATGCATTACGGCTCCGTGCCGTTCGACCTCAATACCGTGCGTTGGGGTTATCCGACCACCGCGAACGGTTTCTGCCTGACGCCGAATGTCACTCGCGGGCGCTCCCGCGGAACGGTGCGGCTGCGCAGCCTCGATTTCCGCGACCGGCCACGGGTGGATCCCCGCTACTTCACCGATCCCGAGGGGCACGACATGTCGGTGATGCTGGCCGGGGTGCGGCTGGCCCGCCGGATCGCCGACCAGCCGGCACTGCAGGGGTGGATCGCCCGCGAGCTGGCACCCGGTCCGCAGGCCGTCACCGACGAGGACCTGGCCGACTACATCACCAAGACCCACAACACCGTGTACCACCCGGCGGGCACCGCCAAGATGGGTCCGGCAGACGACCCGATGGCGGTCGTCGACGCAGCGCTGCGGGTCCGCGGTGTCGAGGGGCTACGGATCGCCGACGCCTCGATCCTGCCGTTCCTGCCGGCGATCAACCCCAACATCACCGTGATGATGGTGGGCGAGAAGGCCGCCGACCTGATCCGCGGCTGACGGTCAGGCTCAGCTGGGAGGCCGGTGGCGGCGCACGCTCACCTGCGCCGCCCGAATCGACCGCGAGCCCACTTGCAACCCTGGTGCCACGAGCCGGGCGACGGTGCGGTCCGCAGCGGGATCGGCGACGTCCATCACCTCGACCGCCGACATGGTGGTGGCGTCGAACGCGTCACCAGCGGCGGGCCGCACGATCGACCCGCCGCGGCCGATCACGAGCCGTTCCAGGCCGTTGCCCAGGGCCAGGAATGCGTCGTGCTCCCGGCGGTATCGAGCGGTCGCCGCACATCGCAGCGAGTCGGCGTACAGCGCGTGCAACTCCACCAGCAGCGCCGCATCCGGGCCGGCGTCGCCGGGCCGGGCATCGGCGATCCCGTTCAAGGTGGCCGCCTGCCTGACCAGCAGCCGGGCCAGATCGTCGACCTTGTCGGCGATGTCCTGCAGGGTCGGCTCCGGCATACCGTCGAGAGTAGTCAGGGACACTGGATAGGCTGCCGTCGTGGCGGTCCACGGCATCGATCTCGGGACCACCAACTCGGTCATCGCCCGCACCGGCTCTGACGGGCGACCGGAGATCCTCACCGGCATGTCGGGAGAGCCGATCACGCCGTCGGTGGTGCTGTTCGCCTCGCCCGGCGAGCATGTGGTCGGCGAGGGCGCCCGCCGCGAGGCGCTGATCGACCCAGACCACGTCTGCGACCTCGTCAAGCGGCGGATGGGCGACGCGGACTGGCGCTTCGTCGCCCACGGCAAGGCGTGGTCGGCGCCGGCTGTCTCTGCGCTGATCCTGCGCAGCCTGGTCGCCGACGCCGGCTTCGCCACCGGGCAGCCGCCCACATCGGCGGTCATCACCGTGCCCGCCTACTTCGGCGACGAGGAGCGCCGCGCCACCGTGCTGGCAGGTGCCTACGCCCAACTGGACGTGGTCGACGTACTGTCCGAGCCGATCGCGGCGGCGCTCGCCTACGGCTTCGGCCGGCTCGACGGCCTCGTGAACCTTGGTAAGTCCGGCCGTGGCGACGGGGCAGGGGTGGTGGAGACCGTGCTGGTCTACGACCTGGGCGGCGGCACCTTCGACGCCACCGTGATCGAGTTGGCCGACCGGCGGATCTCGGTTCTCGCCGTGGAGGGCGACCACCAGCTCGGCGGGGCGGACTGGGATCAGCGGATCGAGCTGCACCTGTCGCGGGAGTTCTGCGCGGCCAACCCCGCCGCGGAGGACCCGATGGACGACGGCATCGGCCGCCAGGTGCTGCGCAGTGCCGCCGAGCGTGCCAAGCACCAGCTCTCCGACGTACTGAGCACGGAGGTGGTCGTCGCCCACGACGGCGTCACCACCACGGTCCGGCTGACCCGGGCGGCGCTGGAGGAGATGACGGGGCCGCTGCTGCGCCGCACCATCGACCTGACCCGGGACTGCCTGGCCGAGGCCAGGCGGCGGGGCGTCGAGCACGTCGACCGGGTGCTGCTGGTGGGGGGGTCGTCGCGGATGCCGGCGGTGGCGCGAGCGCTTCACCGGGAGTTCGGCTACGAGGCCGAGCTGCACGACCCGGACCTCGCGGTGGCCAAGGGCGCGGCGCTGTACGGCGAGAAGAAGGAACTGGAGCGCATGGTGGCCGCCGATCTGCGCACCCGCGGCCGGCTGCGCGACGGGGAGCCGCTGAGCGACGCCTCGGGCGATGACCTCGACACGGCCTGCCGACGGGTCGCGGACGCCTTCGGGGTGACGCTGACCCAGGTGCGCCGCGCCATCGACATCACCGTCGACACGGTGGTATCGCGTGGCTTCGGGGTGCTGGCCATAGACGCCGGCGCGACCCGGCTGGAGACGTCGTGGCTGGTTCACCGCAATGATCGGTTACCGATCCGCACCAGCCGCTCCTACGGCACCGTCCGCACCGACCAGGAGGTCATCGCCATCACCGTGGTCGAGCAGCAGGGTCAGGTCGAGTCCTCCCGCGTCGAGGACGCGAAGATCCTCACCGTCGGTGAGATCACCGGGATCCCGCCCGGATACAGCGCCGGCAGCGAGATCCAGGTGACGTTCACGATGGGGTTCGACGGTGTGTTGCACGTCACCGCCTATCACGTCGACGCCGGCATCCCGCTGGCGCTGACCGTGACCACGGGGGCCACGCTGTCGCAGGCGGAGGTCGCCCGGGAGCGTGACCAGCTGGGCCGGACCCGGCGGCGGCCATGACATGGGTCGCCCCGTTCGAGTCCGGCCGCTACCGCAAGGTGGTGCTGGCCGCGGTCGAGCGCCGCGGTGGACCCGAGGCCTCCGACGCCTTCGAGCTCTACGACCTGCCGGTGGCCGAGGACCTCGACGACACCGTCGTCAGGGCCCGCATCGAGGAGGTGTGGGGGTTCTGGCAGAAACAGCGTGACCATCCGAAGTACGGCGCACTGGTCGCCCGCCTGGTCGAGGGCCACGCGGTTCGCAGCGCCGAACTGCTCGACGCCCAGCGCCGCCGGTTCGCCGCCCGGCGGGTGCTGGCCGAGCGGCAGCGCCGGGACGAGGGGCGCTACCGGTTGCTCGACGCCGCGATCGAGCGGCTGCGGCAGCGGCACGGTCAGCTCCCGGCCGACAAGATCGAGGGACTCGTCGAGTTCGGGGTCACCACCGGGCTGAGCCGTCAGGAGGTGCTCGACCGGCTGGCGGCGGCGGGTGCCGTCACGGCGGCGGCCGGACCGGCCGCCGCGGCGGACGTGCCCGTGATCAGCGCACAGCGCCGTCGACAGCTCCAGGACTCCCTCGCCGAGTTCGGGCTGCTCAACGAGTCGCCGGCCCCGGTCACCCTGCTGGCCATGTTGGACCTCGGCGCCGGCGCCGACACCCGGGAGGTGCGAGCCCGGGCGGCGGCCTGGCGCTCGAGGGCGCGTGAGCTGCCACCGCAGCGGCTGCGGGCCGTGATCGACGAACTGCTGGTCCACGTCGCTGAGTTGCTGGAGCCAGGGCCGGCCGCCATCCAGGCCTACCTCGACGCGGTCGCCGTGGACGTCACCACGACACTGCGTCCGCAGCTGCGGGCGGCCGTCATGGTCGAGGACCGGCTGGTCGGCGCCGACCACGCGCACCTGTTGGGCGAGGCGCAACGGCTCGGGCTGGACGCGGGCAGGGCCCGGCAGGTGATCGCGGGGCTGGCCGCCGAGGTGGGCGCCGCCATCGAGGCGAGTGGCACGTCGGCACCATCGACGGCACCATCGACGGTGCCGGCCCGGTACGAGCGCGACCGGCCCTCGCCATCATCGACGGTGCCGGCCTGGTACCGGCGCGACCGGCCGCCGCCGGCGCGGTCCCAGGCTTCATCGGTGGACCCCGAGGCGGCGGCGATCCGGTGGCGGGCAGCCAACGAGGCGATGGCCGGTGGGCGCTGCACCGAAGCCGTTTCGCACCTGGAGCAGCTGCGCACCCTCGGGTGGCGGCCGGTGGAGGTCGAAGCACTGCTCGCTCGCGCCCACCGTCGCATCGAGCAGGCTGACGGCGCCGTCGCCGCAGCGCTCGCCGGCCCGCAGGCACAGCAGGGCGGCCGCCTGCTGTGCCTGCGGGGCGGCGAGCAACCCGATCATCCCGGCGCGCTGGCCGAACTGGCCAGGCTGACGGTCCTGCCACCCCGCGCCGCGACAGCGGTCGGCACCGCCGCGGGGCAGGTCGAGGTCTCGTGGCAGCCCTCGCCGACCCCGGGTGTCAGCTACAAGGTCCGGCGCCAGCGTCCGGACGGCAGCTGGCACGTGGTCGGCAGGTCGGCGGCGGCCTCGCTGACGGACGGCGGCGCCCCACCAGGCTCTGTCCCGGTCTACGAGATCGTGGCGGTCCAGGCTGGCCGGTTGTCCGCGCCGGTTCGCACGGACCAGGCCACGGACCAGGCCCCGGACCAGGCCACGGACCACCAGCCCGCCCCGGCCGAAGCCACCCCCGTCGCCACGAT
>CAZEYA010000049.1:0-21855 GCA_964516515.1 uncultured Kineosporiaceae bacterium | reverse complement strand
CCCCGACACCCAGCGCGCCGGCCCCGGCCGGGCCGCCGGCGGCTGCCGGCGGAACTACTGACACGGCTGTCCCTGCCGAGCGACCGTCACCCAGCGACGGCACCGCCTATGTCACGCCGATCGTGCGCAAGCTGGCAACGGAACTGGGCGTCGACCTGGCAAGCGTCCGCGGCACCGGAGTCGGTGGCCGAGTCCGCCGGCAGGACGTCACAGCAGCGGCCGAGGAAGCGGTGGCAGCCAAGCAGGCGGCGGAGGCAGCCCAGGCGCCCTCACCGGCACCTGCTGCCGCGGCGGCCACGGCACCTCCTGCCCAGCAGACCCCGGCTCCCGCCGCGGCGCGAGAGCCCATCGACGCCTCCCCCAAGCGCGGCACCACCGAGGCGATGAGTCGGACGCGCCGTGTCATCGCGGCCCGGATGATGGCGTCGCTGCAGACGTCCGCCCAGCTGACCACCGTCGTCGAGGTCGACGTCACGCGAGTTGCCAGGTTGCGCGCCCGGAGCAAGGGCCCGTTCGAGGCACGCGAGGGCGTGAAGCTGTCGTTCCTGCCGTTCTTCGCCCTGGCGGCGGTCGAGGCGCTGAAGGTGCACCCCATCATCAACGCCAGCACCGACGGCGAGTCGATCACATACCACCACGCCGAGAACCTCGGGATCGCCGTCGACACCGAGCGTGGCCTGATGGTCCCCGTGATCCGTGACGCCGGTGACCTCAACCTCGCCGGCCTGGCCCGGCGGATCAGTGACCTGGCCGAGCGCACCCGTGCCCGCCGGGTCGGGCCGGACGACCTCAGCGGCAGCACATTCACGTTGACCAACACCGGCAGCCGCGGTGCGCTGTTCGACACCCCCATCATCAACCAGCCGGAGGTTGCCATCCTCGGTACCGGTGCCGTCGTCAAGCGCCCGGTCGTGGTGACCGACGCGGACGGCGCGGAAGGCATCGGGGTGCGCTCAATGGTGTACCTGGCGTTGAGTTATGACCACCGGATCGTCGACGGCGCGGACGCCGCCCGGTTCCTCGTCACCGTCAAGACCAGGCTGGAAGAAGGCGCCTTCGAGTCCGAGCTGGGGTTGTAACGCACACATGCACATTGCGGTGACCGGCGCGTCCGGTCTGATCGGCACCGAACTGCTGCCCCACCTGGTGCGTGGCGGGCACAGCATCGTTCGGCTGGTCCGGCGGCCGGGCCGGGGTACCGAGGAGGTCCAGTGGGACCCGATGGCCGGGGACGCCTCCGGTATCGCGCCAGGTGCCCTGGACGGCGTGGACGCCGTCGTGCACCTCGCCGGCGCCGGGGTCGGGGACAAGCGATGGACCGAGTCGTACAAGGCGCTGATCCGCGATTCTCGCGTCCTGGGTACGCGCACGCTGGTCAGCGCCATGACGACGATGGCCGCGCCCCCGGCCGCGTTCGTGTCAGGCTCCGCAGTCGGCTACTACGGGGACCGGGACGAGGAGGTGCTCACCGAGGAGTCGAGTCGCGGCAGCGGTTTCCTCGCCGACGTCGTAGCTGCCTGGGAGGCGGAGGCCGTCGCGGCGGAGGCCGCCGGCATCCGCACCGTCCGACTGCGGACCGGTCTGGTGATGAGCGACCGCGGCGGGGCGTTCGGCCGGCTCCTGAAGATCTTCAAGTTGGGGGGCGGTGGCCCCATCGCCGGCGGACGGCAGTGGTGGCCGTGGATCACCCTGCTCGACGAGGTCCGGGCCATCGACTTCTGCCTGCGCTCGGAGATCCGTGGGCCGGTGAACCTGGGCAGCCCCAGCCCGCGGCGCAACGCCGACGTGGCCGACGCGCTGGGCAGGGCGCTGCACCGCCCCGCATTCGTACCGGTGCCCGGGTTCGCGCTTCGGGTGGCGTTGGGTGAATTCGCCTCGGACGTCACCGGCAGCCAGCGGATGCTGCCCAACGCGCTGCTGGCCGCGGGGTTCGCCTTCACGCACACCGATATCGATCAGGCCTGCCGCTGGCTGGTCGACCGCTGACCCATCGGTCAGCCAATCAGCCGGCCATCCGTGCGTCAGGCGGGACCGGCAGCGCCGACGTCGGCGATCCGCCACCCCTGCGACGTCGTGACGAGCTCGATGCGCACCGGCTGTGGAGTCACCTCTGCTGACTCGGCCCCGAGCACGGTGGCCATCTCGACGACCACGGCTGCGGAGTCGGCGGTCACCTCCTCGACCCACATCGCCCCCAGGGACACGGACACCTCCGCCGCAACCCCGTCGGTGATGACGCCGGAGATGAAATCGATGTCCGCAGCGCCTGCCGGGGACCCGGGAACATAGACCGCAGCCAGCGCCGTCGCGTCCGCGGACCTCAGGGCCGTGGTGCGAACGGCCACCAGAGCGCGGGTCACGGCCACGATCTCGTCCTCGCCCGGCGCCTCGGGCCGCACGTGCTGCGCCGTCGTACCCAACGGTTCCCCGCCGCCCCGCACCACGGCGGGCGCATCGAACCGGTCCCAGGCGAGGACCCCGCCCGCTGCCAGCACGCCGAGCGTGACCCCGACGGCGGTCACGACCGCAACCCGGCGGGTGCCTCCCAGGTGGCGGCGACGGGCACGCGGCCTGCGCAGTCGGCCGACCTGCGATTGCGCCGGCGGCGACACCGCTCGACTCGCCTCCGTCGACCACTCCCGCAGCCGATGGGTGACGGCCTCGGGCGCGGGCACGGCCGGCATCGCCGCGGCCACCATCCTGATCGGCGCCGCAGGCGACGCTGAGATGACCGTCTCGACGATCTCCGAAGGCGACGGCCGACGCGCAGGGTCGGGGTCCACGCCGCGACTGATCAGGTCCACGAGTGCGGCCGGCGTCTGGGCGGCGAGCACCGACAGCGGCGCCCGAGACGGACCGGGTGCCGGCGCGTCCCCGGTGAGGCACAGCCAGGCGACCGCGCACAGAGCGTGGACATCGCCGGCCGGTCCACCGGGCACGCCGGTGGCGGACTCCGGCGGGGCGTAGCCGTCGGTGACCATCACGGGGCCCGCCCCGGCTATCCGCAGCGCGCCCAGGTCACCGAGCAGTGGGCGGCCGTCGGCGTCGAGCAGCACGTTGGACCCGGACACGTCCCCGTGGACGACCCCGCCGCGATGCAGATCCGCCAGCGCGCCGGCCAGCGCGACCAGTACGGTCACGACCTCGCCCGCGTCCAGCGGCCCCCGGACGGCGACCAGTCCTGCCACGCTGCCGCCCGCTGCGAAATCCATGATGACCGCAGGCGGGTCTTCGCAGATCCGCTGCACCGCGACCAGGTGCGGATGCCGCACCCGGAGCCGGTCACCGACCTGCGGGGGCGCCGCCAGAAGCTTCACCGCCACCCGGCGGCCGTTGGCCCGGTCCACCGCCAGCCAGACCTCGGACGAGCCGCCATGCCCGACCAGTGCCTCTAACCGGCACCCTGCGACCGTCATGCCCACCCGTCCCAGTTCCGCCATGCCCTCATCGCACCACGCCAGCCCCACCAGCCGCGCCCGTCGTCCACAGGCGGCTACCGTGCTCCCGTGACCGCTTCATCGCCACGTGGACCGGGCAGAACCGAAGCGGCCGACATCGTCGTCGTCGGGGCAGGGTTGGCCGGTCTCGCGGCAGCGCGCACCCTGGCCGGCAACGGTCTCGACGTGCTCCTGCTGGAAGGTCAGGACCGGGTCGGCGGCCGGGTCGGCACCGACGTCATCGACGGCTGGTACGCCGACCACGGCTTCCAGCTGCTCAACCCGGCATACCCGGCCCTGCGCCGCTACGTCGATGTCGAGTCGCTGCGGCTGCAACCGCTCGGCGTGGGCGTCGTCACCCGCCTCGGCGGCGACCGGCGCGTCCTGCTGGCGGACCCCCTGCGCCACCCGGAGACGCTGCGGCACCTGTCCCGGGCGCGTGGGCTGCTCTCGCCCCGCGAGGTCGCCGCGCTGGCCCGTTACGTCGCGCGCGTCTCGCTGCTGCCGCCGGGGCGTCTGGAGAGCGCCCCGGATGTCGGCTGGCATGCCGCCTTCGACAGGGCCGGCATCTCCGGGCCGCTGCGCCGAGCGGTCCTCGAGCCGTTCCTGACCGGTACGCTCGCCGACGCCGAGGGGACGACATCGCGGCGCCACGTCGACCTCGTGCTCCGCTCGTTCGTGCAGGCGGCGCTCACCGGCCCGCCGGGCCTGCCCGTCGGTGGCATGCAGGCATTCGCCGATGCCGTGGCGGCCCCCGTGCGCGAACGGCTACGACTGTCCTCACCCGTCAGCCGGGTCACCAGCGCCGGAACCGGTTGGCTGGTTGCCGCCGCCGACCGTGAGATCAGCTGCCGCTCCGTGATCCTGGCGACCGGCGCCGAGGTCACCGCCCGGCTGCTCGACCGGCCGCCTGCCGCGCCCGCTCGCGCCTTGACCACGTTCTGGCACATCACCGACGGCCCCGCCGCGCCCACCGGGCTCGCCCGCTTCCTGCATGTCGACGGCACCGGGGCACACCGCCGCCGCGATGGACTGGTCAACACGGTCGTCATCTCCCGCAGTGCCCCGTCCTACGTCCCGGCGGGGACCGCAGCGGACCACCAGCTGGTCGCGACCACCGTCCTGGGCGCCCGACCCGAGGCCGAGGCGACGGCCCGACGACAGGCGGGCGACGTACTCGGCAGTGATCCCGGTGGTTGGCGGCTGCTGACCAAGCACGTCATCGCGTGGGCGCTGCCCGCTGCGCTGCCACCGCTGCCCGTGCGATCACCCGTCGACCTTGGCGACGGTCTGGTGGTCGTGGGCGACCACCGGGACACCCCCTCCATCCAGGGCGCTCTGGTCTCCGGCCGGCGGGGCGCGCAGGCGGCCCTGCGCCATGTCTTCGGCCCGATGCACCCGAGTGCCGACGAGGACTACCGGTTCGTCCCAGCGGCGGTCTCCGGTGCCCGCTGACGCGCCGACGATTGTGGCGACGTCCGGCGGCTGGGTCGCCGGCCGGCGCACCCGGCTGGCGTTCGGCCCACTCGTTGCCCACGCGGTGGAGCTCTCCGGCGTCCACGGCCGAGCGCCGCGACTGACCTACCTCGGCACCGCGGGAGGTGACCAGGCGTTCTACAACGCGTGGGTGCACGAGGCCGGGGTCGAGGCGGGCTTCGACACCACGGTGCTGTCGCTGTTCCCGATGCCCAGCGTCGACGACGTCTCCGGGTTGATCCACGGCAGCGACGTGGTGTGGGTCAACGGCGGCTCGGTGGTCAACCTGCTCGCGGTGTGGCGCGCCCACGGCCTGGGCGAGATCTTCGCCTCGGCCTGGCGCGCCGGGGTCGTCCTCGGTGGCGTCAGTGCCGGGTCGATCTGCTGGCACGTCGGCGGCACCACCGATTCCTACGGCCCGGACCTGCGGCCGGTCACCGACGGGTTGGCCCTGCTGCCCTACGGCAACGGCGTGCACTACGACAGCGAGGCGCAACGGCGACCCCTGCTGCATCGCCTCGTCGCCGACGCGACCCTGCCCACCTCGTGGTGCACCGACGACGGCACCGGCGTGGTCTACCGCGGCACGACGATGGCCGAGGCCGTCAGCGAGCGCGGTCCGGACAGCAATGCGGCCGTCTACCTGGTCGAGTCCGACGGCGCCGGCGGCGCGGTCGAGACCCGGGTCGATCCGCGCAGGCTCACGTGACGCCGACCCACCTGGCATCAACACAGGGTCGGCAGTGCGGCTGACCCTGCTGGGGACCGGTTCGGCGGATGGGTGGCCCAACCCGTTCTGCACCTGCCTGTCGTGCGCCACCACATCGACGATCCGGACCCCCACTGCCGTCCTCGTCGACAGCGCCGTACTGCTCGACTGCGGACCCGAGGCGCCCCGCCAGGCACTGCGCGCCGGTGCCAGGTTGGACACCTTGCGGGCAGTCTGGATCGGTCATGATCACCCGGATCACTCCGCTCCGCTGGCCATGCTCTCCCGCGAGTGGGCGCGAGCACTCGACAGCACCGAGCGGCCGAGGCTGCAGCTCATCGCCTCCGCTACCACGCTGGCCTCGTGGCGGCAGTGGATCGGGCCCACCTCCGACATCAACCTCGTCGAGGCCGTGCCAGGTGAGGAGCTGCAGGTGGCGGGGTACCGCCTCCTGCCGTTGGGCGCCTCGCACGGCACCCGTGAAAACCCTGGGCTGCTGCTGCACCTGACGTCGCCGAGCGGGTCGAGCCTGCTCTACGGCACCGACACCGGCCCGCTGCCGGAAGCCACCATCGCGGCGCTACGAGGCCGGCGCGCCGACCTCGTCCTGCTGGAGGAGACCTTCGGCACCAGAGCCGATCTGGCCGGTGCCGGCGACCACCTCGACCTGGTCGGCTTCGAGTGCGAGCTTGCCCGGTTGCGAGCCGTCGGAACCGTCGACGAGCGGACCCGGGTCGTCGCAGTGCACCTGTCGCACCACAACCCGCCAGGCGTCGACCTCGACCGGCGACTCGCGGCCGTCGGCGCGCAGGCGGGACGTGACGGTGCTGAGATGACCGTGGGGGGCGACCCGCCGCCACATCGCACGCTGATCGTCGGCGGGGCCCGCTCGGGCAAGAGCGTGACCGCCGAGCGGCTGCTGCGCCACGAGGCAGCAGTCGACTACGTCGCGACCGGCTACCCGGCGGGCGACGGCGACACCGAATGGGCAGCACGAGTGGCGCGGCACCGTGCTCGGCGGCGGCCGGGGTGGCGGACGATCGAGACCATCGACCTCCTCACCGTGCTGTCGGCGCCAGGACCGGCCGTCCTCATCGACTGCCTGACGCTGTGGCTGACCCGCACCCTCGACGCCGTGAGAGCCTGGGCGGCCGACGGCGAGACCGACGCGGACACTGCCGCATTGCAGGCCGTCGATGCAGCCGTCGAGGACCTGGTCGCAGCCTGGCGGAGCACTCCGAGGCGGGTGGTGGCGGTCAGCAACGAGGTCGGCTCGGGCGTGGTCCCGGCCACGGCGTCCGGTCGGCTGTTCCGGGACCTGCAGGGCCGGCTCAATGCCGAACTGGGGGTGACTGCGGACACCGCGCTGCTGGTCGTCGCGGGCCGCGCCATCCCCCTCGACGCCACCGCCGACCCACCCGGAGGCCGATCATGAGCGCCGTCGCCGCAGTTGCCAGCCCGCCGGACGCCGCCGCGCGAGCCGCTGCCCGAGCGGCGATGGACGGCCTCGCCAAACCTCCCGGCAGCCTCGGTCGGCTGGAGGACCTCGCCGTCTGGTGGGCCGGTGTCCGCGGCGACGCCCAGGCTGCACCGCCACGGCGGCCCGTCCTGGCCGTCTTCGCCGCCGACCACGGAGTGACCGCCCGTGGCGTCTCCGCCTACCCGAGCGCGGTCACCGCGGCCATGGTGACCACCATGCTCGGCGGGGGAGCGGCCGCCAGTGTGCTGGCCCGCGAACACGGGGTACGGATCCGGCTGGTCGACGTGGCCGTGGACACGCAGTGGCCCACCGGGCTGCTCCCGGCAGAGGTGACCGACGCCAAGGCCGGTCGCGGGTCGGCACCGCTCGACACCGAGGATGCGCTGAGCCCTGAGGTGTTCGCCGCCGCATTCGCGGCCGGGCGCGACGTAGCCGACGACGAGATCGATGCGGGCGCCGATCTGCTGCTCACCGGTGATCTCGGGATCGGCAACACCACGCCCTCGGCGACCGTCATCGCGGCCCTCACCGGGGCGGACGCGACGGCCGTGGCGGGGCGCGGCACCGGCATCGACGACGCGGGCCTGGAGCGCAAGCGCCGGGTGATCGCCGCGGCCCTGGCCCGGATCGGAGCCGGCAACGACCCGCTGGAGGTGCTTCGCAGGGTCGGCGGCGCCGACCTCGCCGCTCTGGCGGGGTTGTGCCTGCAGGCCGCCGCGCGGCGAACCCCGGTGCTGCTCGACGGGGTGATCGCCGGGGCCGCCGCGCTGGCCGCCGCACGCTGCGAGGTCGGAACCACCGCCTGGCTGGTGGCGGGGCACCGCTCGGCCGAGCCGGCACACGGCCTGGCCCTGGACGCCCTCGGGCTGCAACCGATCCTGGCGCTGGACATGCGCCTCGGCGAGGGCACCGGCGCCCTGCTGGCGCTGCCGATCCTGCGCTCCGCCGTCACGCTGCTACGGGAGATGGCCACGCTGGCGGATGTGCTCGCCGGGGTGCCGGCCGATGCCACGCCGTGAGGTGGCAGTCGACGGACTGCGGCTGTGCCTGGGCACACTGACGGTCCTGCCGACTGCTCCCCCGGCGCGGCTCACCAGCGGCCGGGCCGCGACAGCGATGGTGCTGGCGCCGGCGGCCGGCGTGCTCGTGGGGCTCGCGGCCGGGGGCGTCACCGTGGTTGCCTCGGCGGTCGGGCTGCCGGGCCTGGTGTGCGGCGTCGCGGCCGTGGCGACGGGCGCGGCGGCGACCCGAGCCCTGCATCTCGACGGCGTTGCCGACACGGCCGACGGGATGGCGGCGATCCCGCACGGTGGGGATCCGCAGCGAGCGCTGGATGTGATGCGTCGTGGCGATGTCGGCCCGGCCGGTGTGGTCGCCCTCGTCCTGCTCGTCGTCTCGCAAGCGGGCCTGATCGGGGAGCTGTCGCAGGCTCACAGCGGATGGCGCCTGCTGGTGACGGTGGTCCTCGCGTGGGCCGTGTCGCGCGCGGTACTGCCGCTGCTGTGCTCGCGGCTGTTCGCCGCCGCTCGCCCTGGTGGGCTCGGCGCCGCCGTGCTGCGGACGGTGCCGTTGCCGATGGCGGCCGGGGTGACGATGCTGGTTCTCCTCGTGGCCGCCCTGACGGCCGGTTGGCCGGCCGCCGCCGGCACAGCCGTCTCACTAGCGGCCGGAGTGGCCGTGGCGGCCGGGGTGGCCCGTCGGATCGAGGGTCTGACCGGTGACGTCCTCGGTGCCGCCGTCGAGGTGACGCTGGTCGTTGCCCTCGCGGCGGCCACGCTCATCCGGTGACGCCGACGGCGTCCCGCTCCGGCTCCCTCAACGGCGCGGACTCCTCGGCCCTGCTGAGGCGATGCGGCCACCAGATCCGCCGCCCGATGTCGTAGCCGAGTGCCGGCAGCAGCAGTGAGCGGACCACCAGGGCGTCCAGCAGCACTCCGAAGGCGACGATGAAGGCGAGCTGGGCGAGGAACAGGATGGGCAGCGTCGCCAGCGAGGCGAAGGTCGCCGCCAGGACGATGCCCGCGGACGTGATGACGCCACCGGTCACCGACAGTCCGGTGAGGATGCCGGGCCTGGTGCCGCGGCGAATCGACTCCTCGCGGACCCGTGTCATGAGGAAGATCGAGTAGTCGATGCCCAGGGCGACGAGGAAGACGAAGCCGAACAGCACGATCGACGGATCACCCCCCGGGAACCGGAACAGGTAGTTGAACACCAGCGCGGATACCCCCAGCGTCGCCGCGAAGGACAGCACATTGGCCGCGATGATCAGCAGCGGCGCGACCAGGGAGCGGAGCAGCAGCGCCAGCACGATGAAGATCACTATCAGCACGGCGGGGATGATCCGGGTGAGGTCCGCCGCCGACGTCTCCAGGGAGTCCAGCTGTACCGCGGTGTTGCCGCCGACCAGGACGTCGGTGCTCACCTCGTCCAGATCCGCGCGCAGGCTGCGCACGGTGTCCTCCGCGGCCAGGGAGTCGCTGGCATCGGCAAGGGTCGCCTCGATCTGGACCCGCCCGTCGACCACCAGCGGATCGCCCGAGCCGGGCGGCGCCGCCGGGTCACCGGGCTGCGAGGTGATGATCGCGGACGCGACGCCGGGCTCGGCCTGGGCCACCGCCAGCGCGTCCTCGGCCAGCTCCTGCTGGGCGATGACAATGGCAGGGCTGTCCGATCCGGCAGGAAAGTGCCTGGCCAGCGCCTCCTGTCCGGTCACCGACTCGACTTCCGTCAGGAAGATCTCACTCTGCGGGATGCCGTCGGCGCGCAGGAACGGCAGGCACGCGGCGAAGGCGCCCAGCACCACCGCCGTGGCGATCCAGATCCGGCGCGGGTGCCGTCCGACGAAGCGCGCCACCTGCGCCCACCGCCCGGCCGTCTCGGTGCTCGGGCTACCGACATGCGGGACACCGGGCCAGAACACCCATCGGCCGGCCTCGACCGCGTCGCCGTGGTCGGCACGGCTGTGCTGGCGCCGTGCCATCCGGCGCCCGATCAGGACGGTGGCCAGGATGCCCACGACTGCGCCGAGGCCGGCACCCGTGGCGGTCGCGGCCGAGCCACCGAGCGCGAACCCCGCGATGGCGGCACCCACCGCAGTCGGGACACCGATGAGCAGCAGCCCCATGACGAAAGCCGGGAGCAGCAAGAGAGCGGGCAGGAAGGTCAATGCCGACGCCATGGCCATCACCAGGCCGACGCCGGCGACCGGGCCGAGCGCTCGGTTGGAGCCCAGCTGGGACAGCAGCAGGCACAGCAGGCCGAGGATGACCGTGAACCCGGAGGCGACGATCGGCTCGAACGCTCGGCGCCACGCCGAGCGCATGGCCTCGAACCGGCTGTCGTGCAGCCGCAGTTCCTCGCGATATCGGGCGGTCAGGAGCAACGAGTAGTCGGTGGTGGCGCCCACGACCAGGATGAACAGGATCCCCTGCGACTGCCCGTTGAGGTCGATGGCACCACTGTCGGCCAGCAGGTAGACGAAGATGCTCGAGGCTGCCAGCGCGAAGACCGAGGCCAAGATGACGATGAACGGCAGCACCGGACTGCGGTAGACGACGAGCAGGATGATGAACACCGCCAGCAGCGCCACACCCAGCAGCACACCGTCGATGCCCGCGAAGGCCTCCCCGAAGTCTGCGATGGACGCGGCCGGGCCGGCGACGTACGTGGTCACCCCCGTGGTGATGTCGGCATCCGCCTCGCGGATCGCGACCACGGACTTGGTGATGGCATCGGAGCCGTCGGCCAGCGGCGTCTCGAAAGCTGTGACGTCGAACTGCACGAACAGCAGGGCCGCCTGACCGTCCTGCGACGGCACCACCACCACCGGCGGGGCCCCGGGTGGCGTCTCGCCGAGGTAGTCCGCGATCGTGGTGTCCGCCGGGTCGTCGGACGGGCGGTCCGCCTCGTCATCGGCGACGCCCACGACGACCGGCAGGCCGGGGATCTCCTCGGCGAAGGCCTGCACGTCGGCCAGCTGCGCCGGTGTCAACACGCGGTCCGCCTCGACCACGACGAACGCCGGGAAGGTGTCCGACAGCACGAAATCCGCGGCGAGCTCGTTGACCCGGGTCGATTCCACGCCGTCGGGCAGGAAGGCCGCGGTGTCGTTCTGCTGGACGTCCGACAGTCTCGGTTGGTAGGAGGCCCCGACTCCCCCGAGGATGAGCCACGCCACGATCGCGAGCACCGCCCCCAGCCACAGCCGGCGGACGGGGCGCCGCGGCCGGGTGCCCGCAGCGGCCACGGCGGTATCGGGGTCGGTCACGGCTCGCAAGATAGCCTTGTCGGCATCACGACGACGACTCCCGCTGCCCCCTCGACTCCTCGCCTGGTCCAGCCATCCGGCCTCGTGGCCTATCACGACGGCTGGGCGATGCAACGCGCCGCACATGACGCGGTGGTCGCGGGCGCGAAGCCGCAATTGATCCTGCTGCAGCACGAAGCTGTATACACCGCGGGCAAGCGCACCCTGCCCGAGGAACGGCCCACCGACGGCACCCCGGTCATCGACGTGGACCGGGGCGGCAAGATCACTTGGCACGGGCCGGGTCAGCTCGTCGGCTACCCCATCGTGGCCCTGCCGGACCCGATCGACGTCGTCGCCTACGTGCGCCGGCTCGAGGGCGCCTTGATCGACGCCTGCGGCGAACTCGGCCTGGCCACCTGCCGGGTCGAGGGCCGCTCGGGCGTCTGGGTGCGCGAGGACCCGGCGAGCGCCCTCGTCGCGGGACAGGCCGTCGAACGGAAGGTGGCAGCGATCGGTATCCGTGTCGCCCGCGGCGTCACCATGCACGGCTTCGCCATCAACTGCGACTGTGACCTCTCGTGGGCGGCCCCGATCATCCCCTGCGGCATCCCCGACGCCGGGGTGACGTCACTGAGTGCCGAGCTTGGGCGGCGGGTGGACGTCGCAGCCGCTCGCGGCGCGGTCACCAGCCACATCCTCGCCGCGCTGGGCGAGATCACACGTGGGGCATGACCTCCGAGGCGATCAGGCGTAGGTGGTCGTGGTCGGTCATGTCGAAGACCTGGACGTAGAACCGGTCACACCCGGCCTCGGCATGGGCACGGAGCACCTCGATCACCTCCTCCGGGGTTCCGGCCAGACCGGACGCGCGCAGCTCGTCGAGATCGTGACCGGTCGCCGCGGCCCGCCGAGCGACGTCGGCCTGGTCGGCGCCGACGCACGTCGTCAACGAAGCCGAGTACACGATGCTCGAGGGGTCGCGACCGATCTCCTCGCACGCGCGGCGGACCCGGCCGAACTGCTCGGCGATCCGGTCCAGGGGCGCGAAACCCATGTTGAACTCCGTGGCGAACCGCGCGGCGAGGGCCGGAGTGCGTTTCGGGCCGGCACCGCCGATGATCACCGGGACCGGCGACTGGACCGGTTTGGGTAGTGCCGGTGAGTCGCTGAGCTGGTAGATCTTCCCGTCGAAGGAGTACCGCTCCCCCGGTGGCGTCGACCACAGCCCGGTGATCACCGCCAGCTGTTCGGCCAGCCGGTCGAAGCGCTCGCCGGTGGTCCCGAACGGCATGCCGTAGGCCGTGTGCTCACGCTCGAACCAGCCGGCACCCAGCCCCAACTCGACGCGGCCCCCGCTCATGGCGTCGACCTGGGCGACAGCGATGGCCAACGGCCCGGGAAGCCGGAACGTGACCGGGGTGACCAGGGTGCCGAGCCGGATCGTCGACGTCTCGCGCGCCAGTCCGGCCAACGTGACCCAGGCGTCCGTGGGACCCGGTGAACCGTCACCCTCGCCCATCACGTGGTAATGGTCGCTACGGAAGAACCCACCGAAGCCGCACTCCTCGGCGACCAGCGCCGCCCGCAGCTGGTCGTCGTAGGTCGCGCCCTGTTGCGGCTCTGTGAACACCCGAAGCTCCATGCGCCGACCCTATTCACCCGTCGCCGGGAGGCCGGACACTGCGGCGTACCGTGGGGGGGTGACTTTGGCTCCCGAGGGTCGTCGGTTGCTGCGGATCGAGGCGCGCAACACCCAGGTCCCCATCGAACGCAAGCCTGAGTGGATCAAGACGCGGGCCCGCACCGGCCCCAACTACACCCAATTGCGTGACCTCGTGAAGGGCGAGGGACTGCACACCGTCTGCCAGGAGGCGGGCTGCCCCAACATCTACGAGTGCTGGGAGGACCGGGAGGCCACCTTTCTCATCGGTGGCGCCCAGTGCACCCGGCGCTGCGACTTCTGCCAGATCGACACCGGCAAGCCGTCGCCGCTGGACGTCACCGAGCCGCGCCGGGTCGCCGACAGCGTGGCGACGATGGGCCTGCGCTACGCCACCGTCACCGGCGTGGCCCGCGACGACCTGCCCGACGAGGGCGCGTGGCTCTACGCCGAGACGATCCGGCAGATCCACCTGGTGAATCCCGGCGTGGGTGTGGAGATCCTGGTCCCGGACTTCTCCGGCAACTCCGAACTGCTAGGCCAGGTCTTCGAGGCGGCGCCCGCGGTCTTCGCGCACAACGTGGAGACCGTGCCCCGAATCTTCAAGCGAATCAGACCGGCGTTCCGGTACGAGCGCTCCCTCGCAGTGCTGACCATGGGCCGTGATGCGGGCATGGTGACGAAGTCCAACCTGATCCTCGGCATGGGCGAGACCCGCGAGGAGGTCTCGCAGGCGCTACACGACCTGCACCGGGCCGGCACCGACATCATCACGATCACGCAGTACCTGCGCCCCACCCCACGGCATCACCCGGTCGAGCGGTGGGTGCAGCCTCAGGAGTTCATCGAGCTTGCTGCTGAGGCGCGCGAGATCGGCTTCGTCGGGGTGATGAGTGGCCCGTTGGTCCGGTCGTCCTACCGCGCGGGCCGGCTGTATCGCGAGGCGGTCGCCGCCCGCTGATCGCGGTCGCCGGTGCGGCATATCCTCACCACATGGCCCGCGACTCCAAGTCCGCCGCCGGGGCGACCCCGGCCAAGAAGCCGGCGTGGTACCGGCAGCTGTGGCAGGTCTACCGCCTGACCCGCCGCTACGACCGTGGGGTGTCGTGGTGGATGCTCGGCGGCTTCCTGCTGGCCGGCGGCGCTGCGTTCGCCTCGACGTTCGTCATCGGCGGCCAGGGTGTGCTCGCGATCGTGCTCGGCGCGGTGCTCGCGGTCTTCATCGGCATCCTGGTCGCGCTGATCATTCTCGCCAGGCGCGCCGACAAGGCGCTGTTCGCTCAGGTCGAGGGCCAGCCAGGCGCCACCGCGTATGCGTTGCAGCAGATCCGCCGTGGTTGGCGCGTCGAGCAGGAGCCGGTGGCGGTGGACCCGAAGACCCGGGACCTGGTCTTCCGGGCGATCGGCAAGCCCGGCATCGTGCTGCTGACCGAGGGCCCGCTGCCGCGGGTACTGCGCCTGGCCGAGGCCGAACGCAAGCGTCACGCCCGGGTCGCCTCCGGTGCACCTGTCCACGTCATCTACGTCGGCCCCGGTGAGGACCAGGTACCGCTGCGCAAGGTCACCGGCCGGATGGCCCGTCTCCCGCGGGCGCTGACCTCGAACGAGGTCACGACCGTGGCCAAGCGCGTGGCGGCACTGACCGTCGTGCGGGCCCCGGTCCCGAAGGGCATCGACCCCTACCGCGCCCGGCCCGACCGCAAGGCCACCCGCGGCCGCTGATCACGGCCTCACCGCCGGGGTCGGGTCTCGGCTCAGCGCCGGAGGATGCGGGTACCGGCCGCCCGGTCGTGCAGCCCGACCCCCGAGCCGTCGGTCAGCACCGCAGGGATGACGAGCAGCAGCAACGCGGTACGGATCAGCGCGGGCAGTGGGCCCGGCAGGCCGCCGCCCGCTCGCTGGACCCGGAGCCCGAGCAACCGGTGACCCAGGCTGAACCCGATCGTGCCGACCAGCAGTACTTGTTCCAGGCCGAAGACGAGCAGCGGCATCAGCGCGCTTTCCCACGGCAACAGCGTGTCGGCAATGAGGACGCAGGCGAGCCAGTCGATGGCCAGGGCGATCAGCCGCCTGCCCCACCTCGCCGATCCTGCGGTTCCGGCAGTGGACCCGTCCGGGCCGGCAGCGCTCACGCGTCGCACGGTAGTTGGGCGGTCGGAGCCGGCCGCAACCCGCTCCGTGATCCGTCACGTGCCTGCAACACGGCGGTGACCCGGCCGATACGGTGCTCTCCTAGCGTTCCCGGTCTGGCCACCCCGAGTCCGCCAACCCGGCAGCAACCCGTTCCCGGCAACTTTGCTACCACGACAGGAGTTCGGATGTTCAACTCCCCAGAAGAAGTCCTGAAGTTCATCAGCGACGAGGGCGTCAAGTTCGTCGATGTGCGCTTCTGCGACCTCCCCGGGATCATGCAGCACTTCACCATTCCCGCGGCGTCGTTCACGGCAGATGCCTTCGCCGACGGCCAGATGTTCGACGGGTCGTCGATCCGCGGCTTCCAGGCCATCCACGAGTCGGACATGAAGCTGATGCCGGACGCGACGACGGCCTACCTGGACCCGTTCCGCGCGGAGAAGACGCTGGTCATCACGCACTCCATCGTCGACCCATTCACCGGTGAGCCCTACAGCCGCGATCCCCGCCAGGTGGCGGCCAAGGCCGAGGCCTACCTGAAGGGAACCGGCATCGCCGACACCGTATTCATGGCGCCCGAGGCCGAGTTCTACGTCTTCGACGACGTGCGTTTCGAGACGAAGCAGAACGCCGGGTACTACTACATCGACTCCATCGAGGGGCAGTGGAACACCGGCCGGGTCGAGGAGGGCGGCAACCGCGGCTACAAGACGCGGTACAAGAGCGGGTACTTCCCGGTCTCACCGACCGACCACTTCTCCGACCTGCGCGACCAGATGGTGCTGGCGCTGGAGGGAATCGGGCTGGAGGTCGAGCGCGCCCACCACGAGGTGGGCACCGCCGGTCAGGCTGAGATCAACTACAAGTTCTCCACCCTGCTGCACGCCGGCGACAACATCATGGCGTTCAAGTACGTCATCAAGAACGTCGCATGGCAGGCCGGCAAGACCGCCACCTTCATGCCAAAACCCCTGTTCGGCGACAACGGTTCGGGCATGCATACCCACCAGTCGCTGTGGAAGGACGGCAAGCCGCTGTTCTACGACGAGACCGGCTACGGCGGCCTGTCCGACACCGCGCGCTGGTACATCGGCGGCCTGTTGCACCACGCGCCAGCGGTGCTGGCATTCACCAACCCGACCGTGAACAGCTACCACCGGCTGGTTCCCGGCTTCGAGGCGCCGGTCAACCTGGTGTACTCCGCGAGGAACCGGTCGGCCTGCGTCCGCATCCCCATCACCGGCTCCTCCCCCAAGGCCAAGCGCATCGAGTTCCGCGTACCCGACCCGTCGTGCAACCCCTACCTTGCGTTCTCGGCCCAGCTGATGGCCGGCATCGATGGTATCCGCAACCGCATCGAGCCGCCCGAGCCGATCGACAAGGACCTCTACGAGCTGCCGCCCGAGGAGCACGCCACGATCGCACAGGTGCCCGCCTCACTGGAGGCCGCACTGTCCGCGCTGGAAGCCGACTCGGACTTCCTCACCGAGGGCGGAGTCTTCACCCCCGACCTCATCGAGACCTGGGTCGAGTGGAAGCGCGCCAACGAGATCGATCCGATCCGGTTGCGCCCCCACCCCCACGAGTTCGAGCTGTACTACGACATCTGATCCAGCGGATCTCGCCATCGGCCAGCAGCCGAGCTCGTCGCAGCGTCTCACTAGGCTGAGGCACGACCGATCGAGCGAGGGGTCAGCTGATGGAGCACGAAGCTATCGAGGCGCTACGGGTGCGACACCCGGCATGGCGGCTGCTGCGCGCTGCGAACGCATCGCTGATTCTGTCATTCCTCGGCCGCTTCTTCGTCGCAGGTAATCGAGGTGCAACATCGGCCGCAGAGGTGGCCGCAGCGCTCGATGAGGACCTATACACCCTAAATGCGGTCGCAGGCGCCCTCGCGGAGTCCCGCTTTCCCAAGACGCCGCAGGCCTACCTCGATGATTGGTCAGCCACCGAGATCGGCTACCTCCGGCGGTTCTACCTACCCGGCGACGACGAGGTGCATTTTGAGGTCACAGCCTCGTTCGAAAAGGCATACGCCTGGGTGGAGAGCCTCCAGGCGCGCTCGTTCGTCGGCACCGAGTCGCGGCTGCACACTGTGGTCGAGCTGCTGCGCCAGATCGTGCACGGTACGCAGACCAACCCCGAGACCCGCCTCGCCGAGCTGCGGCGGAAGCGGGCCGAGCTCGATGTGGAAATAGCCGCAGTCGAGGGCGGTGAGATAAACGTGCTCAATGCCACCGGTGTCCGTGACCGCTACCAGCAGGTCTCGGCCACAGCACGTGAGCTGCTGGCCGACTTCCGCGAGGTAGAGGACAACTTCCGCGGCCTTGACCGTGCCGCGCGCGAGAAGATCGCCGCGTGGGACGGGTCCAAGGGCGAACTCCTGGCAGAACTGGTCGGCAGCCGCGCCGACATCGCCACCTCCGACCAGGGCCGCAGCTTCCAGGCGTTCTACGACTTCCTGCTATCCGAGGCACGCCAGGATGAGCTGTCTGAACTGCTCGCGACGGTGCAGCGCCTGGACGCCGTAGAGGCCGACCGGCGGCTCCGCTCGATCCACCATGACTGGTCCGACGCCGCGGAGCGCGCCCAGCGCACCGTCAGGCAGATCTCCGAGCAGCTGCGCCGCTTCCTCGACGAGCAGGTCTGGCTGGAGAACCGCCGCATCCTCGACCTGGTCCGGGCGGTGGAGACCACGGCTCTGGCCGTTCGGGGACGACCGCCCGAGTTCGGTGTGGTCGTCGACGAGCCGGGCGTCGAGATCGCCCTGCCCTTCGAGCGCCCCCTTTACGACCCCAGGCCAGCGGCAGAGGTGGACAGCCTGCTGCCACCGGCGACCGACGCAGCGGTCGACGCCGACATCCTCTTTGCCCAGACCTTCGTCGACCAGGTCCGCCTGGCCGACAACATCCGGGCCGTGGTGCCCGCGCGGTCCTCAGCCCTCCTCGGTGACATCATCGCGTTGTATCCGATCGAACAGGGTGCCGCCGAGATCATCGGCTACCTGGCGCTGCACGACGACGACCTCGAGATCGAGATGGACGAGACCGACGAGACCCTCCTGGACTTCACCGGTGAAGATCAGCAGATGAGACGAGCCAGGCTCCCGAAGGTGACGGTGAGGCGACGATGAGCGACCAACACGCCACCGGGTCGGCGATCATCCGGCTCATGCAGGGGGTGGTCTATCGCGAGTCCGACGAGGACACCTGGCTGACCCTCGAGCGGCGCGGCGCCGACGTCCGCGACCACTTCGCGGCCATCGGCGTCGACGTGGTGGTCGACGACGCCGAGGGGTACGCCTACCTTCGCAGTCGTCCTGAGGCCGCCGGCGCGGAGCCCCTGCCCCGGCTGGTTCGCCGTCGCGCCCTGACCTACAATCTGTCGCTGCTGCTCGTGCTGCTCCGCAAGCGCCTGGTCGAGTTCGAGACGTCGGGAGCCGAGGGCAAGCTGGTGCTCAGCCGCGACCAGATGGTCGACATGCTGCGACTCTTCGTCGCCGACTCCACCAACGAGGCCCGCGTCGTCGACACCGCCGAGGCCACGATCAAGAAGGCCGCTGACAACGGCTTCCTGCGCCAGCTCCGCGGCCAGGCCGACCAGTGGGAGGTGCGGCGGATCCTCAAGGCCTACGTCGACGCCGAAACCCTCTCCGACTTCGCCGGCAAGCTGCAGAAGTACGCCGGAACGAGCGCCACCGATGACTGACGGGCTCTTCTCCGCGGTCGACCTGGCCCCGGTCGGCCGGGCCGGTAATCGCCTGCATCATCTGGAGGTCTTCAACTGGGGCACCTTCGACCAGCAGGTCTGGCGACTGACCCCGGGAGGCGAGACGTCCCTGCTCACCGGCGACATCGGCAGTGGCAAGTCGACGATCGTCGATGCCGTCACCACACTGCTCCTACCGGCACACAAGATCGCCTACAACAAGGCCGCGGGCGCCGAGTCCCGCGAGCGCAGCCTGCGCAGCTACGTGGAGGGGCACTACAAGTCTGAGCGGATCGAGGCCTCCGGCAGGTCTCGCCCGATCGGGCTTCGCGAGGGCGGCAAGACCTACTCGGTCGTGCTCGGTGTCTTCGCCAACGACGGCTACGACGAGACCGTGACACTCGCCCAGGTCTTCCAGCAACGAGACCAGAACACGCCCTACCGGTTCTTCGTCACCTCGCCCAAGGCTCTGACGATCCGTGACGACTTCAGCGACTTCGGCGTCGACCTCAACGACCTACGCCGCCGGCTACGGGCCGCCGGCGCGGAGGTCTTCGACGAGTACCCGAAGTACGCGGTCTCGTTGCGCCGGCGCCTCGGTATTCGCTCCGACCAGGCGCTGGAACTCTTCCACCAGACCGTGTCCATGAAGTCGGTGAGCAACCTCAACGAGTTCGTCCGCGACCACATGCTCGAGCCGTCCGACTCCACCGAACGGGTGCGCGAGATCATCGGGCACTTCGAGGACCTCACCAAGGCCCACGACGCGGTCAAGCGCGCACGCGAACAGCTTGCGGCCCTCGACCCGATCGTGGCGACGAGTACGCGGTACGACGACGCCCTGGGCCGACGGGCCACACAGGAAGCCCAGCGTGACGCGGTCCCGCTCTTCATCGCCGAGATGCGTGCCGAGCTGCTCCGCGGTGAGCTCGTCACCTTCACCGACGACCTCGCTCGGGGCACCCGCGAGCGCGAGGCCGCCGTGGCGAAGCTCAAACTCCTTAACACCGAACGCGAGCGGCTGGTCGCGCAGCGCGCCGGAGTCGGCGGCGACCGGATCAGCGAGCTCGAACGGCAGGCCGCCGACGCCCGCCGTCAGGCCGACGAACGACGACAGCGCAGGGATCGCTATGACACCGCACTCGCCGCCGCGTTGCCCGAGGCCGCCGGCACCATCCATGACGCCGTGTCGTTCACCGCGCTGGCGGCCGGACTGCCCGGGCATGCGGCCAACCTGAGGGCCCAGATCCGCGCCCTCGACGCGGCGGTCGGCGATGTCGCAGGAGAGCTCAGGGAGCTCGACCGCCGGGCCAAGGACACCATGGCCGAGCTGGTCAGCCTCGCGTCGCGCACCAGCAACCTGCCCGGCAGCCACACCGACCTGCGTGCCCAACTCTGCGACGACCTCGGCCTCGATGAGACCTCGCTCCCGTTCGCGGGCGAACTCCTCGACGTTGCCGACGAGCACGCTGGGTGGCGAGGAGCGGCCGAGCGGGTCCTGCGCGGCTTCGCCCTCTCCCTCCTCGTCCAGCAGGAGCACTACGACCCCGTCGCACGCTGGGTCAACGGCCACCGGCTCACTCATCGCCGCAACGACGGCACGGTTGTCGGCAGCAAGCTCGTCTACGAGCGGGTCTCGACACGACGGGTGCCGCTGCAGCGCCAGGCCTCGCCCGCACTGCTCCTGGCCGATTGCCTCATCGTGCGCGACGGCGGTTTCCGCGACTACCTCCTCGATGAGCTCAATCGCCGGGCCGACTACCGCTGCGTCGACTCCGTCGATGAGCTCCGGGCCGAGCGTCGGGCCGTCACCCGGGAGGGCCAGGTGCGCTCCGGCGACCGCCACGAGAAGGACGACCGCACCCAAGTCGGCGATCCCCGCAGCTGGGTGCTCGGCTGGGCCAACGAGCGCAAGGTAACGGCACTCACCGACCTGCTCACCACCCAGCAGGGAGCGCACCTGGCTGCGAAGGAGCAGCTCACGGACCTGCAAGCCCGGCGAGGCACCCTCTCGGAGCAGCAGACGGCGGCGGCTCGGCTGGCCGACTATCCCTCGTGGGTCGAGATCGACTGGACCGCCGCGACGTCTCACGCGCAGGCCGCCGACGACGAACGAGAACGCCTCATCGCGGGCTCCTCCGCGCTCGCGGAGATCGAGCGACGCCTCGACCAGACGACTGACGAAATCGCGGTGACCGAGACGCTGCGCGACGACCTGACCCGCAACCTCGGCAAACTCGATGACCGCCGGGACCGGGCGACCAGCGACCTGGACACCGACGAGCTCGTCATCGCCGCAGCGTCGGCGTCGGCACTGGGCGCGGCCCGGGCGTCCTATGACCGCCTGCGCGAGCTGGTCGCCGGCGGCCCGCCCACGACGGCCGCTACGTGCCATCCCTTCCGGGAGAGCCTGACCGGTGACCTGACCCGGTCGATCGAGCGGGTCGGCCGGGAGCTGGGCGGCTACGGCACCGCCCTGGTGCAGGTGATGGGCGAGGTGCTGCGGCGCTGGCCGGAGCTCCGCAGCGACCTGGACGCGAGCGTGGAGACACGTGCCGACTTCCTCGCCCGCCACGAGCGAGTGGCGACCGACGACCTGCCCCGCCACGAGGGCGAGTTCAAACGGCTGCTCAATACCGAGACGATCCGCGAGCTCGCCCAGTTCAACAACTGGCTGCGCCGCCAGGCAGCTGAGATCGACGCCCGGGTCGGCCGGATAAACGAGGCGCTCGGCGCCATCCCGTACAACCCCGGGCGTTACATCAGTCTGGAGAAGGAGCGCACCGACAATCAGGACGTGCAGTCCTTCCGCGCCGACTTGCGTAACGCGACCGACGATACGCTTTCGCACGACGATGACCACTATTCCGAGCAGCGGTTCCTCGACGTAAAGCGGATCATCGAGCGCTTGCGTGGCCGAGAGGGTTACGCCGAGTCCGACAGGGCCTGGACCCGGCGGGTGACCGACGTGCGCAACTGGTTCGTCTTCTCGGCGTC
>CAZEYA010000048.1:0-22448 GCA_964516515.1 uncultured Kineosporiaceae bacterium | reverse complement strand
ATGCTGGCGTTCGAGGCACACGCGATCACCACCGACATCGTCGTCGACGGTGTCGAGATCGTCGAGGCCGGCTGGTACGGCCGCGACGATCTGGCGCGTGCGGTGGCCGACGGGACCGTACTGCTGCCGCCGCGGGTGTCCATCGCCCGCCAGATGCTGCAGCGCTGGGCGCGTTCGGAGTTGGGCGAGGACACGCCCTGGCGGTGAGGGGGTCAGCCGATCCGGGCTTTGACCTGGGCCAATGACGGGTTGGTAGCCGCGGTCCCGTCCGGGAACACGACAGTAGGCACGGTCTGGTTGCCGCCGTTGACGCTCATCACGTAGGCAGCGCTGTCCGGGTCGGTCTCGATGTCGACCTCGGTGAAACCGATCCCCTCACGGGTCAGCTGGGACTTTAAGCGTCGGCAGTACCCACACCACGTCGTCGAGTACATCCTCACACTGCCCGGTACTGGCGCGTCCATCCCGTCTCCCTGTCTTCGCACGACCGCTTCCCGCTCGCACCCGCCGTCAACGCCGATCTCGGCGGGGGTGTTCCACAGCGTCTCGGCGTCGCGCGTGCTCCACACCGTCGCCCTGGGACTCGTGCCGTGTCCGGCCCTGCTGCGACGATGCCAGGGTGACAACCACCGTGACCGCGGCTCGCCGGTACCCCATCGACGGTGCCGGGGCGGCCGTTCTCGACGACGAGCAGCGGCAGGCAGCTGAGGTCGTCACGGGGCCGGTGTGCATCGTCGCCGGGGCCGGGACCGGCAAGACCCGCACGGTGACGCATCGAATCGCGCACGCGGTGTCGTGCGGCGCGGTCGCCGCCGAGCACGTGCTGGCGGTGACGTTCACCGCTCGCGCTGCCGGCGAACTGCGGGAGCGGTTGAGCGGCCTGGGCGTCACCGGGTCCACCGCCCGGACGTTCCATTCCGCCGCCCTGCGTCAGTTGCAGCACTTCTGGCCGATGGCCGTCGGTGGATCGGCTCCCAGCCTGGTCGAGCACAAGGCGCCGATCGTCGCCGAAGCCGCCTCCCGGGTCGGCGTGGCCACCGACCGAGCGACCGTCCGGGATCTGGCGGCCGAGATCGAGTGGTCCAAGGTCACCCTGCTGACCCCGGCCACCTATCCCGCCGCCGCTCGGGCCGCCGGTCGATCGGACGCCGCCGGGGTGGACACCGACGTGATGGCGCGCGTCATCGAGGCCTACGAAGGCGCCAAGACTGCCCGCGGGGTCATCGACTTCGAGGATGTCCTGCTGCTGACCACCGGCATGCTGGAACGTCGCGACGACATCGCGGCCCAGGTGCACTCGCGCTACCGGTGGTTCACCGTGGACGAGTATCAGGACGTCTCAGCAGCCCAGCAACGCCTGCTGGCGGCATGGGTCGGGCAGCGTCGCGACGTCTGCGTTGTCGGCGACCCGAATCAGACGATCTACACCTTCGCCGGCGCCGATCCCGCCCTGCTCGTGGGTTTCCGCCGGGCTTACCCCGAGGCGACCGTGGTGCACTTGACCCGCAACTACCGCTCCACCGCTGACGTCGTGGCATTGGGGCGCGCGGTGCTGGGCGCGTCCGCCACCTCACTGGTCCCGGCTCGGGCGGCCGCTGCCAAACGCGTTGTCCCGGCCGGCACCGAGGTCGCCTTCGCCGGGTACGACGACGAGGTCGCCGAGGCCGAGGCGGTGGCGGCCCAGATCGCCGTGCTCCTCGCCGGCGGGCTGGTGCCCGCGGCGGTGGCCGTCCTGGTCCGGGCCAACGCTGCGTTGGATGCGCTGGAGGAGGCCCTGGCGACCAGGTCGGTGCCCTATGTCGTGCGCGGCGGCGAGCGGTTCTTCGCCCGGCGGGAGGTGAAGGAGGCCACCATCCTGTTGCGTGGTGCCGCCAAAGCGGCCCTGTCTGCCGACTCGCTGTCCGGCCCATCGGAGCTGGGATCGGAGGTCCGGGCGGTGCTGTCCGGGACCGGCTGGCGACCGGACCCACCGGCCGATCGGGGTGCCGTCCGGCAGCGCTGGGAGTCGCTGTCCGCGCTGGTCAGTCATGCCGACAGGTTCGCCACGGAGCATCAAGCGGGGGACGCCACGCTGCCGGCCTTCGTTGCCGACCTGGAGGACCGGGCACGTGCCCAGCACGCTCCCCGTGCCGACGGGATCACCCTGGGCACGCTGCATGCCGCCAAGGGCCTGGAATGGGACGTCGTCTTCCTGCCGGGTCTCGCCGACGGCACCGTGCCGATCTCGATGGCCACCACCACAGAGCAACTGGCGGAGGAGCGGCGACTGCTCTACGTCGGTGTCACCCGGGCTCGGGAAGCGGTGCGGCTGTCCTGGGCGAGATCACGCACCCCTGGTGGTCGGGCCACCCGCCGGCCCTCTCGCTTCCTCGACGGCATCCTGCCCGGGGACAGCGCCACCCATGCTCGACCCGGTGGCGACCAACGTTCCCCGGCGCGCCGGGCTCCGGCGAAGCCACCCGTCTGCCGTTCCTGCGGCGCGCCGCTGGCCACCGCGGCGCAGCGCACCGCGGGCCGGTGCGAGCGGTGCCCGCCGCGATACGACAGCCGGCTCTTCGAGGCATTGCGGGCATGGCGGGCGACCCAGGCGCGCGACGCCAAAGTCCCCGCATACGTGGTGTTCTCCGATGCCACGCTGGAAGCGATCGCCGAGAGGGGCCCACGATCGGTTGCTGAACTCGTCGGCATCAGCGGGGTGGGAGCCGTGAAGCTGGAACGGTACGGGCAGCAGGTGCTCGCGCTGGTCGGCGAACAGACGCGTCTCGAGGCAAGCGCCGGAGAATAATGCCTGGCGCAACCGCGCCGGTTGTCGGTACCCTCGCACACGAGTGCACGGCGCGTTCTGCGTTGCGCCCGGACGGTAGGACGGAGGTGAGACCGACGTGACGACAAGCATGACGAAGCAGTGGACGAGTCACGTCATGGTCGAGCCGCGCCCGAACCGCGAGCGCCGGTCGTCCGCGATCGCATATGGCACCGCTGCTCGCACCGCAGGTGTCTTCCTCGGTGACACCACCGGCTTTGACGCCACAGGTGTCGCCATCGACGCCGCGCGCAACGTCCCAGGGGTCCCTCTGCCCACCGGCTGACGATCATCAGATCAGCCGACTCAGGCCGCGGACCCGACAGGGTTCGCGGCCATTTCCATGTCCGCTCCCAATTTGCCATCACTGCGATACCCCGTTCCATCCAGTTCGAAGGTGAGGAGATCCATGACCACCGCGGTGGAGACCCCGCTCGCGAGCGTCGACCCCAGGACCCTGCCGTGCCGCCGCTACGACCCTGAGCTGTGGTTTGCAGAGTCCCCTGATGAGGTGGAGCGCGCCAAGGCGCTGTGCCTCGACTGTCCCGTCATGACCCCATGCCTCACGACGGCGCGGCTGCGCCGTGAGCCTTGGGGCGTTTGGGGCGGCGAGCTCTTCCAGTCCGGTGCCGTGGTGCCGCGCAAGCGGCCCCGTGGCCGTCCAAGAAAGGAGATCGCGGCATGAATCCGCTGCTCTACGGTGAAATCATCACCCAGCGTCACCGGGCTGACATCGATGCCGCCGGAGTCGGTTGGCTGATCAGCGCCTCCAGGCGATCACGTACCCAGCGAGCTGCGGTCGATCGTGCCAGGGCCAGGCTGAACGATGCTCTGGCCCGCCGCGAAGCCGATCAGTCGCTGCCGGCCGACGTGGTGGTCCTGGCGCCATGAGTCGGTGTGGCCGGGTACTGCGAGTACCCGGCCGCACCGTCGGCCGTCACGTCGTCCACAGCCGACGGCGGCGTGGTGGTGCCCGGCTTGTCGAACCCCGGGAGCAACTCCTCGAAGACGTCGAGGACGGCCACCTCGCCTTCGATCTGGCACAACACTGCGACGCCGCCCAACCACACGCGATGGATCAGTAAGTATTCCGGCGGCAGGTTGAGCCGAAGTCCCACCGACCAGTCCGCGCGGCGAGGGTCACGGACGTGGTTGAACAGCTCTCGCATCCACTCGCGGCTGAACCGGAACCGGTCGGTATGGGCGAAGGCCATGAACGGCGCCAGATACGCCAACAACTCCTGGCCGTCGATGCTGATCGCCTCCTTGATGAAGCCCTCGCGGCGCAGGCCGTGCGCCACCGCGTCACCGTCACCGGCCAGCGCGATACCGAGCAGGCTGCCGATCGAACGGGGCATCCCCGAGGGCAGGTGCTTGACCGCACCGAAGTCGATAACCCCCAGCCTGCCGTCCGGCGTCAGCATGTAGTTGCCCGGGTGGGGATCGGCATGCAGCAAGCCGGCCCGGGCGGGCCCTGCCAGCAGGAACTCGATGTAGCGGCGCGAGACCAGGTCGCGTTCGGCCTGGGTCCCCTGGGCGATGACATCGGCCATCCCCCGACCGGTCAGCCACTCCGTCACCAGGACGTGGGAGGTGCTGGCCAGCACGGTGGGGACGACGAATGCGGCGTCCCCGGCGAACGCCGCAGCGAAGGCCCGCTGCGAGCGGGCTTCGAGTTCGTAGTCCAGCTCTTCGGCCATCCGGGAACGCAGTTCGGCCAGGATCGGTCCGATGTCGAGGCCCGGCACCCACGCGGTGGCCAGCCGGCTCATCCGTGAAACCGTGGCCAGATCCGACAGCAGCGCCTCGGCCGCACCGGGGTACTGCACCTTCACGGCGACATCACGCCCGTCGGACCAGACCGCCCGATGAACCTGGCCGATGGATGCCGACGCTGTCGGGCGGTCGTCGAAATCCTTGAAGTGGTCCCGCCAGTTGGCGCCGAGCTGCTCGGCGAGCACCCGGTGCATCGTCGAGACCGGCATGGCCGGCGCAGCGTTCTGTAGCTTCGTCAGCGTCGCCCGGTATGGCCCGGCCAGTTCCTCAGGCAGTGAGGCCTCGAAGATGGACAGTGCCTGCCCGAACTTCATGGCACCGCCCTTGAGCTCACCCAAGGTCCGGAAGATCTGATCTGCGGTACGGGCTTGGATCTCGGCGGCGACCGCTTCGGCCGGGCGCCCCCCGACCCGCTTCCCGAGCCCCCATGCGGCCCGTCCCGCCATGCCCAGCGGCAGCGCGGCGAGTCGGGCAGTCCGCGTCACGGCCTTGCGGGGCAGGTTGGTCACCTCGGCATCGTGTCATCCGCTGCGTCGGGCCCGCTAAGGGGTGCCCGGTCCCGCGGGGGCGTCCAGGCCGATGCACCCGCACCCGGCGTGCGGGGTCCACAGCCGCCAGGTCACCTCGCCCAGGGGCAGAGACACCGTCGCGCATGTCCCCGGTGTGGGGTCGGGGCTGCGGTCCAGGTGGCCCAGACCCATCAGCACGGCGAGACCCGCTGCCACCTGGCCGAGTCCTGGGACGACAGCGGCGGGCCTGCCCGGATCGGGCCGACGAAGTTGTGGCAGCAGGTGGGGCCACTGTGGGTCCTTGTCCCTGTGGTGCAGGTCCAGGCAGTGCAGGCAGGGGCCTCGACCGGGCGAGACCAGTGGGCCCACGACGATCTCGCAATCCCTGATCAGGATGGCCAGGTGGGCCACGTCGTCGGCGATCCACGTCGCCGTGGCCGCGGCGTCATGCGCGTCGCGGCCGATGACGATCATGAGGTCGCCCCTCGGCCGGACGGTGGGGGAGTTGCGGGCCGAGAGCCGGGCCAGGGCCTCGTGCGCCGCCGCAGCCAGCGGCCGCCCCACATCAGCGGTTGCCGGACCCCCGACGACCACGTCGGCCGGCGTCACCGGGCCCTCGCCGACGACGGTCACGGTACCGACACCGGAGGCCACGAATCCGGCGGCGACCGGGGTTGCCAGGGCGGTGCCTCCGATCACCGAGACCGCTTGACCGGGGCGCTGCCGAGCCGCAGCCGAGCGTTCGCTGGATTGATCGACCAGCCAGGACCAGCGTTCGGCCCGTAGCCGCACGGCCTCGGTCGATGTGGTCCCGGCGTCCGCTGAGACCAGCATCCGGCGCGATGCCAGCGCTGCGACCAGATCATGGCGCCGCTGTGGGTCGCAACCGCGGCGCCGGGCGTCGGTGTCGAGGGCTGCCATGCTGACGCCGCGCGACAACAGGTCCAGCGTCCGGCGGTCGTCGGGCCCGAGCCCGTCGAGCACCACCGCGGTCGACGGTGAGGATCCGATCTGCAGCTGGTCCTTGCCGCGCCAGGCCCGCACCAGGTGCGGCGCGAGCTTCCGCGGCCCCTCGGCCGGGCGGGGCTGCGCCGGGTCGAGGTCACTCGTCATGCTCACCTTGGCCATGCCGCAAGCGTGGCAGCGCCCCGGATCGGTCGGCGGCGGCCGTCCACAGCCGTCGGGGTCACCGGTGCGCGGTCCACAGCTTCGTGGGCCGCGGCCACCACGGTCGGCCCCCTCGCTTAGTTTGCTCAGGTGGCCACGTACCCGGTCGGTGAGGAGACGGTCGAGGTGCGCCGTAGCACCCGCCGCACCCGCACCGTCTCCGCGTACCGGGAGGGTGCCACGGTGATCGTGCTGCTGCCGGCCAGAATGTCGCGCGGCCAGGAGCAGCAATGGGTGCAACGGATGATCGAACGGCTGCATCGCAGCGAGCGGCGCCGACGACCCACCGATGACCGGCTCACGCGACGAGCCGGGTCCCTATCCCGGCAGTACCTGGCGGCCGCACCGGAGCCGACCGCGGTGACGTGGTCGGCCTCGCAGGCGCATCGGTGGGGCTCCTGCACGCCGTCCAACGGCACCATCAGGATCTCCGACCGGGCACGAGACCTGCCCGGTTGGGTACTCGACTACATCCTGTTGCACGAACTGGCACATCTGGTCGAACCGTCGCACTCGCCGGCGTTCTGGGCCCTCCTGGAGGCCTACCCGCGCGCCGAGCGAGCCCGAGGCTGGCTCCATGGATACGACCATGGATCGCGAGCCGGCTCCCACGACATCGACATCGACACCGACACGGCCGAGGACGAGGTGGACTACTGATCCCCGTCCAGCATCCGCCGCAGTTCCTCGTCCACGTCGGCATCACGGGCAGCGGAGGACTCGTCCGGCGGCTCCGCCGCGGTGAAGTCCTCGGGCAGCAGGTCCGGGTGCGCCCATGCCTTGTCACGCTCCACCGGGTCGGCGGCGGCCCACCAGGCAGCGGCCTCGCGCATCCGCCGGGGACGCAGTTCCAGGCCCACCAGAGCGCCGAACGTGCGTTCCGCAGGACCGCCGACGGCACGCCGCCGCCGCTGCCATTCCAGCAGCGAGTCGGTGTGCGGCAGGTGCGCCCGGGCCGCAGCGCCGGTGACGGTCTCGACCCAGCCCTCCACCAACGCAAGGAGCAGCTCGAGGCGGGCGATGGCGGCCTGCTGGGCCGGTGAGCTCGGTGGCTCGAGGACCCCCGACGACATCAGCTCGGACAGCCTGGCGGGATCGGCCGGGTCCACCTGGGCGGCCAGGTCGCGCAGGCGCTCGGGGTCGACCTGGATCCCGGCAGCGTAGGCCTCGATGCCCGACAGCAGGGTGGGGGCCAGCCAGGCCGCCGCGCTGAACAGCCTCGCGTGCGCCAGCTCGCGCAGCGCGGCGAACAGCCGGGCCTCCTCCGGCGGCAGGCCGGCGTCCGTGGCGCCGGCGGCAACGGCCCGCGGCAGCAGGGCCGCGGTGGCCCCCGCCAGCGGGTAACCCACGTCGAAAGGCCCCGTGACCTCCTTGGCCAGCGCGCCGATGGCCTGACCGAGTTGGATCCCGAGCAGTCCGCCGCCGAGGCGCTGCAGCATCGGGCCTGCGCCCGCGAGCATGCTGGCGGCCTCCGGCGGCAGGCCGGGCGGCAACTGGCCCCCGGGGTTGACCGCCGCGCCCATCGCTTCCGCCATCCGGGCCGCCACTGGGGTGACCAGATTGCGCCAGGTCGGCAACGTCTTGTCGATCCATTGCCGGGGCGTCCAGGCCTGGATCGGGGTCTCGATCGCCGGGAAGGCAGTGACCTCGTCCAACCAGGTGTCGGCCACCCGGGCCGCACCCGCCACCCCTTCGGCCTCGGCCGGGGTCAGCGTCGCTGCCGCGCCGCCGCCCGCCTGCTCGGACCCGAAGCCGATTCGGGGTCCGCGGGTGACCGTGCCGGCCCCAGCGCCGGGCTCGGTCGCCTCCAGCGTCTCCAGCGCCGTCTCACGAGCCAGCTGCCAGTTCACCGGCCCCTCGGACTCCCCGGCGGAAAAGATGCGCTGCAGCTGACCGAACACCTCCCCGAGGGAGGAGGGGTCGAAGCCACCGGGCCATCCCGGCTGGCTGCTCACGGCCGCCTACCCTTGTGTCCCATGACCGTGCCGCTCCTCGTCGATGCGGCGTCCCCACGACGATTGTCCCCCAGGTCGATCATCCTGGTGATGTCCGGCGTGAGTTCGATCGTTCTCGCCACGGTCATCGCGCTGCTCCCTGTGCCATACGTCATCTTCTCCCCGGGGCCCGTCCGGAACACCCTGGGGGACGCTCCGGACGGGAATCCGTTGATCGCGGTCGATGGCACCGATCTCTATCCGACGTCGGGCGAGCTTAACCTGACGACGATCAGCGTGACCGGTGGCCCATTGGGTGATCTCAGTATCCTCGACTTCCTGCAGGCCTGGATCGACCCGACTCGATCGGTGCGGCCGGTGGAGACGGTGTACCCGGCCGAGCAGACACGTGACGAGGCGGAGCAGGAGGGTGCGGCGGAGATGCAGTCCGCCCAGCAGGCGGCCGCCGTCGCCGCGCTGGCCGCGGCCGGCATCGACGTGCCGGTCCGGCTGCAGGTGACGGTGGTGACTGCGGACGCCCCAGCCGGTGACGTCATCGAGGTCGACGACGTCATCGTGGCGTTCGACGGCGTAGCCATCGATGGCAGCGGCAACCTGGTGGACCTGGTCCGGCAGCGCTCTGCCGGAGATGTTGTGCCGATCACGGTGGATCGGGGCGGCGAGCGACTGACGCTCGATGTCGAGCTGTCGCAGGGCGATGAGGGCACGATCATCGGTGTCCTGCTGTCTCCTCAGTACAACCTGCCCTTTCAGGTCGACTACGACGTGGCGGGCATCGGCGGGCCCAGTGCGGGAATGATGTTCGCGCTCGGTATCTACGACAAGATCACCGAAGGCGAGCTCACCGGTGGGACGGTGGTGGCCGGCACCGGCACGATCACCGAGGACGGTGCGGTGGGACCGATCGACGGCATCCAGCAGAAGATGATCGCTGCCCGGCGCCACGGCGCATCGTGGTTCCTGGCACCGGCGGACAACTGCCCCGATGTCTCCGCAGCGGTGCCCGAGGGGTTACAGGTGATCCGGATCGCGCAATTCGACGACGCGGTCGCCGCAGTCGAAGCGATAGCCGACGGTGACACTGCCGGTCTGCCGGACTGCGGTTGACCCAGGTCACTGAGCTACGGTCACCACTGTGAGCGAGGAATGGCCGCCCCGATCGGACCGCACCCCAGTCGTCCCACCACGCCGTCGTCGCCGTGGGCCGCTGCTGCCCACCCTGGTGGTCCTCGGTGTCCTGATCGTGGCGTTCGTCGGGTTCGCCGAGATCTGGACCAACTTCCTGTGGTTCGACCAGCTCGGTTTCGGTGAGGTGCTGCGGACCCAGCTATTGACCCAGGCGCTGCTGTTCATCGCGGGTGCCCTGGTCATGGGCATCTCCGTGTGGGTGAGCCTGTCCGCGGCCTACCGCACCCGCCCTGTGTACGCGCCGTCGACGCCGGAGCAGGCCAGCCTGGACCGCTATCGCGAGACGCTGGAGCCGTTGCGGCGGCTGGTGGCCATCGCGGTGCCGGCCACCCTGGGCCTGTTCGCCGGCTCCGCCGCTGCCGGCCAATGGCAGACGGTCCTGCTCTTCCTCAACCGGGCGACGTTCGGCACCACCGACGCCCAGTTCGGCCTTGACGCCGGGTTCTATGTCTTCACGCTGCCGTTCTTGCAGTTCACGGTCGGTTTCGCCACCGCCGTACTGCTGCTGTCGGGTATCGGTGCCCTGGTCACGCACTACCTGTACGGCGGCGTCCGGGTTGGCGGCCCCGGTCCCCGCACGACATCCGAGGCCAGGATCCACCTCGCCACCATCGCTGCGTTGTTCCTCCTCGTCCGCGCGGCCGGGTACTGGCTGGAGCGCTACGCGATCATGAACAACGAGAACTCCACGTTCTCCGGGCCCGGTTACACCGACGTCAACGCGGTCATCCCAGCGCGCGCCCTGCTGGCGGCGGCGGCGGTCCTGGTGGCGCTGGCCTTCGCCTACACCGCGTTGCGGGGCAACTGGCGCATCCCGGCGCTGGGGGTGGGCCTGCTCGTCCTCGTGGCCGTCGTCGCCGGCGGCGTCCTGCCCCAGATCATCCAGCGATTCCAGGTCGCTCCCAATGCCGCGGAGCGCGAGGGCCCGTACATTCAGCGCAACATCGACGCGACGCGGATCGCCTATGGCATCGACGCGACCAAGAAGGTCGGCTACGACGCCCAACTGAGCGCCGAGAAGGGTGCGCTCGCTGCAGACGCCCGGACGCTGCCCGGTATCCGGTTGCTGGACCCGTCGCTGGTCAGCCCGACGTTCCAGCAGTTGCAGCAGATCAGGCAGTACTACCATTTTCCCAACCCACTCGACGTCGACCGGTACACCATCGACGGCGAGACCCGGGACACGGTGATCGCGGTCCGTGACGTCAACCTCAACGGCCTGCCCGGCGCCCAACGCAACTGGGTGAACGACCACACGGTCTATACCCACGGGTTCGGCGTGGTCGCGGCCTACGGCAACCAGCGCACGACGGCCGGTGAGCCCCGGTTCTTCCAGTCGGGCATCCCCTCCTCCGGTGACCTGGGTGACGACTTCGAGCAGCGGATCTACTTCGGGGAGAACAGTCCCGAGTACTCGATCGTCGGTGCGCCCGATGGCGCTGCCCCGGTCGAACTCGACGTACCCGACACCGACGGCACCGCCGAGCAGCAGAACTTCACCTATACCGGTGACGGCGGAGTGAGCGTCGGCGACCCCTTCAACCGGCTGCTGTTCTCGATCAGGTTCCGTGCCGAGGAGATCCTGCTCTCCGACCGGGTCAACAGTGAGTCGCGCATCCTCTTCGACCGTTCCCCCCGCGAACGGGTCGAGAAGGTGGCGCCCTGGCTCACCCTGGACGGCGACCCCTACCCCGCAGTCGTCGACGGCCGGGTGCTCTGGATCGTCGACGGGTACACGACCACGTCGCATTACCCGTACTCCACCTCGGCCCGCCTCGACGAGGCGACGGAGACCTCCGTCACGGACCAGCAGAACGCCTCTGTTCAGCAACTGCTGCCCGAGCGGATCAACTACGTCCGCAACTCCGTCAAGGCCACTGTGGACGCCTACACCGGTGAGGTCGTGCTGTACGCGTGGGACGCGGAGGATCCGCTGCTGCGGGCATGGCAGCGGGTCTTCCCGGATTCGGTACAACCGTTGTCCGAGGTCTCCGGTGACCTGATGAGCCACTTCCGCTATCCCCAGGACCTGTTCAAGGTGCAGCGTGAGGTGCTGCAGCGCTATCACGTCATCGACTCGGGCACGTTCTTCACCAGCCAGGACTTCTGGTCGGTGCCCAACGACCCGACACTGCAGACCTCCGGAACCGTGGCCAGCGGGCTGCCGCCGCAGCCGCCCTACTACCTCAGCCTGCGGATGCCGGACCAGGAGACGCCGGCCTTCAGCCTGACCTCGACGTTCATCCCGACGAGTGAGGGGGAGGCGCCGTCGCGCAACATCCTCACCGGCTTCCTCGCCGCGGATGGCGACGCAGGGAACGAGGCGGGCGTGGTCCGGCCCGGTTACGGGCAGTTGCGGCTGCTGGAGCTCACCAGTGACTCCATTCCCGGCCCGGGGCAGATCCAGAACGACTTCAACACCAACGGCCAGGTCGCCAACGAGCTGAACATCCTGCAGCTCGGGGACTCCACCGTCCGGCGCGGCAACCTGCTGACGCTGCCGATCGGCGGGGGACTGCTCTACGTGCAGCCGGTCTTCGTGCAGTCCCAGGGGGAGACCTCCTTCCCGCTGCTGCGCCGGGTGCTCGTGGCCTTCGGCGGCCAGATCGGTTTCGGCGAGACACTGGACGAGGCGCTGGACGACGTCTTCGGTGGCGACTCCGGGGTGCAGGCACCGGATGCCGGTGCAGGCGGCGGCACACCCACCGCAACTCCGCCCGTCAGTCCCGGCTCGTCGGCGACCACACCCAGTCCCACGTCCAGTCCGACGGGAACCCCAACCACGTCCCCGCCTGCGCAGACCGGTGACCCGGCGGCACGGCTGGACGCGGCGCTGCAGGACGCTCAGCAGGCGATCGTCGACGGCGAGGCGGCACTGGCGCAGGGTGACTTCGCCGCCTACGGCGAGGCGCAGGACCGGCTGCAAGAGGCCATCGAGCGGGCGTTGGCGGCAGAGGCCGGGCTGGCCGGTGAGACCCCCTAGGCTCCACTCAGCCAACCATGATCAGCCCCATCGGGAAGGCGTCAGGTGATGAGGGTGGGCAGTGCGGGGTCGCCGGGTGAGAGCTGCCGGGCGTGAGCGGGCAGTTGCGCCATGGCTTCCTCGTGATGCTTGCGGGACTCCGCCGTGCCCGGGGTCCACACCGGCTGGCCCTCTCGCATCAGCGGAACCAGTAGCGGGCGTCCCGGCCCGCCGGCGGCGATGGCGTCGCTGGGCTCGGCCGCATCCAGCACGCGGACGACGTCGGCGACCCCTCGACCGGAGCCGGCCAGCCGGCGCCACACCGTCTTGCGGCCACCCCGGCTCGGCTTGCCCGGTGCTCGCTTGGCGACTGCCTCGACCGGTGCCCCCGGGTCGCCGTCGACGGCGCGGGCCACCAGTTTGTAGACCAGCCCGGCGGTCGGCGCACCGGAGCCGGTGACGAGGGAGGTACCAACGCCGTAGCTGTCCACCGGTGCCGCCGCCAGGGCCGCGATCGCGTACTCGTCCAGGTCGCCGGTGACGACGATCCGGGTGTCGACATTGCCCAGCTCGTCCAACTGCGCCCTGACGTCGAAGGCCAGCGCAAGCAGGTCCCCGGAGTCCAGCCGGACAGCGCCCAGGCCGGGCCCGGCGACCTCGACCGCCGTCGCGACAGCATCGGCGACGTCATAGGTGTCGACGAGCAGGGTGGTCCCGGACCCCAGGGCTGCCACCTGGGCGGCGAACGCCTCGCGCTCGGTGTCGTGGGCCAACGTGAAGGAGTGCGCGCTGGTGCCCAGCGTGGGTACGCCGTAACGGCGGCCCGCCTCGAGGTTGGAGGTGCCGTCGAACCCGCAGATGTAGGCGGCGAGCGCGCCGTCGACCGCGGCCATCTCATGGGTCCGCCGCGATCCCATCTCGATCAGGGGGCGCCCACCCGCAGCGCTCACCATTCGTGACGCAGCGGCGGCAATGGCGCAGTCGTGGTTGAGCACCGACAGCACCAGCGTCTCCAGGACGACCGCCTCGGCGAAGCTGCCCTCGACGACCAGCAGTGGCGTGTCCGGTGAGTACACCTCACCGTCCTGGCAGCCCCAGATGTGCCCGCTGAAGCGGTAGCCGGCCAGGAAGGTGAGCGTCTCGGCGTTGACGATCCCTGCCGCGCCCAGGTGGTCCAGCTCCTCCTCGTCGAACCGGAATCGGCCGATCGCGGCCAGCAGCCGGTCGATGCCGGCCATCACGCCGTAGCGGCGCCCGGCGGGCAGCCGCCGGGCGGTCACCTCGAAGACACTGCGACGCTGCGCCGCGCCGGACCGCAGGGCCGCCTCGACCATGGTCAACTCGTACTGATCGGTGAGCAGTGAGGTCACGGGAGGCTGCGGGCGCGGCATGACCGCCACGGTAGGGGTCGCCCGTCGCCGGTCCGGCAACGGGTTTGCATCCGGGCGTGGCACCACGTAGCCTCACCGCATCGTCGCGGGGTGAGGTAGCTCGGTGGCTCATTCGGCTCATAACCTATGAAGTCGCAGGTTAAATTTCTGTTCCCCGCAACGACTGTGATGTGTCACGACATCGTGAACCCTTAGAAACGGGGATTCAGCCATTTCTCCGTTGGTAGTTGCGGGATGCGTCGCCATTCCGGGTTATCGCGCTCGTTCATAACGATCCTTACAAGTTTCAGGACGTTCTGGTCGTCAGAAGTGAGCAGGGCTAGCAAGCGAACCGCGCAACCGTTACTGTCAAACCGAAGATGGCGCCCGCATAGGAGCGGGGAAGAACCGGGGACGGTTCAGCACTAGGTTCGAGCGCGAAGGGTGTGGCGTGGTTGTGGCACGAGGTGAGGGAGCGGAACGCCGAGTCAGCATCGGCGATGTCGCCGCCGCCGCAGGAGTGTCTCAGGCCACTGCGGCCCGCGCCCTTGCAGGCAGGGGGTATGTGAGCACAGACACCCAGCACAAGGTCGCGATTCAGGCAGAACGTCTCGGCTACCTCCGCAATCAGGCGGCACGCAGTCTGCGTACGCGACGTTCTATGACGATCGGGCTCTTGGTCGCGGATGTCGACGATCCCTTTTTTTCAACGCTCGCGAAGCACATCGAGGCCGCGAGCGCTCTGGCGGGCTACCGTGTTCTTTTGTGCAGTTCCAATGATGACCCTAAGACAGAAGCGGACCAGTTACAGGCCCTCGCGGAGTACGGGGTCGACGGCCTGATTGTCACGCCGGGACAGGAGAACATCGAGCTCCTCACCCGCCTCATTCGCGCGGGAACTGCGGTCGTGCAGGTCGACCGTCGCGTGGAGGGTCTCAATGCTGACGCCGTGGTTCTCGACAACGAAGCGGGTGCCCGCCTCGCCGTCGAGCATCTCGTGGCCGCGGGTCATAGTCGTATCGCGATGGCGACCGGCCCGCTGCACATCGACACGGCGCGAGACCGACTCCGTGGATACGAACAGGCTCTCGATGACCATGGCATCGATGTGGATCCTGCGCTAGTTCACGCGGGAAGCTTCCAGCGTGGAGGTCAAGAAGCGCTGATGCTCCAGATTCTCGGGTCGCGCCCCGCCGCGACAGCAATCATCGCGGCCAACAGCATTATCGCCGAGTCGGTCTGGTTCGCACTCTCGAAGTCGCACCCCGGCGGGGTAACCGAGGTCTCCGTTGTCGGGTTCGATGATGTGCCGTGGATGCGGATGGTTCAGCCCGCGGTAACGACGATCGCGCAGCCCTGGGAAAGCATGGCTCTCAAGTCGGTAGAGCTTCTCGTGAGCCGCCTTGATGGTCAAGATAGGGATGCTCTGCCCCGCACCGTCGTGATGCAGCCGACCCTCATTGCGCGCGAGAGCGTGTCCACACCGTAGGCGATCTCCCTCGTCCGAAACTCGCACTTGACATCTTTGGTCAACTGTGACACGGTAAAGATCGCCCGATGTGATAACGATGTCAGATCAAGAGGTGATCCAGGTGAGGCGCGTTCGAGTAGATCGCGATGTGAACTGCATCATGCGCGATGGGGTGACCCTCCGTGCAGACGTATGGCGCCCCGATGATTCGGACGCGCACCCCGCCCTGTTGCAACGCACTCCCTACAACAAAGCAGATTCGCAACAGGCCATCGTCTTCGCAGCGCTTGAGCCGATCCGCGCAGTGGAGGCTGGCTACATCGTGGTCGTGCAGGATGTCCGTGGTCGGTTCGCCTCCGACGGTGACTTCGATCCGTTCCGCTCCGAGGCATTGGATGGTGAGGACACCCTGTCCTGGCTCTGGGCGCAGCCTTGGAGTGACGGCAACGTCATGATGTACGGCCAGTCGTACTTCGGCGCAACTCAGCTTCTTGCGGCAACAACGAGCCACCCGGCGCTGAAGGCAATCGCCCCCCACCTCACGGCATCCGAGTACTACGAGGGGTGGACCTACGAGGGCGGGGCGTTCCAGCTCGGCTTCGCGCTGTTCTGGGTGATGGCAGGCCTCGCACCTGTGCAACTGGCTCGCCTCGCATTGTCCGAGCAGGCGGCACTGCGCCCCGCTCTTGAAACCCTCCTGAGCGACACCACCGCGGCCTTTGCCTACACCCCCTACGCCGACCTCCCTGGAGTCGGTCTTCTGGCCCCTTACTACCGCGATTGGATCGACCACCCGCGGCGTGACGTCTACTGGAACGCGGTCGCAATCAACGAACGGTACGACGACATTCATGTGCCTGCCCTCCACATTGGCGGTTGGCACGACATCTTCCTGAAGGGCACGCTCGAGAACTTCGCGCGGCTAGTAGTTGGTGCGGCACGCCAGCGTCTCATTGTTGGGCCCTGGGCGCATGGCAATCTCATGGACACGGTTGGAGCGGCCGACTACGGGAGCGCCGCTTCCGAAGCTGCGCTCGACATGACGGCCCAGCACCTTCGGTTCTTCGACGCGGTACTCGGTCGCTCCATCGACGATTCGCAGGAGGTTTGCCTGTTCGTCATGGGGGAGAACCGGTGGCGAGAGTTCGACCGCTGGCCTCCATCCGAGTCCAGCCCGCGTGACTGGTTCCTTGGGGCCGGGACGTTGGGAGACGTCTCGGTAGACGGGGCGCCCGACACATTTGCGTATGACCCCAATCATCCCGTCCCCACTGTCGGTGGACCGAATTTTCTTCCGGGCCTCTTCATCTCCCGACTCTCGGGCGAACAGCCGCAAACACTCGTGGAGGAGCGCAAGGACGTGCTCCTTTACACAAGTGCTCCCCTCACTGAAGACATTGTTGTGATCGGCCCCCTGCGCGTTCACCTGTTTGCTTCAACTGATGCCGAAGACACCGACTTCACGGCGCGACTCACCGACGTTCATCCCGGCGGTGGTTCCTTCTCTGTGGCCGACGGGATCCGCCGCGGTCGCTACCGGCAGTCCACTGAGAGGGCGCAATTCGCCGAGCCCGGCAACGTCGAGGAGTACGTGATCGACCTGGGGTCGACAGCACGAGTGTTTGCGTGCGGGCACCGCATCCGACTACAGATCAGCAGTTCCAACTTTCCCCGGTTCGACCGCAATCCCAACTCGACCGTAGAGCCGGCCCTCGCGGCGGAGAACGACTTTCGGATCGCTCATCAGACCGTGGTCCACAATCCAACGTATCCCTCGCGATTGGTGATGTCGGTGATGAGCAAATGACCTCAACAAGGGATGATAAATTGACCTCTACAAAGACCAGCCCGCCCGAACAGTTCTCGCTCGAGCATACCGGTGAGCCGCTTCGCTTGAGGTTCTTCGCGATTCTTCAGAGCAGGTCAGCTGGCGTTATTGCCGCACTCGCGATCCTGATCATTTTGGGTTCCTTCCTATCAGACGGGTTCCTTGACGGCGCCAATCTGCTCAATGTGGGCCAGCAGATATCACTCGTGGGTATTATGGCGGTCGGGATGACTTTCCTGATCATCACGGGTGAGATTGACCTGAGCGTCGGTGCGATTTACGCACTGTCGAGCGTGATCACTGGACTCGCCATAACCAGTGGAGTCAGCTGGCCAATCGCAGTGCTCCTTGGGGTCGTGGTCGGCGGACTGTGCGGCCTTGTCAACGGAGCGCTTACCGTCTACCTCAACCTGCCGAGCTTCATCGTGACCCTCGGAACCCTCAGCATCTTCCGTGGCGTGATGCTACTCACTACGGGCGGATCGCCTATCTCGCTCGACAGCTCGCTGCCCGAGGTTGCGAGCTTCGCCGTGCTCGGATCGGCCCGCCCGTTCGGAGTGCCGATCCAGCTCATCCTGTTCACGACGATCGCGGTCATCGGAGGGCTCGTGCTCGCGTTCGCAAGATTCGGTTTCCACGTCTACGGCGTGGGTGGCAGCAGGGAGTCTGCTCGGCTCACGGGAGTGCGCACAGACGCCGTGCGACTAGCCGCCTTCTGCATCACTGGCGCTCTGAGTGGCATCGCGGGAATTGTGGGTCTTGCGTTCCTTCTGTACGTTCAGGGCACCAGCGGAACGGGGCTCGAGCTCCTCGTGATCACAGCGGTGATCGTCGGCGGCACCGCGCTCTTCGGTGGATCCGGAACGATCCTCGGCACCGTTGCCGGCGTGGCGCTCATCGGGGTCCTGCAGAACGTACTGATTCTCGGCGGAGTCTCGTCGTTCGTTCAGACCATTGTTGTTGGCGCGGTCATAATCATCGCCGTCGCCCTAGATACCCGGCTGCGTCGGCGACGTCGCACCTAACCCGGGCTCACCCGGAAGCGTGAACACCCCACGCTTTCTTAACACGAGAGAAGGAATCAAGATGAGATCCACACGAACCATCGCAAGACGCGGCGCGCGAGCCGCTGCTGTCACCGCGGCCGCCCTATCCCTAACCTTGATCGCGGCAGCCTGCTCGAGCTCGACGCCTGATCCGCCTGATCCGCCCGTGGACGGTGCGTTCGTGTTGTCGTCGGCTATCCAGGAGCGGGTGGATGCCGGGGAGGAGCTGTCGTTCGCGTACGTCAGCAACGACACCTCCATCGCGTACATCGAGCCGCAGAAGGCTGGCGTCGCGAAGGCTGCCGAGGAGTTGGGTGTGAAGGCCGAGACACTTGGGTCGGCCACGGGTAGTGCTGAGGAGCAGATTTCGATCATCCAGACACTCATCACACAGGGCAAGATCGACGGCATCGCGGTCGCCGCAGTCAACGTCGACTCGCTGAAGCCGGTGATCGAGCAGGCTTTCGAAGCCGGCATCCCCCTCATCTCGGTCTTCACCGACCAGCCGGACTCGAAGCAGCTCGCGTACGTTGGAACTGACCTTGAGGCTGCGGGCAAGCTTGAGGGCGATGAGCTGGTCAAGGCGCTTGACGGCCAGGCCGGTACGGTCGTCGTCGTCTCCATCGACGCCGCCGCAGGCTGGTCGTCCGGGCGCTTCACCGGATTCTCAGGAGCGCTTGCGGCCAACCCCGAGCTGAAGGTCGTCGGTCCCATCACAACGGGTGCTGAGCCCGGCCAGATGTTCAACACGATCTCGAATGCGATGACGGCCAACCCGGACGCAGTCGCGATCGCCTCGATGGACTGCTGCAGCCTGACCTCCGCGGCAAAGTGGGTCGTCGACGCCGGCCAGGAAGGCGCGATCAAGGTAGTCGGTCACGACGCCCTTCAGTCGACGATCAACTCGATCGAGGATGGAGTCATCCAGTTCGGCATCAGCCAGGACCCGGTCAACCTCACGTACACCGCGATCAAGGAGCTGAATGACTTCGTTCGCGGCGGCCCGCTGCCTGAGACCAAGCCGATGGAGTTCCTCCTGGTCACAAAGGACAACGCCTCCGATATCACTCCCGAAGGATAGTCAGCAATGGTGACTGGATCGGCATTGTCCATCGCGCAACCGGCAGTTGAGGTGCGCAATGTAACTAAGAAGTTCGCGGGAGTGGTCGCCCTGAATGCCGTCACTCTCGACCTGAAGCAGGGCGAGGTCACGGCAATCGTCGGAGAGAACGGCGCGGGGAAATCCACTCTCATGAAAGTCTTAGCGGGTCTGTACTCCCCGGATGCCGGCTCAGTCACCATCTTCGGCGCGCAGTCGACCTTCTCGCCCACTCGACTCCTCAACACCAACGGGGTCGCTCTGGTGCCACAGGAGATCGCGCTCATGTCGGAGCGCACGGTCGCGCAGAACATCCTTCTGGGCATGGAGGCCCTGTTCTCATTCTCTACGCGGCGGCGCGATGCGACTGCGAGGGCTCTTCTCGACCGCATCGAGACCCCGCTCGACCCTTCCCGGTTGGCCGGCAGCCTCACGGTGTCGGAGCAGCAACTCGTGATCGTAGCCCGGGCGCTCGCGCGCAACTGCCGCATGCTGATCTTCGACGAGCCAACAGCATCCCTGACGCCACATGAGGCGAACCGGCTGCTGCGACTCATCTCGTCGTTGCGGTCGCAGGGCGTGACGATCGCCTACGTCTCCCATCGCCTTCCGGAGGTCTTCTCATCGACTGACATGATTCACGTGCTACGTGATGGCGCGCTGACGGGCACTTTCGTTACCTCAGAGACCTCGTCGCCCGAGATCATCCGGGCGATGGTAGGGCGAAACATTGAGCATCGAACGGCGAGAGGGAAGCCGGCAGCGGCCGGATCGGCCAAGCAGACTGATCGCATCGAGGTCATATCCTTGGCTACCCGGGCGGTTTCGGTTCACGACCTCCGGGTTGCCACCGGCGAGATCGTCGGCGTCGCAGGTCTTGCAGATTCCGGCCGTAGCGAATTGCTGCTGTCGCTTTTCGGCGCGCAGCCGTCTACCCAAGAAGTGCGGATGGACGGGCGCCCGGTCAGTGTGAAATCCCCGAAGGATGCGATCGCTCTAGGGATCGGCTTCGTTCCGGCCGAACGACGGTCGCAGGGAATCCTCGCGTCGATGACCGTCGCGCAGAACATGGCGTCGCTCGATGTCGACCGTGCCCGCTTCGGTATAGTGCCACCCCACTGGCTGAGGAATCTCGCCGCCAATCGCGCGCGCCTGTTCGACGTACGGGGAAGCCTCTCGGGCAGCATCACGAACCTCTCTGGAGGCAATCAGCAGAAGGTGATCCTCGCCCGCTGGATCGCACACGAACCCCGCCTGCTCTTGCTCGATGAGCCAACTCGTGGCATCGACGTCGGCGCGCGACAGGACATTCACGACCGCATCAGGGCACTCGCCGAGCGGGGATGCAGCGTCCTCTTGTCGTCGTCCGACCTCGCTGAACTTGGCATCCTGGCGGATCGCGTCCTTGTGATGCGCCACGGCGAGATCGTCGGCGAGATGTCACCAGACGCATCGGAGGAAGACATCATTGCACTCGCCGCGGGGGCATTGCAGGTGGAAGTGTGACTGTCCAGGCAGACCCTGGACTGACGGGGTCTTCCGCCGCGAGACGCCAGGCCGCTGGCAGACCCCCGGCGCTCAACACGACTATTCGCGAGCGAGGATATGGCCATGCTAAAAGGAATTGATCCTCTTCTTACGCCCGATCTCCTCTATGCGCTCGGCACCCTCGGGCACGGCGAGGAAGTTGTTCTGGCCGACCGAAACTATCCGCCCACGAAGGATCATCTTGTGGTTCGCTTGCCTGGATCCAATTTGGCAGCGGTAGCCGCCGCCGTGCTGACAGTGTTTCCAATCGACGACTTCATCGCGGAACCTGTTGCCGCGATGCTCGATGTTGGCAATCCAGAAGTGGTACCCGAGGTGCAGCGCGAAGTGTTCGACGTAATCAATGAGACCGAGGGTCGAGTGGTTGTTCATCGGTCTCTCGATCGTCATGCGTTTTACGAGCGCGCCGTGGCGGCTCGTTTGGTAATCCTGACAGGGGAGACTAGGTCGTACGGGTGCCTCATCCTCACGAAGGGCGTTGTGAAGTGACCCCGGCACTCGCCGTTGTCGTGGTGGGATCCGTCAATCGCGATACAATATGGACCGTTGAGCGCTTCCCGCTTCCCGGGGGAACTCTAGTGGGCTCAAGCATGAGCCACCGGCTCGGTGGCAAGGGCGCGAATCAGGCTGTCGCGGTCGCACGCTCCGGGTCGCCGGTGACCCTCGTTGCGACTGTCGGAACGGACCCCGCCGGTGACGCGCTGGTGCGAGAGCTCGCCGAATTCGGAGTACACACCGATCTCGTACTCGCGATCGACGGCACCACGGGTTCTGCGCTGGTCGTGGTCGATGGCGCGGGTCAGAACCAGATCGTTGTGCTTGCCGGCACCAACGCCCACACTGGGCGGGTCCGTCTGGAGGCCGTGAGTGACTCGCTTCGTGCAGCGCAGGTGGTGGTGGTGCAGGGCGAAGTGCCGGCCGCCAGCGCAGATTTCCTCGGTGCGCTGCTTCAGGATTCCTCGGCGCTGTTTCTGCTCAACCTCGCTCCGGTCATTCCGGTCGCCCGAGCGACTTTCGACAGTGTGGACGTGCTTATCGTCAATGAGAGTGAGGCGAGTGAGTTGTTGGGCATCCGAGGTCTCGCTGGCGATGAGAGCGCGACACTTCTCGGAGAATGGGCTCCGGTCGTGCTGCTCACTCTCGGCCCGAGGGGTGCAATTCTCGCGCGACTGGGACTGCCGACTCTTTACATACCGGCTCCACCGACCGAGGCCGTGATTGATACGACGGGTGCCGGGGACGCATTCGTTGGGGTGCTGGCGGCTGGTCTCGCGCGCGGCAACGACATCGAGGTCGCTGCCAGAGATGCCGTAGCCGCTGCTACCCAAACTGTGAGTCGGCCCGGCGCAGCTTCCTCATACCCACACTTTGCGTTGACCTGAGGCCCTTCTCGTAAACTCGCTCCACCGAGTCGCGATGGTGGCGGCGGTGATTGGGGGATGCGTCGCCGATCACGATCTTCCCGTTCGGTCCCCACGAAGTGGTCGCGATGTTCTGTGCAAACATGCCTGCATTGCGGTCGAACGGATACCGCTGGTGAATGTGCCGGCAACCGAAGGCCGCAGGCAAAGGCGGGGAAATCATTCGGATGCCACCACAGCGACGCTGGCACGATGACCGGCCCCGCCCCGGACCTCCGATCCAGTTCGACTCGGATGCCGAGGTTGGCCAGGCGCTCAACCTGCTGCGCCAGGGACAGACGGATGTCATCCGTGGTAGATTTTGT
>CAZEYA010000047.1:9794-22699 GCA_964516515.1 uncultured Kineosporiaceae bacterium | reverse complement strand
CGTGGCCCATCCCGAAGTGACCGTCGTCGACGCGGGCGGCAATCTCGGCTTCGCGGGGGGGTGCAACCTCGGGGTGCGGAAGAGCACTGGTGACGTCATCGCCTTCGTCAACAACGACGCGAAGCCCGACCCCGGGTTCGTCCGCGAGTCGGTACGACTCCTGGCGGCCAACGGAGACATCGGCGCCGTGGCCACGAAAGTTCTGGACTGGGAGGGCGGCCGGATAGATTTCGTCGACGCCGGCATGTCCTGGTACGGGCAGGCCTTCAAGCTGCACGTGGGTGCCCAGGACACCGGGGAGTTCGACGTCGAGCGCGACGTGTTGTTCGGCACCGGCTCGGCACTGGTGGTGCGCCGGACGGCCTTCGAGATCATCGGCGGCTTCGACGAGAGCTTCTTCATGTTCTTCGAGGACGTCGACCTGGGCTGGCGGATGTGGCTGGCCGGGTACCGGGTGCGCTTTGTCCCCGCGGCTGTCACCTACCACCGCCACCATGCCTCCATGTCGGCCGTGGGCTCGTGGCGTGAGCACTACCTGCTCGAACGCAACGCTCTGGCCATGATCTATAAGAACTATGACGACGAGAACCTGGCCGCGTTCCTGCCCGGGGCGCTGGCCTTGACCGCTCGGCGTGGTGTCGTGCGCTCGGGGCGCGACCCTCATGAGCTGGATCTGGCACACGGCAATGCGCCCGGCGAGCCGGGTGAAACGTCCGTGTCCAAGTCACTTCTCGCTTCCTTGTACGCCCTGGACGCCTTCGGTGCCGACCTGCCCCGCCTGGCCGAGGCTCGCGCCGCTGTGCAGGCACTGCGCCGCCGCCCGGACAGGGAGATCGTGGGCCTGTTCCGAACACCGATGCAGGACAACATGTCCGAAGCCGCCTTCACGGGAGTCCACCGAGGCATCGCCAAGGTGCTGGGTATCGAGTCGCACCTGCACCGGCGGCTGAAGATATTGGTGGCAACCGGCGACGCGGTGACCGCCCGAATGGCTGGCCCGGCGATCCGTGCCTGGCACATCGCCGAGACGCTGAGCCACGAGCACGAGGTCGTGCTGGCATCCACTGTGGCCTGCGACGTCCCGGACCCGCGGTTCAAGACCAAGCAGGTCAACGCTGCCGACATCGTCGGTTTGGAGGCATGGGCGGACGTCATCGTGTTCCAGGGGTACCTGATGCACGAGCACCCGGTGCTGCGGAGCTCCGGCAAGATCCTTGTCGTCGACATCTACGACCCGTTCCACCTCGAGCAGCTGGAGCAGGCGCGCGACCTCGGCGAGGAGAAGCGCCGCGACGTGGTCGCCTCGGCCACTGGCGTGCTGAACGAGCAGCTCGCCCGTGGTGACTTCTTCATGTGCGCGTCTGAGAAGCAGCGCGACTTCTGGTTGGGGCAGCTCAGCGCCCTCGGCCGGGTGAACCCGGAGGTCTACGACCAGGACGAGTCATTGGGCAGTCTGATCTCCGTCGTCCCGTTCGGCGTCGAGAACTCGCCGCCGGTCAAGACCGCGGCGGGTATGCGCGGTGTCATCGACGGGATCGGTGACGGCGACAAGATCGTGTTGTGGGGCGGCGGCATATACAACTGGTTCGATCCGCTAACACTGATTCGCGCGATCGATGTGGTGCGCGAGTCCATGCCGGAGATCCGGCTGGTCTTCATGGGGGTCAAGCACCCCAACCCTGCCGTGCCCAAGATGCGGATGGCGTCGACGGCAGAGCAACTCGCCGACAGCCTGGGCCTGACCGGCAAGCACGTCTTCTTCAACCACGGCTGGGTGCCCTACCGAGAACGGCAGAACTTCCTGCTCGAGGCTAACGTCGGCGTCAGCACTCATCTGGACCACGTCGAGACTGCATTCTCGTTCCGTACCCGGATGCTTGACTACATGTGGGCCTCGCTGCCCATCGTCTGCACCACGGGGGACTCCCTGGCGGAGTTGGTGGACCGGCACGACCTGGGCGCGACCGTGGCTCCCGGCGACGTCGACGCACTGGCCCAGGCCCTGCTCAACGTCCTGGGAGACCCGGAGCGGAGCGAACGCCACCGCCGCAACATCGCTGTCATTGCCGCCACTTACCGGTGGCAGCAAACTCTGGCCCCACTCGTCGCCTTCTGCCGCAAGCCGTTGCGCGCGGCCGACCTGCGGACCCGGGCGGTCGCCGGGACAGTTCGTGTGGTCGAACCGCGGTGGGGTGGCCTGCGTGGGGACGCTGGACTGCTGCTCGCGTACCTGCGGGCCGGGGGTCCCCGTCTGCTACTGCTCAAAGCCAGCCAGCGGCTGCGCCGGGTTCTGGGCATGCGGTGACCGCATGATGGTTGATGGGCTGCTAGCCGGGCGCGGCGGGGGTCAGGACTGGCGGACCGTCAGCGCAATGCCAGGGCTGGCAGGGGCCGAGGTCTCGGTGTGGCCCAACCAGCTGGTGAACCCGGTCCTACCGCTCAACGTGTGAATCTCCAGTCGACCGCTGGGGGTCGCCGTCCGTTTGATCGCATAGAGGTCCAGAGTGCCGTCGCCGTCCGCTTCGGCCAGACCGAAGTCGAACGACAGCCCTCCCGGGTCGGTGTGCAACGCAGTGGCGGCGTGTAGGTCGAACTGCTGGTAGCCGGACGCCCGGGTCAGTCGGTGCGCCTCCGTCGCGCCGCTCGCCGTTCCGTAGCGCATCACAGCAGTGAGGTCACCACTCTCGGCGGCGTCGCCGATGAGCATCGTGACCTGTTGATCGTTCACCGTCGGCAGGGCAGTAGCGGTGTGCGCCACCCAGGTGCGGTAGCCACTGGCGGCCGACAGTACGTGCACCTCCGTGCGCCCCGACCCCGACGGCCCGGTGCGGATGGCGAACAGGTCCGCGTCTCGTGAGCCGGCGAAGCCGGCCACGGCGAACTGCCAGCCCCGCCCGTCGGGAGCAGTGGGCAGCGGGGTGGCGGCGTGCATGCTGAAGCTGCGGTAGCCGTCCGCACCGGACAGGACGTGCACCTCAACGAAACCGCTGTCGGTGCCGCGCTCCTTCACCGCCACCAGGTCCGGACGCGGTCCATGGCCGCGGAAGGTAAAGGTCCAATCACCGGGGTCGGACACACCCAGCGCGGTGTCTGCGGTCGACACCGGGCCTTCGGCGTGCCCGCTCGGCACCACGCTAGCCACGGTGACCGGGTTGCCCGTGGTCACGGACATGACCAGGCCCGCTGGCCTGACGTCGTCCGGGAACGCGAACCAGTCACTTCGCAGCCCGAGCGCACTTCGAACCTGTGAACCGGTGAGCATCGTCACGCCCCCGTCCCCCACCACCTGTATACCGCCGGCGCGCCCACCCCAGAGGCCGCCGCCGACACGTGCGGTCACGCGGATCAGGCGTACCGTGCCGACCTTGGCCAGTGACTCCAAGCCGGACAGCGGCACTGTGACCTGCCACGCCGAGCCGCTGCGCGGGTCCATCCCGTCGTACGGATCGTCCCTTGCCGGTCCGAGGGCCGACGCCACGGTTCGGCCGCCGTTGCTGGCGCTGAACTCGGCCCGCAGTACACCGCCTCCCTGCGTCAGCACGAGACCGCGGGTGTCGTCGACCGCCGCCGAGGCGGTCTCCAGCGAGGTCTCCCGGCCGTTGCTGCGCACCGCTCGCCCCCCGTAAACCTGGCACGACGTGGTGTCGAGAACGTCGAAGTTGGGGTCGCCGCCACTGCAGGCGCCGGAGGCGTACGAACGCGCCGCGACTGCCTGGGCGCGTAGGGCCGCCGGGTAGAACCAGGAGGGCGACTCGCGGGGGACGACGCCGTATAGGTACTCCTCCAGGCCCAGCGTGTTGACGACCTGCGTGGTGGAGCCGGAGCGGCCCATGGTCAGTGAGCCGCGGTAGGACCGCTGAGACCCGTCGGCCGTGCTCACCCAGAGGCTTTCGGGGCCGGAAATCACCACCGGCCCCGCCACCTTGGCGTCCGGCCAGCTCGGGTTCTGCGCATCGGTCCATGTGCTGCCGGCAAGGTACTGGATCCGGAGGTAGCCGTCCGGCGCCAACCGCACCCGAGCCTGCGGGCCAAGACCCGTCCAGTTCAGCGTCACGCCGGTGGCGCGGTCGGTCACCCGCACGGACGCATCCGCGCCGATGACGAGGTCGCTGTCCTCCGCGGTCAGCTTCACCCGGATGGACCGGTCCGCGCCCCGCTGCAGTGAGGCCTTGGGGTAGTAGAAGCCGAGGATCGCCTCGAAGCCCATCCCGGTGCTTGCTGCCCCCTGCGCACCCCATTGGCTCATTCCACGGCCGTGACCGTGGCCTCGACCGCTGATGGAGATCTGGCCGTCGGCGGCTCGTTCCACCAGATCAGCCGGCGCGGCAGGGGCGGCCGGGACAAGTCCGAGTAGCAGGGCCGCGACCAGGACCGGGCGAAGCACATTGCGCCCTAGGGGATGCCGTGCCATGTGTTCGTCCTTCCGCTGGCTTCAGCGGATACATCGACGCCGGGATAGTCGGAGTTAAGGCCGGCGCTGTGAGCCATGCGTCACGACTGGAGGGCAGTCCGGCCCGGTCAGCCTGGCCTGCTCAGCGCGGGCGCAACCCGAAGACGACGAGCACCGAGCGGGCACGACGGGCAAGTCGCATCGTTCGGGAAGCGTGCACCGCCAGCAGCTGGGCGTGCAGCTCCGCGATGCTGCGCTGTAGTTCGGCCTCGGTGCCCGCCCCCGCCCGCGCGGCCTGCTCGGCTGCCTTCGCGGCGCGCTGGTTCGCCTCCCGCGCCTGCTCCTCGGCAGCCGCCCTGGCCTGTTCAGCGTGCGAGACCGCTTCGCGGAGCTGCGACATGGTGGTCTCGAGCTCGGTGACCCTCGTGGCCAGCGCACTGTTCGCGTCGTCGCGTACGGCCCGCCAGACGAACTGGTAGGTCCAAGAGTCCGGGTCGGCCTCCACGTACTCCTTCGCCCCGGGCGGCAGCGCAACGGCGTCCACAGCAACCTCGACCGCCATCGGTGGCGCCACGGTCTGCAAGCGTTCCACGGCGAGCAGCCCGGCCCGCCGAACTAGCTGGTCGACGCTGCGGCGGGTGAAGAACGAGACGTGCGTGTTGTCCAGCAGGCCCAGGCTGCGGTACGTCCAGTCCCCGGTCAACAGCGCCAAGCGGATCGAGCCGTGCGCCACGTTGGGGATCGAGATCACCACGGACCCTGCCGGACGCAGCAACGCGCGGGCTCTGCGCAGCACTTCGAGCGGATTGCGCAGGTGTTCAAGTACATCTCCGAACACCAGCACGTCGAAACTCTCGGCGCCGAACTCGGCCACCAGGTCGGCGGCCTCGAGGTCGGTCACCAGTACCCGGTCGAGATGTTCGGCGGCCAGCCGGGCCGACTCCGGGTCCTGCTCCACGCCACTGACCCGGTTGCCGTTCGCCTGCATCTCCCGGGCGAGGTAGCCGGTCGCGCAGCCAACGTCCAGCACGTCGTTGTCGGTGCCCACGAGCCGGAGCATGAGCCCGTGGCTCGTGGTGCCGATGGCGGGATCGACGGGGGTGTCGTACTTGATCATTTGGTGCTCCGGGCTTTCGTGGGTCGGATGGGTGTGCCGCGAGCTGACCTGCCACCGCATCGTCGCGGTATCGCAGGTCAGCGTTGCGACGTGTCGCTCAGGCCAGGTGCTTCAGCCAGCCGCCCGGGTTGAAGGACAGGAGGAACTTGGCACGGGATTCGTCGGATGCGAAATCGACCCGCTCCGACAGGAAAGTGGCGACTGCCTCCGCTGAACCGGAGTCGTGGTCAGCGGCACCGGGTGGCCGTTGACATTGATGTTCTCGACCACTAGCTGGGACCCCACCGTGACCAGGCCGGCGTAGGCACCACGGCGAGCTCCTCGGTGGCGATCGCGAGCGGTTGCTCCGGTGTCATCGGGCGCCCCGGAAAGTGCAGCTTCATGCTTGCGATCAGCCTTTCCGTTCCAGCAGTTCCAGCAGGTAAGTACCGTATCCGCTCTTGAGCAGGCCCTCGGCCCTGGCACGGAGCTCGTCGTCGTCGAGGAAGCCTTGGCGCCAGGCGACCTCCTCGGGGCAGCCGACCTTGAGGCCCTGCCGGTGCTCCAGGGTGCGGACGAAGTTGCCCGCCTCGAGCAGGGAGTCGAAGGTTCCGGTGTCCAGCCAGGCGGTGCCGCGCGGCAGCACCTCGACGGCGAGCCGCCCGGCGTCGAGATAGTGCCGGTTGACGTCGGTGATCTCGTACTCGCCGCGGGCGGACGGACGCAGGTCGGCGGCTATGGCGACGACGTCGTTGTCGTAGAAGTAGAGCCCCGGCACGGCGTAGTTGCTGCGCGGTCGGGCCGGCTTCTCCTCGAGCCCGAGGGCCTGGCCCCCGGCGTCGAACTCGACGACGCCGTAGGCGCCAGGATCTGCCACCCAGTAGGCGAAGACCGTCGCGCCGTCGATGTCGGTGAAACGGTCCAGCCGCGACCCGAGCCCCGGGCCGTAGAAGATGTTGTCGCCTAGGACGAGCGCGGCCGGCTCGCTGCCGATGAACTCGGCGCCGATGACGAACGCCTGCGCCAGCCCCTCGGGCTTGGGCTGCTGCGCGAACGTGATCGAGATGCCGAACTGCGACCCGTCACCCAGCAGCGACCGGAACGACGAGGCCTCATGCGGCGTCGTGATGACCAGCACGTCCCGGATGCCGGCCAGCATCAGCGTCGACAACGGGTAGTAGATCATCGGCTTGTCGTAGACCGGCACCAGCTGCTTGCTGGTGCCGAGGGTGATCGGGTGCAATCTGGTCCCGGCGCCGCCGGCCAGAAGGATTCCTCGCATGGGCGCCCAGTGTGGCGCAACCAGAGTCCGCCCGGTGCCCGGCAGCAGCCGGGTACCGGGGCGGTACCGGGGCTCAGGCGGCGACGACCCGGTCGGTGTCCGCCGTTCCGGACGCCACAGCCGGGGTCGTTGTGGTGGCGCCGTCGCGTCGGTCGATGGTGTCGTCCACCTCGCTGGTCAGCTGGCTGTCGAGCTGGAACAAGCCGAGGAAAAAGCTCGCCAGCACCACCTGCGAACCCACCACCAGGGCGGTTGCGGCCGGTATCGACAGCCGCAGGCTGGATGCGAGGTCGAGCGACCCGAAGCCCGTTCCCGCCCAGCCCAGCATCGCGATGAGGACGCCCACCGCACCCAGCGTCGCCAGCGCGAGGCCGATGACGGCGCCCCACTCCACCACCCGGGAGTCCGTCGCCCAGCGCAGGTGCCGTTGGGCCGGCATCAGCCCCCTGCTGGCCGTGTAACTGCGGCCGAGCACGGCGAAGATCACCGATTGTGCGCCGACGACGACACTGGCCGCAGCGAAGAGCAGCGACTGCGAGTCGAGCGTCACCGCACCGATGGTCAGCGGCCCGATGATCAGGCGCGCGGTCAGCAGCAGGCCGAGCGTCACCAAGAGGATGCCGGGGTAGAGGAACAGCCAGCGAGGGCTGAACAGCAGGAGGAAGCGCAGATGACGCCAGCCGTCACGCCAGCTGCGCAGGTGGGGCGCCCGGTCGCGGCCGTCGGGACGCAGGGTCGTGGGGACCTCGGTGATTGACAGGCCGCCCAGGGCCGCCTTGACCACCAGTTCGCTGGCGAACTCCATCCCGTCGGTGCGAAGTCCCAGGGCCATGACCGCGTCGCGATCAAAGCCACGCATGCCGCAGTGGAAGTCACGCACTGGGATGTCGAAGAAGGTCCGACCGATGGCCGAGAGGACAGGGTTCCCTAGGTACTTGTGCAACTTAGGCATCGCTCCTGGAGCGATACCCCCCGCGAATCGGTTCCCCATGACCAGTTGGGCCCCGCCGCGCAGGCGCGTCAGGAACGGCTCGAGATCTTCCAGCGCATAGCTGTCGTCGGAGTCAGCCATGATCACGTAGCGACCGCGGGCAGCTGAGATGCCGGCCCGCAGGGCTGCCCCGTATCCCCGACGGGGGACATCGACGACCCGGGCGCCCAGCGAGCGCGCGATCTCCTGGCTGCCGTCGGTACTGCCGTTGTCAGCCACCACGACCTCGCCCACCACACCGAGATCAGCCATCGCCTCAGTGGCGCGCGTGATGCAGATCCCGAGGGTCAAGGCCTCGTTGAGACAGGGGAGTACAACGCTGAGTTCGTACTGCTTCGTGCGCTGCGGGGGATTTTGGCCTGACATGGCCCAGACAATACCTACGACGGGTGTGCCAAACCATCACCAAAGGGCGAGCTCGGGCGGCCAGGTGCGTCGTTTCGGGCCGGAAGCACCGGGCGGGCCGGCCGGCGTCAGCGGCGTTCGAACACGAAGATGTTGTTCAAGCCCAGCTGGAAGCGCCGATGGTGGAGCAGTCGCCATCGTTGAGCAGCGAAGCTCTCGCGCACGGCAGACACCCGAAACCCGTGGTGCTCATGCGTGTGCATCCCGTCGATGACACGCAGCGCCATGAGGACGTGGAGGATCTGATCAACGAACGGGTGCGGGACAGTCGCGATAAACCGGCCGCCCGGTCGGAGCAGGTCGTGCGTGGACGCCTCCCAGACCCGCAAGTCCGACTCGTCCAGGTGCTCGAGGACGGCGAGTGCGGTGACGGCGTCCATCGGGTCCAGCGCATCGGGCAGCGCCTCGGGGAACATACCCCGCACCAGACGGACGTCCGCTGTCGACAGTGCCTCGACGGCGTCCGGGTCGATGCCGACGCCACGCACCTGCCATCGCCGGAAGAGCGTGCCATCGGCTGTGCCGATGTCCAGGACGGTGTCGCCGGCGTCGACCCATGCGTGAGCCTTCGCCATGCGCCATGCCCGAAGTAGACGGTCGACCGGCGTCATGGCCGGAAGCTACCGCAACCCGTGGCAGCCGTGCACCCGTCGCGGGTGCACCGGGAAGTGGGCGGCCTAAGAGATAGGCTCGCGGCATTGCTGCTGAACGGGCCACCCCCGGTGCTGCGGTCACCTTCGGGGATTCCTCGGAGTCCCGGCCTGGGCGCGGATCGACGTGGCGTGGCGCCGTGCCATGGGTGCTGCTCGCGGTCGCACTCGCGGTCTCGTTCGCCATACGGATCCAGGTGCCCGAAGTCGTGCTCGCGAACGCTGGTCACGACGACCAACTCCAGGTGCGACTTGCCCACACCCTGCGTGGCGGGCAGTGGCTTGGGCCGTTCGACACTCTCATCCTGGCCAAGGGTCCGGGGTACCCGATCTTCATCTGGCTTACGTCCGATCTCGGGTTGCCGATCAAGGCGGCCGAGGGACTCGTTCAGGTGTTGGCGGCCCTGTTGGTGGCGCTGGTCGTCGCCAGACTGGGCGGGGGCGGCCTCCTGGCGGCAATGGCGGGTGCCCTTGTGGCGTTCGATCCGGCATACCTGGGAGACGAGGCGTCGCGCCTGAACCGCACCGCCTTCTACTCGTCCGTCTGTCTCGCTCTCGTCGCGGCCACTGCCCTCGCGGCTATGCCGGCGCGTGGCACCGGCGGGCGCGTCAGGCTGGTCGGGTCGATCCTGGGCCAAGCTGTGGTGGGCGTGGTGGTCGGCGTCCTCGGCGCGGTGTACTGGGTGACCCGCGAGGAACGACCGTGGCTGTTGCCGACGCTGGTGGTGGTAGCTGCGGGGCTCCTGCTGCTCGGCGTGCGGCGGCGTCCGGGGGCAGCCCGCTGGCGGGTACTTGCACCCCCTCTGGTCGCCTTGGTGGCCGCCGCCGCCGTGGCGCTCGGCGCGGTCGCACAGATCACCGAGCGCAACCAGGAACGGTACGGTTTCGCGGGGGTCAGCGACTTCGCAGAGGGAGGCTTCCCCGAGCTGTACAAGGCGCTTTCGGCGGTCGACGTCAACTCCCCGCGCCAGTTCGTCCCGGTCTCTGCGCAGCAGCGCAGCGCTGCCTACACGGCGAGCCCCACGTTTGCCATGCTGCGTGACGAGTTGGAGGTGGGCGCTGCCAACTGGGTCTACGGCGGCTGCGTCACCTACGGGGTGTGTGACGACTACAGCGGCGGCTGGTTCGCTTGGGCGCTGCGCGACGCGGTAGCTGCGCAGCTTGGACCGGCGCCAGACGCGCGGCCCTATCAGGCGTACATGTCCCAGGCGGCCAAAGAGATCCGGGCCGCGTGCGGTATCTCGTACGCCTGCCGCAACTCCGGGCCGTCGTTCGTCCCCGACCTGCGCGCCGTTGCGGCATCGGAGATCGCGAGCGCGACAGCGCGGGGTGCTGTCGCCCTCGTCCGGTTCCGCACCGGCCAGGTCGCCGAGGCCGGGGCGGACCCGGCCATGTGGGCCCACGTTGCCGCCACCGTCGAGGGCATCGCAGCGACAGCCGAGGAGCAGCCCTCGACAGCGCCGCCGGGCGTCGTGGAGTGGCGCCGGGGACTCAGCGCCGTCCTCGGGGTGCTTCTTACGCTGCTCGCGGTGCCCGCACTCGCCGGGATGACGGTGGCTGTGGCACGGGGGGTTGCAGGCAGTCGGGGCATCGGTCTGCTCGCGTTGGCGGCGACCGTCGCAGTGACGGCCAGGCTGGGCCTGCTGGTGATCATCGACACCACGTCGTTCCCGGCGGTGTCGAACGGCTACCTGCTGCCCGCCTTCGACCTGGCCCTGCTCGCTGTGCTGCTGGGTACCTGGTGCCTGGCAGTGTTCGTCGTCGATCGGCGTCGTGGCTCTAGGGTGGCGAAAGGACCGTCACTCATCGAAAGGACAAGGTCATGAGGCTCCTCGTAACCGGAGGCGCGGGGTTCATCGGCAGCCACTACGTGCGGACCGCGCTGACCGGCGGCTACCCGGGCTTCGTGCCCGACTCGGTCGTCGTGCTCGACGCGCTGACGTACGCCGGCAACCGGGCCAATCTCGAGCCGGTCGCCGCCGACCCGCGGCTGCGGTTCGTCGAGGGCGACATCGGCGACGCCGATCTCGTCGACTCGCTGATGGCGGCCGCCGACCAGGTGGTGCACTTCGCCGCCGAGTCCCACGTCGACAGGTCGATCACCGGCGCCTCCGACTTCGTGGTCACCAACGTGGTCGGGACCCAGGTGCTGCTCGACGCGGCGCTTCGCCACGGCGTGGCGAAGTTCGTCCACGTCTCGACGGACGAGGTGTACGGCTCGATCGAGCACGGGTCGTGGCCGGAGGACCACCCGCTGGAGCCCAACAGCCCGTACTCGGCGTCGAAGGCCGGCAGTGATCTGCTGGCGCGGGCGTACTACCGCACCCACCGGCTGCCGGTGTGCATCACCCGCTGCTCCAACAACTACGGCCCCTACCAGTTCCCGGAGAAGGTCATCCCGCTGTTCGTCACCAACCTGCTCGACGGGCTCAGCGTGCCGCTCTACGGCGAGGGCACCAACGTCCGGGACTGGCTGCACGTGGACGACCACTGCCGGGGCATCCAGGCGGTGCTGGCCGCGGGTCGGCCGGGCGAGGTCTACAACATCGGTGGCGGCACCGAATTGACCAACCGCGAGCTGACCGCCCGCCTGCTGGAGGCCGTGGGCGCCGACTGGTCCAGCGTCCGCCAGGTCGCCGACCGCAAGGGCCACGACCTGCGGTACTCGGTGGATATCTCCAAGATTCAGACGGAGCTGGGTTACGAACCGCGAGTGCCCTTCGAGACGGGGCTTGCTGAGACCGTCGCGTGGTACCGCGACAACCGCTCGTGGTGGGAGCCGCTGAAGTCCCGCGCGGCGCTGGCGGGCTGAGTCGCGGTGCAGATCAGGGAACTCGCGGTCTGCGGCGCCTACGAGATCACGCCCAAGCAGTTCGGTGACCCCAGGGGCCGCTTCCTGGAGTGGTTCAAGGCCGAGGCGTTCGAGGCGGTGCTCGGCCACCCGCTGTCATTGGCCCAGGCCAACCTGTCCGTCTCGGCCGCGGGCGTGCTGCGTGGCATCCACTTCGCCGACGTGCCGCCCGGGCAAGCCAAGTACGTCACGTGCGTCGCCGGGGCGGTCCTCGATGTCGTCGTGGACATCAGGCAGGGCAGTGACACCTTCGGCCACTGGGACAGCGTGCTGCTCGATGACGTCAACCGGCGTGGCATCTACCTGGGTGAAGGCCTGGGACACGCCTTCATGTCGCTGGCCGACGGCTCGACCGTGACGTACCTGTGCTCGGAGCCCTATGCCCCGGCCAGGGAGCACGAGGTGCATCCGCTGGACCCGGAGATCGGTATCGATTGGCCGGATGTGGGGCGTGACGGGGCGCCGCTGACGCCCCAGTTGTCGGCCAAGGACGCCGCGGCGCCGAGCCTGGCCGAGGCGCGCGAGCAGGGTCTGCTGCCGCGAGCCGAGGTCGTCGCCGACTACGTCGCGTCGCTGCGAGGGGACGTGCCGGCCGCCTCGCGGTAGACGCTCGCCAACTCACCGGCGGCCCGGGCCCAGGTGAACTCTCGTGACCGTGCCAGGCCGGCAGGCCCGTAGCTGGCCGGGTCCGCGAGCGCCCGCAACAGCCCTGTTGCGATCGAGGCCGGATCCCTCGGGTCCACCAGCACCGCCGCGTCGCCGCCCACCTCTGCCATCGGCGTGCCCATGGATGTGACCACGCCGACGCCATGCGCCATGGCCTCCAGAACGGGCATGCCGAAGCCCTCCCGCAGGGACGGGTAGCAGAAGGCGGCCGCGCCCGCATAGGCGGCGTGGAGGTCCTCGGGGGGCAGGAAGCCGGTGGTGTGGATCCGCTGAGCGATCCGGTCCGGGATCGCGGCCGCCGCCCCCCACCCGGGCGGCCCGACGAGGACGAGATCGGCGCCGGGGTCGTCCGCTCCGGCTGCGAGCAGCGCGAACGCCGACACCAGGGCGGGCAGGTTCTTGCGGGGTTCGTGGGTGCCGCACCACAGGATGTAGGGACGGGTGACGCCCGACCTCGCCCGCCAGCGCTCGACGGCGTCGGCGCTCACATCAGGCACCGCCACCCCATGGGGGATGACCCGCAGCAGGCTGGGGTCGAATCCCGCCCGCAGACATTCTTCGCGAGTGTGGGCCG
>CAZEYA010000047.1:1394-9694 GCA_964516515.1 uncultured Kineosporiaceae bacterium | reverse complement strand
CGCAGCAGGCTGGGGTCGAATCCCGCCCGCAGACATTCTTCGCGAGTGTGGGCCGACGGCACGACGACCCGGGCCGCGTGCCGACGGGCGAGTTCGGTGCCCCGCCGCAGGAAAGCCGCACCGCGAGGGGAGTACCAGGTCGGCTCGTCGAGGAACGCCAGGTCGTGCACGGTGGCCACGAGCGGCGCGGTCGCGGGCGGCGTCGCGGGAGAGGTGGCGTGGATCACGTCCGGTCGGCGGGAGCCGGGCCACAGCCCCATGTCCACGGGTGGCCAGCGCCACGTGTGCCAGGCGCGGTACAGCGCGGCCCGGGGCAGCGGGATGTGGTGGACCGGGATCGGTGGTTGCCAGGGTCCTGGCGCCGGCGCCCGGTGACGGGCGGCGATCCCGATCAACTGCAGCCCGGCGTCATGCCGCAAGTGCGCGAGCAGCGCGTTCGTCGAGGCGGCAGTCCCGCCCGGCACCCGCTGCCAGGACTGCTCGACGGTGACCGCGACGTGCAGCCTCGCAGCCATGACGAGAACCTACTCGGCACCGCGGTCGCGGTCGGGCACCTCGGCGGACCACGACCCCGTCGGCAGGCAGTGGCAGAGGTCGCTACCCTGACCGACCGATGCGTGAACCGATGGTCGTTCTCGACGCGAGCGCCGTCCCGGCCGACCGAGGTGGGGTCGGCCGCTACGTCGACGCCCTGGTCGGGTCGCTGGCCGCGCTGGGCCGGCCCCCGGTGGTGCTGGCGAACGAGCTCGACACCGGAGTGTTCCGCGGGTTGGGGGCCGCCGATGTGGTCACGGTGGCAGCGGCGTCACGCGGCCGCGCACACCGACTGGCCTGGGAACAGGCGGGCCTGCCGGGCCTGCTGAGGAGGCTGGGCGCCGACGTGCTGCACAGCCCTCACTACACGACGCCGTGGCGCGCCCCATGCGCTCGGGTCGTCACCCTGCACGACGCCACCTTCTTCACCGATCCCGGCCTGCACCTCGGCGTCAAGGCGGTGACCTTCCGAGCCGCCACCCGTCACGCGTTGCGCCACGTCGAGCGGTGTGTCGTGCCGTCGCGGGCCACTCGCACCGAGCTGGTGCGGCTGCTGCCCATCGCGGACCCTGATCGGATCGCGGTGGTCCCGCACGGCGTCGACACGGCCAGGTTCCATCCCCCGACCCCTGCGCACGTGTCTGACTTCGCCGACCGGATCGGGCTCGTCGGCCGCAGCTGGATCGCCTTCCTCGGCACCCTCGAACCACGTAAGAACGTCTCCAACCTGGTCCGAGGCTGGATCCAGGCGTTCGCCGAACGCGCCGCCGTCGACCCGGCCGCAGCACCCGTGCTGGTGCTGGCCGGTGGCGAGGGCTGGGACACCTCACTGGAGCCGGCTCTGGACCTGGTCCCCGCCTCGATGACTGTGCTGCGCCCGGGCTACCTGCCGCTGACAGATCTGCCGGCGTTGCTCGGCGGCGCACAGATCGTGGCCTACCCGTCCCTGGGCGAGGGATTCGGGCTGCCCGTGCTGGAGGCGATGGCGACCGGCGCCTGCGTCCTGACCACGCGCCGGCTGTCGTTGCCCGAAGTCGGTGGCGACGCGGTCGAGTACTGCGAGCCCGACCCCACGAGCATCGCGGCCGCGCTTCGGGCGCTGGCCGATGACCCGGTCCGACGGGTTTCGCTGGCCCGGCAGGCGCTCTCGCGCGCCGGACGGTTCACGTGGCAGGCCTGCGCAGAGGGGCACATCGCGGCCTACGAGGCTGCCGCATCCAGCCGGCGACCCGGCGCGAGCATCGGATCACGGCCGTGAACGGAGGCGATGCCGCCGTCGACGTGGTCGTGGTGACCTACCAGCCGGGCGCGACCCTGGAGACGTTCCTCGACACCCTGGCGCAGGCGACGAAGCAACCGGTCGCGGTCGTCCTGGCCGACAACGGGTCCACGGACGGCTCGCCGCAGGCGCAAGCCGACCGCGGCCGGGGCGCACTGCTGCCCACCGGGGCGAATCTCGGCTACGGCGGGGCGGCCAACCGGGGGGCCTGCCTCGGCCGAGGGGAGTGGTTGGTCGTCGCCAACCCCGACGTGACGTGGACCTCCGAGAGCCTGGACGAACTCCTCGCGGCCGGGCATCGTCACCCGCGGGCCGGCGCCCTCGGGCCGATGATCGTCTCACCTGACGGATCCCTCTATCCCTCGGCGCGCGCGTTGCCGTCGCTGGGCCGCGGCATCGGGCACGCCGCCTTCGGCTGGATCTGGCCGACCAATCCGTGGACGCGGGCCTACCGGCAGGAGCGGGAGGCGCCGGCCGAGCGGGAGACCGGGTGGCTGTCCGGCTCGTGCCTGCTGCTGCGGCGGGCCGCCTTCGAGGCGGTCGGCGGCTTCGACGACGGCTACTTCATGTTCTTCGAGGACCTGGACCTGTGCGAGCGGCTGGCCGCGGCCGGTTGGTCGTCGGTCTACGTCCCCAGCGCGAGGATCGTGCACGAGGGGGGCGCTTCCTGGCGGTCGTCCCCGGACGCGATGGTCAAGGCGCACCACGACTCGGCGTGGCGATACGTGTCCCAGCGGTACTCCTCGGCCGGGCACCTGCCACTGCGGGGCGTCCTCTGGTGCGGCCTGCAGGCCCGCTACCTGCTCTCCAAGGTGGTGCGCCGCGTCGGCGAGGGCGCCACGACAACCCGGCAGGCGCCGAGCAAGACCTGATCCTCAGGTGCCGGAGCATCACTTCCCGGGCTTGCGCATCGCCTTGACCGCCGAGTCGACGATGTCGTCCAGGCCGTGCTGGGCGCGCCAGCCCAGGACACGCTCGATCTTGCTGACGTCGGCGACCAGCGCGGGTGGGTCCCCGGCCCGCCGCGGCCCGATCTCGGGTTCGAGGTCGTGGTGCAGCGCACGAGCCACGGACGCGACGACCTCCAGCACGGAGGCGCCCTTGCCGGTCCCCACGTTGAAGATCTCGTGCGACCCGATAGCGGGGTCCGATCGGTCGGTGCCGTTCAGGTGCCCCAACGCCCGCAGATGGGCGTCGGCCAGGTCGCCGACATGCACGTAGTCGCGGATGCAGGATCCGTCGGGTGTCGGGTAGTCGCTGCCGTGGACGATCGGGCGAAGTCCCTGAGCGGCCCGATCGAGCAGGATGGGGATGAGGTTGGCGGTCACGGTGTCGGCCAGTGCCGGCCGGCCTGCACCGGCGACGTTGAAGTAGCGCAGGCTGACCGTTTGCATCCCGTAGGCCACGGCGGCATCGCCGACCAGCCATTCACCGGCCAGCTTCGTCTGCCCGTACGGGTTGATCGGCAGCGTGGGGGCGTCCTCGGTGATGAGCCCGCCGGACAGGCTCGACGGGTCGGGGGCGCCGTAGACCGCCGCCGAGGAGGAGAACACCAGTCGCGGGACGTCGTTGCGTCGCATCGCCGTGACGACGTTGGCCAGCCCGGCGACGTTCTGGTGGAAGTAGTGGGCCGGCTCGGACACCGAGTCCCCGACGCTCTTTCGGGCCGCGAGATGGATGACGGCCGTGACCCGCCGCCGCCGGAACTCCGAGCCCAGCACGGCGGGAGCCTCGTCCCGGCTCAGGTCGAGCCGGACCAGCGCCAAGCCTTCGATCCGCTCCTGGCGCCCCGCCGACATGTCGTCCACCGCGAGCACCGGGGTGCCGCCGTCGTGCAGCAGTCGCGCGATGTGGGAGCCGATGTAGCCGGCGGCGCCGGTCACCGCGATCGTCATGCCGACATCCAGCGCCGCATCACCGGGTGTCCTCGGGCACGAGGTCAGCAGCGGTCTGCCCGCGGCGGATCACCTGCTCCAGCATGGCGATGAGCTCGGAGATGTAGCGCTGCGGCGCATAGAGTTTGCGGGCATTCTCGCCGAACCGCGCGCCGGCCTGGTGCAGGTACTCGCGGTCCTCGACCAGTTCGCTGACCCGTTCCCGCCATTGCGTCGCGTCCTCCGACGAGATCAGCCAGCCGGTCTCCTTGTCCGCGATGGCGTCCTGGATCCCCTCCAACCGCGCGGCCAGCACGGGCGTGTCCCGGATGCCGGCCTCGACGTTGACCAGCCCGAACCCCTCCATGTCGCCGTAGACCTTGATGTTGGGCTGGATGAACAGATCGCTGCCGCGGAAGAGCGTCTCCCGGGCGTCGTCGGAGACCCGGCCGAGCAGCTTGACCTTGCCCGCCAGGCCCCGTTTGGCGATCGCCGCCTCGATTCGTGCCTTCGCGGGCCCCTCCCCGGCGATCAAGTAGGTCCAGTTTCCCTCGACGTGGGGCAGCACCTGCGAGGTGAACCAGGCGACCCCCTTGCGCCGGACCAGGCGGCCGATGGTCAGCATCACCGTCGAGTCCGGGTCGACCGCCCAGCGTCGGCACAGCTCCTCACGGGCGACGGAACGGGGCGCGAGGTCCTCCGGCGCACTGACCGCCAGCCGGAGCACCTGCAACCGGTCCTCGACCACGCCTGCCGCCCGCACTGCCGACGCCGTCGCGTTGCTGACCGCGATGATCAGCGGGGCGGCGCGCAGGTGGCGGACGACGACCTTCCGATACGCGTTGGAGTCGAATGTGACGTCCAGCCCCATCACCATCGTCGCGTGCGGCATCCGCATCATGCGCAGCAGGCGGGTGGCGGCCGCGTTCATGAAGGCGTCACCCAGCAGCACCACGTCCGGCCGGTCGGTGCGGATGACGTGCCACATCTGCTGCAGCGCCACCGGCAGCCACCAGATGTGGTGCAGGTCGTGCCGCTTGTTGTGGATCAGGGTGACCCGGACACCCGCCTCGCGCAGGCCCGCCCAGGTGTCATAGGCCAGGGTCTCCATGCCGCCGGTGGAGGGGGGGAACTTGCGGGTCACGAACAGGACATGCACTGCGCCACGGTAGAGGCTTCCGGGTCGCCGCGCCGCCGCCCCCGGTTCGGGCAGGGCCTGAGTAGGGTCAACCGGTGCACGTTCTCGTCACCGGCGCGGCCGGCATGCTGGGCACCGACGTCGTCACGGCGTTCCTGGAGGCCGACCACGACGTCACCGGCCTGTCCCGTGCGGACCTGGACGTCACCGCCCCCGCTGCCGTGGCCGAAGCGGTCTCCGGCCACGATCTGGTGATCAACGCGGCCGCGTGGACCGCGGTCGACGCCGCGGAGGATCACGAGGCGGAGGCGTTCGCGGTGAACGCCACCGGTGCCCACCTGGTCGCGCTTGCCGCCGCTTCGCACGGTGCCCGGTTGCTGCAGGTCTCGACCGACTACGTCTTCGGGACCGTCGGTGAGGCGGGAGGGCCGGCGAACCGACGTCCGATTGCGGAGGACACACCGCCGGCGCCGCTCAGCGCATACGGCCGCACCAAGGCGGCAGGGGAGTGGGGGGTGCGGGCCGCCTGCCGCGACGCCGTCATCGTTCGCACGGCTTGGCTCTACGGGGCACACGGTCCCTGCTTCCCCAAGACCATCGCCCGGCTGGCCGCCGAACGGGACGCGCTGAGCGTGGTCGACGACCAGTACGGGCAGCCGACGTGGACGGCGGACCTCGCCGCGCTGCTGGTGCGGCTGGCGAGCGCCGCCGTGCCACCGGGCGTCTATCACGGCACCTCCGCCGGCTGGACGTCGTGGTTCGAGTTCGCCGGCGAGGTCGTCGCTGCGGCCGGTCGCGATCCGGACATGGTCTCGGCCACCACGACTGCCGAGTTCCCGCGCCCGGCCCCGCGGCCCACCTGGTCCGTGCTCGGCCACGACAATCTCAAGGCGGCCGGGATCGCCCCGATCGGGGCGTGGCGGCTGCGGTGGGCCGAGGCCGCCTCGCAGGTGCTGGCCGGGACCGCTGTCGTGGGCTCGCCCGGCTAGGACGCGACAGGAGACTGCGCAGCGGGCAACCGCTCGCTGCCGACCACCCGTGCCAGGGCAGCGTCGTCCAAACCGTCGTGCCAGATGACGGCACCGCCGCCGGACCACACCGCCAGCAGTTCGGCGGGTGCCGACGAGGGGCCGAGGAGGATCCGGCCGGCCTGGCCGCCGTCGAGCAGCGGTGCCGTCGTCTCATGCGCTGCCGGCGGCGGTTGATCCGGGAAGGAGCGTGCCGTGGCGAAGTCGGTTGCCCCGGCTGGCAGCCGGGACACGGCAGGAGCCAGCGCGGCGGTCGGCACCACGACCAGGCAGTCTGCGCTCACCGAGCCCGCCGTCGCCCCGCTCACGCGGTCCTCCCGTACCACCGCGTAGTCCGGACGCCGGGCCTGGTCACCGCCGTCACCGTCGTCACCGTGGTCACTGACGAGCAGGCCGTCCCACCACGCCGCCAGCCAGACCATAGGCGCCCGCCAGTCGGCGCCGAGGTCGACGGCGACCGTCTCGCCGGGTTCGGCGCCGATGTCCAGTAGCAGGTGCGAGACCTTGGCGACCCACTGCGCGAGCACCGGGCCCGAGAGCTCGATCCGTTCGCCCGAGACGGAGTACCAGGTCAGTGCCGGCCCTCGCGAGGCGGCCAATCGGGCGATCATCGGCACGATCTGGTTGGCCACCGTCACACGGTACGCGGCGCCGGTTCGGCGGAGCGCGTCGTGGCAGGCAGGCGAGGGTAGGCTCCTGACTCGATGACCGCCCTCTCGGAATCAGCTGATCTCGTCGTGCGAACGGTCCCGGCGGCCGACGTGCTCGAGCACGTCGCCGTCACGGCGTCCGTGATCCTGCCGTGCTACAACGAGGCGGGTCACGTCGTGGCCGAGATCGAGCGCATCACCGCCGCTCTGGAACTCGACGGCATGTCGTATGAGCTGCTGGTCATCGACGACGCATCGACCGACGGCACCCTGGAGGCGGTGCGGGCCGTCGCCGACCGCTTCCCCCACATGCGCGTCCTTCCCATGCGCCGCAACGGTGGTTCCGGCACCTCCCGAAGGATCGGCACCCAGCAGGCGCGTGGCGCCATCGTGGTGTGGACCGACGCCGACATGACCTACCCGAACGAGCGGATCCCGGAGCTGGTCCGGATGCTGCTCGACGATCCGAGCTACGACCAGGTCGTGGGCGCGCGGACGTCGGAGCAGGGGACTCACCGCTGGGCACGGGTGCCGGCCAAGTGGTTGATCCGGCGACTGGCGGAGCGGCTGACGAATCAGCGCATCCCCGACCTCAACTCCGGCTTGCGGGCGTTCCGGCGCGAGGTCGCGCTGCCCTACCTGCGCCTGCTGCCGCCGGGTTTCAGCTGCGTCACGACGATCACCATCGCGTTCCTGTCCAACCAGCACGACATCCGCTACGAGCCGATCAGCTACGCCCGACGGGCCGGCACATCGAAGTTCGCCTTCGGCGCGGACGCCTATCGGTACGTGCTCCAGGTGCTGCGCATGGTGATGTACTTCGATCCGCTCCGGGTGCTGATGCCGGTGGCGCTGTCGCTGCTGGCGCTGGGGTCGGTGAAGCTGGTCGCCGACCAGTTTCGCGACCTGTTCGGGCTGGCCGCCAACACCGTCCTGCTCATCCTCTCCGGTCTGATCATCGCTTCGATGGCGCTGCTGGCCGACCTGGTGGTGCGTTCGCGCGGGCCGTCCTGACCCGATGCGCCGACTCGACCGTGCCCTGGCCGGGGCCCAACGGCTGTCCGGCTCGCGTGTCGTCCAGGTGGTGTTCGTCGTCACTGCGGTCACGGCGGCCACCGTCGCGATCATCCTCGATCGAGCGGCGTTCGTCAGCGCCGCCCGCGAGCTCGGTATCGTCAGCCTGCTGGTGGCAGGGGCGTTCACCGTGGTCAACGTGCTGGCGGCCGCGCAGGCGTGGCGCAGCGTGCTGGCCGATCTCGGCAGCCCGTTGCCGCGCCGGACCGCGTTCCGGATTTTCCTTGTGGGCTCACTGGGAAAGTACCTACCCGGCGGCGTGTGGTTCCTCATCGCGCAGATGGAGTTGGCGGCCAAGCAGGGCATCCCTCGGCAGCGGGCCGGGTCCGCATCGGTGGTGACCCTGGTCCTCACGGTGGCCACCGCGTTGATGGCCTCGCTGGCGATCATCCCGTTCGCGCCGGGCGCCCTGCCGCCCGCGCTCGGCTGGGTGCAACTGTTGCTGCCGCTGCTGGTGGTCGCGCTGTACCCGCCGGTGCTCAATCGTGCGCTCAACACCGCGCTGCGCCGGTTCGGCCGGTCTTCCTTGGAGCACCAGATCTCGGCCGGCGGGACGCTACGGGCAGTGCTGTGGTCGCTGCTGTCATGGCTGGCGATCGGTGGTCAGGTCTCGGTGCTGGCCATCACGGTCGGGGCCCCCGCCGAAGGGCGGACAGTGGCGCTGTGCCTCGGCGGGTATGCGCTGGCCTGGGCGCTCGGCTTCGCGGCGGTGGTCGCGCCCGC
>CAZEYA010000047.1:0-1294 GCA_964516515.1 uncultured Kineosporiaceae bacterium | reverse complement strand
TCGGCGGGTATGCGCTGGCCTGGGCGCTCGGCTTCGCGGCGGTGGTCGCGCCCGCCGGTGCCGGCGCCCGCGAGGCGGTGCTGCTACTCGTCCTGGCCACGGTGTTGTCACCGGGCAGTGCCCTGGTGGTGGCGCTGGTCTCGCGGTTGCTGCTGACGGTCAGCGACCTCGGTATCGCCGCGGCCTTCGGCGCCAGGCTGACGCGACCGGCCGGCGCCGTTGCGGGGTCCTCGCCGGGCCAGGGGCCTGACGCCGCGCCGGACGCCGCGACATGACGGCTGCCCGGCAGCGGCGGTGGGTGCCCGGGCGTCCGGTGGATCTGGGCGCCACGGTGTCGACGCTGGTGCGAGGCGATCCCAGCCACCGGTTCGCCGCGGACGGCTCGTTCTGGCGCGCCACCCGTACGCCCAGCGGACCTGGGGTGCTGCGAGTCGTTGTCGACGCGGCGGCAGGCGACGTCGTGGGCACAGCCTGGGGTGACGGTGCGCAATGGCTGCTGGCCGGGCTGCCGGACCTGCTGGGGGCAGCCGATACCACGGCGGAGTGCTTCCAGCCGAAGGCCGAGCACTGGCGGCTGGTGGCGGCCTGGCGAGCGCGGGCGCACTGGCGGGTGCCGCGCAGCCGGGCGGTGTTCGAGGCGTTGTCCATGGCGGTACTGGAGCAGGTGGTCACCGGGGGTGAGGCGCGGCAGTCCATCCGAACCCTGATCAGACGCTTCGGCGAACCGGCGCCGGGCCCGCAACCACCCGGCCCACCACCACGCGGCCAACGGGGCGGATCGGGCGCTTGGAGCGGGCTGGTGTTGCCGCCGACGCCGGCGCAATGGGCGGCCATCCCGTCGTGGGAGTGGCTGCGGGCGGGGGTCGAGCAGCGCCGCAACGCCACTGTGATCCGGGCGGCGCGGGTCGCGAACCGGCTGGAGGCGACGCTCGACCGCGACCCGCAGGACGCCGAGCGACTGCTTCGCTCGTTGCCGGGCGTGGGCCGCTGGACGGCGGCCGAGGTCCGGCAACGGGCGCACGGGGATCCCGACGCCTTCTCCTTCGACGACTTCCACGTCGCGCGCAATGTGTCGTGGGCGCTGACCGGTGAGGTGCTCGACGACGACGGTTGCGCGCAGGTCATCGACTGCTACGCGGGTCACCGCTACCGGGTGCAGCGCCTGCTGGAGCTCGCCGGGGTCGCGCGGCCCCGCCGGGGACCCCGGATGACGCTGCCCACTCACACCCCGATCGCGAGCGGCGGCCGGTCCTGACCTGAGGCTCAGCAGACCAGCTGCCAGCGGGCGGCGACG
>CAZEYA010000046.1:0-23071 GCA_964516515.1 uncultured Kineosporiaceae bacterium | reverse complement strand
CGCTGCGGCCACCGGTCAACCCTCGCCACACCTCCTCGGTCACCAGCGGCAGCAGCGGCGCAGCGACCCTGGTCAGCACCTCCAGCGCGGTGTGCAGCGTGTCCACAGCGTCCTGTCCTGCCGGGGTCGGTCCGTCGCCCGGTGTGCCGGCCGACCAGAACCGGTCCCGCGAACGGCGGACGTACCAGTTGGTGACGACGTCCAGGGTGTCCCGAACCGTCTCGCACGCCCCCGGGATGTCGTAGCCGTCCAGGTTCTCGCGCACCCCGACCACGCACTGGCGCACCTTGGCCAGCAGGTAACGGTCGAGAACGTCGGCCGAGTCCGTCCGCCATCGGCCGCTGGTCCCGGCGGCGCCCGCGTACAGGGTCAAGAAGTAGTAGGTGTTCCACAGCGGCAGCAGGACCTGCCGCACACCGTCGCGGATGCCCTGCTCTGTGGTGACCAGGTTGCCGCCCCGGATCACCGAGGAGGACATGAGGAACCAGCGCATGGCGTCCGCGCCGTCACGCTGGAAGACCTCGGCGACGTCGGGATAGTTGCGCAGGCTCTTGCTCATCTTGCGGCCGTCCTCGCCCAGGACGATGCCGTGCGCCAGGCAGGTGCGGAAGGCGGGCCGGTCGAACAGCGCCGTGGCCAGCACGTGCATGGTGTAGAACCAGCCACGGGTCTGGCCGATGTACTCCACGATGAAGTCGCCGGGATAGTGGTGCTCGAACCAGTCGGTGTTCTCGAACGGGTAGTGCACCTGGGCGAACGGCATCGAGCCGGACTCGAACCAGCAGTCCAGCACCTCCGGCACCCGCCGCATCGTGGCGCGGCCGGTGGGGTCGTCCGGGTTGGGGCGGGTCAGCTCGTCGACGAAGGGGCGGTGCAGGTCGGTGGGCCGGACACCGAAGTCGCGTTCCAGGTCGTCCAGCGAGCCGTAGACGTCGACCCGGGGGTAGGCGGGGTCGTCGCTGGTCCACACCGGGATGGGGCTGCCCCAGTACCGGTTCCGGCTGATCGACCAGTCCCGGGCGTTGGCCAGCCAGGTGCCGAACGAACCGTCGCGCACGTGCTCGGGTACCCACCTGATCTGCTGGTTGAGCTCGACCATGCGGTCACGGAACTGGCTGACCTTGACGAACCAGCTCGACACCGCCCGATAGATCAGCGGGTTGGCGCAGCGCCAGCAGTGTGGGTAGGCGTGGTCGTAGGTCTCGTGCCGCAGCAGCACGGCGCCGCTGGGCACGCCCTCGCGCAGCGCCCGAGCGATCCGGGGATTGGCCTCGAAGACGTGCTCGCCGGCGTAGTCACCGACCTCGGCGGTGAAGCGGCCCTGGGAGTCCACCGGGACGGCCGGTTCGATCCCGGCCGCGTCGGTGACGGTCATGTCATCCTCCCCGAAGCCGGGCGCGAGGTGGACGATCCCGGTGCCGTCCTCGGTGGTGACGAAGTCGGCGGCCAGCACGACGTGCGCGCCAGGGCGGCCGGCGAAGTAGCCGAACGGCGGGGTGTAGCCGCGACCGACGAGATCGGCGCCGGTCAGCCGCTCGACGACCGTGGGGCCCTCGCCCAGTTCGCGGGCGTAGTGGGCAACCCGGGACTCGGCCAGCACGAAGCGGTGCCCGACGTGCTCACCCTGCGTGGGCTCGACGACGACGTAGGCGATGTCCGGGCCGACGGCGGTGGCGAGGTTGCTGGGCAGCGTCCACGGCGTCGTCGTCCACACCAGCAGCAACTCCCCGGTGTCCAGAGGGAGGCCGACGGTCAACGCGGGGTCCTGGCGGGGGCGGTAGACGTCGTCCATCCGGGTCTCGGTGTTGGACAGCGGGGTCTCGCAGCGCCAGCAGTACGCGAGGACCCGGAATCCCTCGTAGATCAGACCCTTGTCGTGCAGCGCCTTGAACGCCCACATGACGCTTTCCATGTATGGCAGGTCGAGCGTCTTGTAGTCGTTGTCGAAATCGACCCAGCGCGCCTGCCGCGTGACGTACTCCTGCCAGTCGTCGGTGTAGCGCAGCACCGATGTCCGGCAGACGTCGTTGAAGGCGGCGACGCCCATTCGCTCGATCTCGGATTTGTGGACGATGCCCAGTTCCTTCTCGGCGTGGACCTCGGCGGGAAGGCCGTGGCAGTCCCAGCCGAACCGCCGCTCGACCCGCCGCCCCCGCATCGTCTGGTAGCGGGGTACGACGTCCTTGACGTACCCGGTCAGCAGGTGGCCGTAGTGCGGCAGCCCATTGGCGAACGGCGGGCCGTCGTAGAAGACGAACTCGTTGTCCTGCGCGACGCGGGCGTCGATGCTGGCCTGGAAGGTCTTGTCGGTCGCCCAGTAATCGAGCACCCGAGCTTCCACCGCGGGGAAGTCAGGGCTCGCGACGACTTCGTCGCCGTGCCGGGGGTACTGGCTCATGTCCGTCTCCGTGTCGTCCGTGCGTGCCGTCGGATGCTGCTGACCGCACGAGGACGACGCCCTGCCGGGCACCGCGGTACCACCTCGCTTGCCCGTCACCCACAGGGGCGGCGCGCCGCTCGTTACGGCTGTGACGGGCCTACCCGTCCGGTTCTACCGGGCCGCCGACCGGCGGCCGTTCTTCCGGAGGCTCACCGGTGATGGCCGGGTCGATGCCTGTGACCTGATGATAGCTCGCCCGGTCGTGAAACCCATCAGACGCCGGACATGATCCGTCCGATGGTGCGTCTTCCGAGCCCGCTCATGACGGGGTTCGACTCGCGGTAGTACCAGACAAGTCCCATGGCTTGCGCGAGCGCCCAGGCCATTCCTCGGCGCCACTCCACGTCGCCGCAGCCCAGACCCCGCCGGACCTCCTTGCGGCCGGTCTTGTCCAGCAAGTGCCACACCGAGACGAGATCGAGGGCACGATCGGCTGGCGCGAACCCGCCGGTGTCGAGAACCCCGACCAGTCGACCGTCTCGGACCAGCACGTTGCCGGGCATCAAGTCGCCGTGCGACATGACGTCCGGGCCGACCGGGGGCAGCACCCGCAACTCGTCCCACAGCCGGCGCAGCTCAGGAGTGTCCAGCAGGTGCTCGCTCTCGCGAAAGCAGGTGCCAAGCCACTCGTCGTGATCGGTCAGGTTCCCGCCGCGACCGCGACCCGAGAATCGCCGACCGCGCACGTCGGTGGCTCGAAGCCGCTCGATGAGGTCGACGAGGTCGTAGGCGAATTCCGCGGATGCCGCGGGGTCATCGATGATGGCGTCCCGACCGGGCAGCCACGTCTGCACGGCCCAGGGCAACGGGTAGCCGAGGCCGGGAGCACCGATGGCCACGGGTACGGGAGTCGGCACCGGACTGGCCCGTGCGAATGCGCGGGCTGCGTCAGCCTCGGCCTGCAGCCACGCATGAACCTTCGCCGGGTTCTCCCCCTGCAGCGGGAAACGCGCGGACATCTCGTCGCCGATGAGGAAGATCGAATTGACCGTTCCCGAGGAGGCGACCTCACGTAGTGGCAGGTCCCGCCAGTGCGGGAACTGGCCGTCGATGAGCCGCCTGACCGCCTCGATACCCGGTCGAACCTCGTTGGCATGCATTCCGCTCATTGCACTCCCCCGACTGTTCGACGATGTCGGCCACTCGCTCACGCACGGTCACGCCAACACGATGAGAGTGAAGGCTGCGATATCCACGAGGAAGGCACCTCGACATATGTCAGTCGCCCTGCGCCGTGAGTTCCCGAACCCCGACCTGCATGTGGTCACAGTGGCAGACGACGTGCCTGCATGCTGTCGGCCGGGGCGGAGCTGATGTCGGCGAGCGCGGACGTCTCATCGTGCTCCATCACCATGTCGCCGATGCCGTCGATGCCGCCGATGCCGACGGACCGGTCGCCGTCGACGACCGGAAGCCGCCGCACTGCGTGCACAGGCCTCAGCCGGACCGATGCTCGATCGGTACCCAACCGGGCGGGAGGTGACCGTCCGGTGCGACGCCACTGCGCGGGCGAGTGTCCGAGCCCCCGCCTACCGTGGACTCATGACCGAATCCCACGATCCAGGACCCTCCGGCACGCTGCACGACGGTGACCCGACGGCAGAGAAGCCGGTCGAGGAATGGCTGACCGGCGACGAGCCGGCCACCGGCGCCCAGCTCAGCTACCTCGGCACCCTCTCGCGCGAGGCGGGCAGGGACCTTCCGGAGCACCTGACGAAGGCGCAGGCCTCGCAGCTCATCGACGAACTCCGCCAGCAGTCCGAGCGGGTCGCAGGCACCGACTGACGACGCGGACGGGGGCGAGGCGCCCACCTATGATCACGGGCCCGACTCGGGTGGGGGGCCGATGACCGACCCGCAAGTCTCGCTCAGCGAACGCCTGGCGGCGACCGAGGCGAGGATCGCCGAGCTGAGCACCGACCACGCCCGCATCGTGGCGGCCTCGCAGTCGACCAATGCCGACGACGAGCACGACCCCGAGGGCTCGACGATCGCCTACGAGCGTCAGCTGCTCGCCTCGCTGCTCAATGCCGAGCGAGCCGAGCGCGACGATCTGCTGGGTGCCGTGGCTCGGATCCGCTCGGGGACATACGGCCGGTGCGAGGTCTGTGGGGAGCCGATCGGCGAGGGTCGCCTGGCAGCCCGGCCGGAGGCGAGGACCTGCGTGATCTGCGCCGCCTGAGTCGCGATCGATCCCCTGTGGGGGTCAGCGCCAGGCGTCGCGCAGGACGTCCTCGTCCCGCTCGTCGGTGAAGTGGCTGGCGAAGCGGTCAAGGTCGGCCAGGCCGACCGTGGTTTCCGCGATGACCGCCGGGTCGTCAATGAGGCCGTCGATGTGGCGGCGGAGGTACTCGGCGCGGGTCAGGCCAGCGCTGGCTGCGGCCGAATCAATCCGGTCGATCACGGCGTCCGGAATGTCGTGGATCAGCACGTCGGCCACGATTGGTCCTCTCGATCGCTTGCGGGGTTGCCGAATGCTAGAGCCATGTCGGGCCGGGCGACACCGCACACGCGGGTCGGCGCCGAGCGGGCCAACGGAGCGGCCCGGCACAATGGCGCGCGTGACCGAGTCCACCGCCCTCGCCCCTTCCCGCGTTCCCGACCGGCCGACCGTCGACGGCCTGGCCGAGAAGTGGGTCGAGGTATGGCGTGAGCAGGGCACCTACGCGTTCGACCGGTCTACGGCCCGCCGGGACGTGTACTCCATCGACACACCGCCGCCGACCGTGTCGGGGTCGCTGCACGTCGGGCACGTCTTCAGCTTCACCCATACCGACTGCATCGCTCGCTTCCAGCGGATGCGAGGTAAGTCCGTCTTCTACCCGATGGGGTGGGACGACAACGGCCTGCCGACCGAGCGCCGGGTGCAGAACTACTTCGGGGTGCGCTGCGACCCGTCCCTGCCCTACACCGAGGACTTCGAGCCCCCGGCCGAACCGGCCAAGAACGACCGCGACTTCGTCCGGGTCTCGCGGCGCAACTTCGTCGAGTTGTGCCAGCGCCTGACCGTCGAGGACGAGAAGGCGTTCGAGGCGGTATTTCGTCGCCTCGGCCTCAGCGTCGACTGGAGCCTGCAGTACGAGACGATCAACGCCAACGCCCAGGCCGCTTCGCAGCGGGCGTTCCTGCGCGCCCTCGAACGCGGCGATGCCTACGCCGCGGAGGCACCCACACTGTGGGACACCACGTTCCAGACCGCGGTCGCCCAGGCCGAACTGGAGGACCGCGAACGCCCGGGCGCCTACCACCGCATCGCCTTTGCGCGGTCGAGTACCGACGGCACCACCGCTGAGCCGGTCGTCATCGAGACCAGCCGCCCTGAGCTCATCCCGTCCTGCGTCGCGCTGGTCGCCCACCCCGACGACGAGCGGTACCGGGCCCTCGTCGGCTCGACGGTGCGCACCCCCGTGTTCGACGTCGAGGTCCCCGTCCTGGCCCACCGGCTGGCCGAGCCCGGCAAGGGCACCGGCATCGCCATGATCTGCACCTTCGGTGACCTCACCGACGTCACGTGGTGGCGCGAACTGGACCTGCCCACCCGGGCGCTCATCGGCCGCGACGGCAGGATGGCGGCCGATGTGCCCGACTGGATCACCGCCGAGGCGGGACGCGCGGCCTACGGCGGCGTGGCCGGCAAGACGGCGCACTCGGCACGCGAGGCCGTGGTCGCGGCCCTGCGCGAATCCGGCAACCTGCTGGGCGAACCCAAGCCCATCACCCACGCGGTCAAGTTCTACGAGAAGGGCGACAGACCGCTCGAGATCGTCACCAGCCGGCAGTGGTACGTCCGCAACGGGGGCCGCGACACCGAGGCTGGCGGCCTGCGCGAGCAGCTGCTGGCCCGGGGCGAGGAGCTGACCTGGCACCCGGCTCATATGCGGCACCGCTATGAGAACTGGGTGTCCGGGCTCAACGGTGACTGGTTGATCTCACGACAGCGGTTCTTCGGGGTGCCGTTCCCGGTGTGGTATCGCCTGGACGAAGCAGGCGAGCCGGAGTTCGCCACCACCATTCTCGCCCCCGAGCAGACGCTGCCCGTCGATCCGGCCTCACAGCCGCCTCCGGGCTTCGAGGAGTCGCAGCGCGGCTTGCCGGGTGGGTTCACCGCCGACCCCGACGTGATGGACACGTGGGCAACGTCCTCGCTGACCCCGCAGATCGCCGGCGGCTGGGAGCGCGACCCCGACCTGTTCGCCCGGGTCTTCCCGATGGACCTGCGCCCACAGGGGCACGACATCATCCGCACCTGGTTGTTCTCCACGGTGCTGCGCTCCCACACCGAGCACGGCAGCCTGCCCTGGCACCACGTGGCGTTGTCCGGCTGGATCCTTGACCCGGACCGCAAGAAGATGAGCAAATCCAAGGGCAACGCCCTGACACCGATGGGCGTGCTGGAGGAGTTCGGCACGGACGGGGTCCGGTACTGGGCGGCCAGCGGCCGGCCGGGAATCGACACCGCCTTCGACACCGGCCAGATGAAGGTCGGCCGTCGGCTAGCCATGAAGCTGCTCAACGTCAGCAAGTTCGTGCTGGGCGCGGGGGCGGGCGGGGCGACACCGGACGTCGAATCGGTCGCCGAACCCCTCGACCGTGCCATGCTCACCCGGCTCGCCGATGTCGTCGATGCGGCCACCGCGGCGTTCGAGGCCTACGACTACGCACGGGCTCTGGAGGTCACTGAGGCGTTCTTCTGGGTCTTCTGCGACGACTATGTCGAGCTGGTGAAGGACCGGGCATACGGGGGCGCCGGGGGTGCCGGCCAGATCTCGGCGGTGGCGGCGCTGCGGGTCGCACTGGACGTCCTGCTGCGACTGTTCGCGCCCTTCATCCCTTTCGCGACGGCGGAGGTGTGGTCGTGGTGGCGCGAGGGGTCCGTGCACCGTTCGTCATGGCCGGCAGCGGCACCGCTGCGCAGCGCCGCTGCCGGGGCCGACGGCACGACGCTGCGGGTCGTCGGGGAGGCGTTGGCGGGGCTGCGCCGGGCCAAAACGGAGGCCAAGGTCTCGCAGCGCACCGACGTACGGCAGGCCCGGGTCACGGGACCGGCCGCCACCATCAGCTTGCTGGAATCAGCCAGCGGTGACCTGCGAGCGGCGGGCAAGGTGGGCGACCTCGCCCTGGTGACCGATGATGGCTCCGAACTCTCTGTCGACCAGGTCGTCATCGCCGAGCAGCCCGTCGCCTGATCGGGCACCCGAACACAGGGCGGCAACAAGATGTTTTGTGGACCAGGAGGAGGATCTCTCAGCGGCCCGCAGTGATCCGGCGCTGTTCCTGGACAGCCTCGGCACACCGGCCGTCATCGACGAGATCCAGCGCGCCGGCGATCCGTTGATCCTTGCCCTCAAGCAGCGGCTCGACCGGTCACAACGGGCAGGTCAGTACATCCTGACCGGCTCTACCAATTTCCTGACCGCCCCGACGATCTCCGAGAGTCTGGCCGGGCGGATCGACATCGTCACGTTGTGGCCGCTGTCCGTTGGCGAACTTCACGGTGGTGACGATGCCTTCGTGGATCGCGCCTTCCGGGGGCCCGGCGCGCTGCTGGATCATCGGGGCTCGGCCATCAGCCGGTCGGAGTACCTCGACATCCTCTGCCGCGGTGGTTACCCCGAGCCGCAGCGGCTAGCGGACCGGCCTCGACACCGGTGGTTCGAGCGCTATCTCGAGACGGTGTTGAGACGCGAAGTCGAATCGGCGTCCGACCTCCGTCGGTTCGACGCCCTGCTGGCTATGGCGAGGCTGTTGGCGGCCACCACGGGCTCAGAGTTGGTGGTCTCTCGCCTGGCACATGACCTCGGTATAGACCGCGGCACCGCCGAGGCGTATGAACCCTGGCTGGAGACGACCTTCCTCGTGCATCGACTGCCGGCATGGAGTCGCAAGGTGGCCTCGAAGACCGTGCGGCGGCCCAAGCTCCACGTCACTGACACGGGTTTCCCAGCCGCCATCATGGGCAAGAACGCCAACGCGCTCGCGAGGCCGAACGACCCATTGGTGGGGCCCCTCGTGGAGTCGTTCGCGATCGCCGAGGTCGCCAAGCAGCTGACCTGGGCGGAGACCTCGGCTCGCCTGCATCACCTGCGCGAACCTGACGGGTTGGAGGTGGACGGCGTCCTGGAATCGGCCGACGGGCGGGTCGTGACGCTGGAGGTGAAGGCATCGACGGTGCCCCGTGCCGAGGATGCCGGACCGATGATGGCGCTGAGGGACCGGCTCGACCGGGCCGGTTCCGACTTCGTAGCAGGCGTGGTGCTGCATACCGGGGACCGGCGCGTCACCCTGAGTGACCGGATGGTCGGGTTGCCGCTCGCCGATCTGTGGACATGACAGGAATCGCCTACGCGATACCAGTGATCAGGCCGAACGCTCCCGGCGGGGCCTGGCGCGGGTCGGCAGCTCGCGCGGGACCAGGGTGGGCAGCACGTTCTCCAGCACGACCTCGCGGGTGACGACAACGCGCGCGACGTCGTCGCGACTGGGCACGTCGAACATCACGGGCATCAGCACCTCCTCCATGATGGCCCGAAGCCCGCGGGCGCCGGTGCCACGGAGGATGGCCTGGTCGGCCACCGACTCGACCGCGTCCGTGGTGAACTCCAGCTCCACCCCGTCGATCTCGAACATCCGCTCGTACTGCTTGACGAGGGCGTTGCGCGGCTCGGTGAGGATGCGCACCAGCGCCTCTTGGTCCAGCTGCGAGACGGTGGTGATGACGGGCAGCCGACCGATGAACTCGGGGATCAGCCCGAACTTCAGCAGATCCTCGGGCATGACCTCGGAGTAGACCGTGGCGTCGTCGATCGGTGAGTGCAGCTGTGACCCGAATCCGAGGCCGCGGCGGCCGATCCGCTGCTCGATGATCTTCTCGAGGCCCGCGAACGCGCCGCCGACGATGAACAGCACGTTGGTCGTGTCGATCTGGATGAATTCCTGGTGCGGGTGCTTGCGGCCGCCCTGTGGTGGCACCGACGCGCTGGTGCCTTCCAGGATCTTCAGCAACGCCTGCTGGACACCCTCGCCGGAGACGTCGCGGGTGATCGACGGGTTCTCGGACTTGCGGGCGATCTTGTCGACCTCGTCGATGTAGATGATTCCCTGCTCGGCCCGCTTGACGTCGTAGTCCGCAGCCTGGATCAGCTTGAGAAGGATGTTCTCGACGTCCTCGCCGACGTAGCCGGCCTCGGTCAGTGCCGTGGCGTCCGCGATGGCGAAGGGCACATTGAGCATCCGGGCCAGCGTCTGGGCCAGGTAGGTCTTGCCACAGCCGGTGGGACCGATGAGCAGGATGTTGGACTTTGAGATCTCGACGGCCTCGTCGCGCTTGGGGCCAGCCCCGACCCGGATCCGCTTGTAGTGGTTGTAGACCGCTACCGACAGCGCACGTTTGGCCGGGTCCTGACCGATGACGTACTGATCGAGGAACTCGTAGATCTCCCGAGGCTTCGGCAGCTCGGTGACGCCGGTGTCAGCGGCCTCCGACAGCTCTTCCTCGATGATCTCGTTGCAGAGGTCGATGCACTCGTCACAGATGTAGACGCCGGGGCCGGCGATCAGCTTCTTCACCTGCTTCTGACTCTTGCCGCAGAAAGAGCACTTCAGCAAATCGCTGCCGTCACCGAGTCGTGCCACCTCGTGTCCTTCCCATCCGGAGGAGCCATGGAACTGCCGTTGGGTCCGGCGCCTAGTTCGACGCTACCCGCCCAAACGTGGCAGGGACACCCTTACACGCCACCTTTCGGGCCGCGCTGTCGGGGTGAGTGGGCAGGACCGCCGGGGCGCGGCAGAACGCCGCCTCCGAGCCCACTCCTCCGGGCCGCGTCAGTGCCGAGCGGCCGTCGCCGCTGCCACCGCGGTCAGTGCCGACGCCTTGCGAGGCTCCAGCACCTGGTCCACAAGGCCGTACTCGACGGCCTGCGCGGAGGTGAGGATCTTGTCGCGCTCGATGTCGATCCGCACCTGGGCCGCATCGCGGCCCGTGTGATGAGCGATGGTCGCCTCCAGCCACACCCGCATCCGTTGCACCTCGTTCGCCTGGATCTCGATGTCCGAGGCTTGACCGTAGTCGCCGCCGGACATCGCCGGCTGGTGAATGAGGATCCTGGCGTTCGGCAGGGCGAATCGCTTGCCCGGCGTCCCGGCCGCGAGCAGCACCGCGGCGGCGCTCGCAGCCTGGCCCAGCGCGTACGTCTGGATGTCCGGCCGGATGTACTGCATGGTGTCGTAGATCGCGGTCAGGGCTGTGAACGAGCCGCCCGGCGAGTTGATGTACATGATGATGTCCCGGTCCGGATCCTGGGACTCCAGCACGATCAGCTGAGCCATGACGTCGTCCGCCGACACGTCGTCGACCTGGACGCCGAGGAAGATGATCCGATCCTCGAAAAGCTTCGAGTAGGGATCCAGCGTCTTCGTGCCGAGACTGGTGCGCTCGATGAAGGACGGGAAGATGTAGCGCCCGCTGGGGGCTGCGGGGCCTGGGCCGGTCGTGGGCACGTGCGCTCTCCTTCGTGTGGGATCGGACGTCAGGATTGCTCGGGGCGAGTGTTGCCGCCGCCGCTGACGTCGGCTGAGGATCGGACGACGTCGTCGACCATGCCGTAGGTCATGGCGTCCGCGGCGGAGAACCAGCGGTCACGATCGGCGTCGGCGATGATCGTCTCGACAGTCTGGCCGGTGTGAGCCGCGATGAGCTCGGACATCTGCTGCTTGACGAAAACCAGCTGCTGCGCCTGGATGGCGATGTCGCTCGCGGTGCCGCCCATGCCGCCCGACGGCTGGTGCATCATGATCCGCGAGTGAGGCAAGGCGTAGCGCTTGCCCTTGGCTCCGGCGCAGAGTAAGAACTGGCCCATCGACGCCGCCAGGCCCATCGCCACGGTGCCGACATCCGGCTCGATGAAACGCATGGTGTCGTAGATCGCCATGCCGGCGGAAATGGAACCGCCGGGCGAGTTGATGTAGAGGAAGATGTCGCGCTCGGGGTCCTCGGCGGCCAGCAGCAGCATCTGCGCGCAGATCGCGTTGGCGTTCTCGTCACGCACCTCCGAGCCGAGGAAGATGATGCGCTGGGCCAGAAGACGCTGGTAGACGTTGTCGTCGAGGCCGAAGTTGCCGGGGCTTGAGGTGCGGGCGGTCACGTCGAGGTGAGCGGTCACCGGGACTCCTTCCAGGGGGGGACTCATGGGACGGTAACGCCGGGGGCACCGGCGCTCGTGCCGATCAGGTGAGCGTTTCGCTGTCGGCGCAGGGCGCGGGTCACGCGGCGGATCAGGGCGTCGCGGGTGCCGAGGACGTGGTCTCCACCTCGGTGGGGTCGACGATGACGAGGCTTCCGTCGTCGAAGGCGGCATCGTCCACCGCGGCGGCACCGGGCTCGGCGGACGGGTCACCGGTGCCACCGGGCACGCCGCTCGCCTGCCGGCCGAGCACGGCGCTCAGGTCGACGGCCGCGCCATCGGTGTCGGTGATCGTGGCCCGGTCGAGCGCGATGGCCAGCGCCTTGCGGCGGGCGACCTCGGCGGCCATCGCCGGGATCTGGCCGGCCTCCTCGACGGTCTTGACGAACTCGGCCGGTTCCATGCCGTACTGGCGCGAGCTGGAGATGAGGAACTGCAGCAGCTCCTCCTGACTGACGGTGACCTGCTCAGCCTCGGCGATCGCGTCGAGCAGGAACTGGCCGCGCAGGGTGCGCTCGGTGTCCGCGGTCACCTCGGTGCGGTGCTCGTCGTCCTCGGACCGGTCCTCCTCCTGCAGGTGACGGTCGACCTCCTCGGTGACCATGGCGGGCGGGACCTCGAAGTCCACCGCGCCGACCATCGCCAGCAGCAGCCTCTCGCGAGCGGCGACCCCCTGCTCGACGCGCTTGACCTGCGCGGCCTCGGCCCGCAGGCTCTCGCGCAGCTCCTCGATGGTGTCGAATTCGCTGGCCAGCTGGGCGAAGTCGTCGTCCGCCGCCGGCAGCACGCGCTCCTTTACCGAGCGGACCGTGACGGTGATCTCGGCGTCCTCGCCCAGGTGGTCGCCGCCCGCCAGGGGTGCGGTGAAGATCGCCTCCTCCTCGGCGGACAAGCCGAGCAGCGCGTCGTCCAGACCGGGCAGCATGGTGCCCGAACCGACCTCGTAGGACAGGCCCGAGGCGGAGTCGACTTCCTCGTCGTCGATGGTGGCCCGGATGTCGATGGAGGCGAAGTCACCGGTGGCCACTGGGCGATCGATGCCGCTCAGCGTGCCGAACCGGGTCCGCAGCGCGTCGAGGCGGGCGTCGAGGTCGGCGTCGGTGACCGTGACCGGGTCGACGACGACGCTCAGTCCCGTGAGGTCGGGAAGCTCGAAGGTGGGCCGCACGTCGACCTCGGCGGTGAACTTCAGGTCGCCGCCCTGGGCGAGGTCGGGCACCTCGGACACATCGACCTCGGGCCGGCCCAGCGGGCGGATGTCGGCCTCGGCGACCGCCTGCCGATACAGCTCGGGCAGCGCGTCGTTGACCGCCTCCTGCAGCACAGCGCCGCGGCCGACCCGCTGGTCGATGATCCGCGGCGGCACCTTGCCACGGCGGAAGCCCGGCACGGTGACCTGGTTGCCGATGGTCCGGTAGGCCTTGTCGATGCTGGCCTTGAGCTCTTCGAAGGGCACCTCGACGACAAGCTTGACGCGGGTGGGGGCGAGGGTTTCGACGGCGCTCTTCACGAGGCGGTACTCCAGGGTGGGCTGCGGGGGTCGCGGGCGTGACGAGTCAGGTTACGGCAGAACCGGTGAAGGGTCCGGCGGGTGTGGTGGCCGCGCTCCCTCCCTCAAACGTGATCATGTACCAACCGGGGTTCTGATCATGAACCAGCTCCGGTTCCCCATGATCACGGCAGCAAGAGGGCCGTCAGTCCTCGATCAGTACCTGCGGCAGCCGACGGATGTCCTCGGGGGTCATCGTCAGCCCGGCTTCCAAGACGACCTGCTGCGCCTGGCGCATCCGGGAGTCAACGAGGGCACTGAGGGCGTAGACCAGCCGGCCGAGGGTCCGCACGGTCGTGTCGTCGACCGTGGGACGCGGCGCGGAGGTCACGGCGATCCCCTGCGGCACGTCCCCGCCGTCGAGCACCATGCCGATCGAGACGTCATCACGCGGGTTGACGTGCAGCGAGACGTAGTGGGAGCGCAGCTTCTTGATGGTGGCGTGGAACTGGGCGACGTCGCCTTCCAGCTCCAGCCGGGTGACGTCGGCGGCGGTCAAGACCCCGGCCTTCGGCGAGAAGCACCGGGTGTAGCCGACCAGCGCGCCCGTCCACAGCGCCTCGACGAGAGCGGAATGCGTCTCGATCCGGATCGGCACGGTGGCCGGACCGCAGATCGCGGTGATCAGTTGCTCGCAGCAGAGCAGGACGTACTGCAGGTCATCGAAGGCCATGGCGAGATCGGCCAGCACCGCGGCCTCGGGCGTATCGAGCCGGCAGACCGCCTTGGGCCGCTCGGGCACCGGCACGGCGCCATCGTGCCCGGCCGGGTCATTACGTGTCAGAGCCGCCTCCTCGCGTCGTGATCACGCTAGCCGTGGGGTGCCGCGCGGATGACTCGATTTGAGACGCCTGCCGTGAGGCACACTGACGGCACCCCAGCGGCAGGAGGAATCACATGAGCCAGGCTCCCGCAGCGCACGTGCACGACCCGATGTGCGAGACCGCCCACGGCCACCAGGACATCCCCGACGAGGCCGCAGCAGACCGGGTCCTCGTGGCGGTGTTCGCCTCGCCCGTGGCTGCGGCACTGTTGCGATTCGCGGCCGAGTGCGGCTTCCGCCCGGTCCTGGTGGAGCCGAACCCGGACGCCGGTCCCGCCGAGGACCTGCCGACAGGGACGATCCGGGTCGGCTCCGTCCGCGATCTCGACGAGACGCTGGTCGCTCACGCCGACGTCGTGGTGTGTGACCACCACCGCGCCGACCTGGGATCGCCGTTGCGCGACGCGCTCGACATGCGGTCGCGCTGGGTCGGCATCATGGGCAGCCCGCGCCACACCGGTCCGCACGTCGAGGCGCTGGCCGCCCTCGGAGTGCCACCGGAGGAGGTCGCCAAGGTTCACCGTCCCATCGGGCTGGACATCGGGTCCCGCACCCCTGCCGAGATTGCCGTCTCGACGCTGGCCGGCCTGCTGGCGGACCGCAACGGCCGCGAGGGTGGCGCGTATCGAGGGTGACTCCGCCCGGCCATGCCACGGCAAGCACCGTCAGGGTCGGATGTGCTCGCCGGGTGGATGAGCGCCACCCCATCGAGAGTCCGTAAACCATTGGCGCCTCGGGTTCGCCCGGCCATAGCGTCGGGGAGTGACGAAGCTCGCCGATCTTGTGGCTCCGCTCGCTGAGAAGGCGAGCTTCGCTGGTGTCGTCCGCGTCGACGTGGCCGGTGAGACCAGGTACGAGGCTGCCTTCGGGCTGGCGGACCGTGCCCACGGCCTCGCGATGAGGACCGATTCGCAGCTCGCCATCGCCAGCGGGTCTAAGGCGATGACCGCGTTGGCGGTGATGAGCCTCCTCGACGAGGGAGCGCTGGACCTGTCCACGACCGCGCGATCCGTGCTGGGCGACGACCTGCCATTGATTGCCCCCGATGTCACCGTGGAGCACCTGCTGGCCCATCGCTCCGGCATCGGTGACTACCTCGACGAGGACGACGGCTGGCAGCCCAGCGACTACGTCCTGCCCGTGCCGGTCCATCAGCTGGCGACCACGGAGGCATTCCTGCCCGTCATCGACGGGTTTCCCACCGCCTTTGCGGCGGGTGAGCGGTTCTCGTACTGCAACGGCGGGTACATCGTGCTCGCGCTGCTGACGGAGCGGGCGAGTGGCGTGCCCTACCACGATCTCGTCGAGCGGCGCGTCCTCGCGCCGGCGGGCATGAGCGACAGCGGCTTCCTGCGCACGGACGACTTACCGGGCCGGGCAGCCCTCGGCTACGTGCAGTGCGACGGTGTCTGGCGGACGAACGTCTTCCACCTGCCCGTACGGGGCAATGGCGACGGCGGCCTCTACACGACACTCGCCGACGTCCATCGGTTCTGGGCCGCCTTGATGGCGGGGCGGATCCTGCCGACGCCCGTCGTACGACAGATGCTGCGTCCCCGCAGCACCGTCGATGTCGATGGCGACTGCTACGGCCTCGGCTTCTGGCTGAGCGACACCGACGACACGGTGACACTCGACGGGGGCGATGCCGGGGTGTCGTTCCGCAGCGTCCATTCGCCCACGGCTCAGATCACTTACACCGTCATCGCGACCACGTACGAGGGGGCGTCACCGATCATCCGAGCGATCAAGGCGCATCTGGCTTCCGGGAACGCCGAGTAAGGCCCCGTCCACCAACGACGGCCGAGCCCCGCTCGGGCGCCGGTTCTGGCTACTGTGGTCGGCCTCGACTCTGTCCAATCTGGCCGGTCACCAATCGGAACATCGCGGACGCACGCGACCGGCCCGGCTAGTCACCACCCCGGGCGTGACGAGCACGAACTCGGGAGTCGCGGCCCGGCAGGTCACCGCGATGGCCGAGGTCTGCCGCGGCTGCCGGTCCGCCGAGACCATGACCGGCACACGCACAGTCACTCGGCGGCCTCCGGTGCAAGTAATGCTCAGCTGCCGTTGTGGGGTGCCGCATGATCACCACCCGTTCAGTCCGGCGCGCGCCATGGTGGCCCGCCGACCTCGATATGCGGGCCCACGCCGTGCAGGCCGGGGTCCGCGGGCGCCCACTCATCCGCCGCTGCACCGACCGGGTCACCGGTGACAGCACTCTCGTGCCGATCCGGTGCGGGTCCACCCGCGAATCCGTCTGCCCCGCCTGCGCCACCCGCGCGTGGAATTTCCGCGCCCAACAATGCGCCGCCGGGCGGCACCTCCCGCCCGACCCGCGCGTTGCGGACGGACCAGCGCACGACGAGGACGGCGTCGATGACGAAGCCGATGCCGGCAACGACGAAGCAGACATAGAGCAGCCAGTGGCCCCGGTAGACAAGCTGACCGACGAGGAAGACCATCAAGGCGAGCAGACTGACGGTAAAGACGATGTGACGTCTGCCCCGCATTGGCATGACGACCACGGTAGGCGAGTCCGGTCGACACATCGACGCTGCGATGCAGTCGACCTTCCTCGTGTGCGGATTGACGAACGCACCACCGGGCAGTCGTTCGCCGGCCGGAATGGGGTGATCTACCGGCCGTCGATGTTCGTCGCCCTGACCCTGCCGTCCTACGGCCGGGTCATCGAGGGGGTGCCCGTCGAACCCGCTGGCAACGACTGCCCGCGGGCAGCCAGGACACGGTGGGGATGTTGCACGAGAAGTCGCACCCAGCCGTGGCCGGGACTTGCTTGCGGGCGATCTGCACTGGTCGGGGTAGCCGGATTCGAACCGGCGGCCTTCCGCTCCCAAAGCGGACGCGCTGACCAAGCTGCGCTATACCCCGTGGGGACGAGCTTAGAGCGTCGAACCGGCGACCGGCGCCGGAGCTGCCGGTATGTCCACTGCAGACTGGCTGATGCGCTGCCGGCCCAGCAACAGCGCCCCGATATAGAGCAGGGCCGCGACGATGAGCAGTGCTCGATATCCGGTGATCAGCGCTATGTACTCCAGGCATCCGCCGACCATCGCCCCCAGCAGGTTGATGCCGAATGCCAGCGCCGGTTCGGGGGTGTTGGCAAACCGAGAGGCGAAGACGATGTTGGCGGCGAAGACGGGGGCGAATGTGATCGCTCCGGCCAGCACCGCGCGCAGTACCGGGGGGGCCTCCAACAGGGCTTCCAGCGGCACCGCCCAGGCCACCGCGATGGCGATGAACAGCACCACGTAGGCCACCGGCAGCGGGATCCGCCCGTCTCCGCGCGTTCGCAGCCACCGCGTGACCTCCACAGCGGCGAGCACCGCGACCAGGATGCCGGCGAACACGATGGCGTTGACCAGCCACGTCGTGCCGAAGAGCAGCGCGAACATGGTCACCGCTCGCGTCTCGAGCAGCAGGAACGCCACTCCCAACAGGAACAGGTCGCCATACGGCAGGGTGCGTCGCAGCGGTCCCGCGACGACCCGGACCGAGACCAGGCTGGCCAGCAGGATGAAGCCGATGACCACCAGATACAGGGTCGGGATGTGCGGGTCCCGCAGGTAGAGGAAGGGCCGGTCGTCGTCGACCGGCGGCGGGGCGACCGCCAGCAGGGCGGCCACGTCGGTGTCGGTGCCGCAGGCCTGCATGGCCGGGTCCTTCGCGACGACGATGGTCGCCGCGTTGTTGCCCGCATTCAGGTCGATGCAGGGCTGGTGTCCGAAGGCGTCGGCGATCGTGGCGCCCAACCGCCCCACCAGCCACGGCTCGCGGTAGTAGTTGTACATGGCGAAGACCCCGTCGTCGGCCAGCCGCTCGTGGACCTGTTCCAGGGCGTCACTGGTGAACAGGTAGGACTCCAGACGCAGCTGGCTGGACCCGGCCAGCAGAGTCAGCGAGTCCGGGAGCGCGAACAGGATCGTGTCGTAGGTGCGGTCGCTCTGTTCGAGGAACTCCCGGCCGTCACCGATGTGATGAGTGACCGCCGGATCCTGGTAAGGCCGGTCAGGGTTCTTGGTGTCACCCAGCGCCCGGATCTGGGCGTCGATCTCGACGGCGTCGACACTGTCGGCGCCCTCCAGCAGCGCCAGGGCGACGTCGGTACCCGTCCCGGCGCCCACGATCAGCACGTCACCCGGCTCGGTCCTGGTCGATCGCTGGTAAGGCAGGTCGTACAGCGGCTCGAACTCGCTCCGCGCGCGTGCGCCGGTCACCGCCTGGTGGGGCACGCCGTTGGCGGTAACGGTGGTCCAGTCGCCGATCGTGGTCCCCACCGTCTCGGTCTCGATCTTGTAGTACGGCGACCACAGGGTGTCGGGACGGGTTGACTCGTAGGTGAACGCCGCCAGCAACGAGGTGCCCGCCAGCGACATCACCACCAGCCCGATCGCTGCGAATCGGCTGACGGACCCGGTCCGCCACGACAGCACCGCGGTGAGGAGGACCGCGAGCCCAGCCCACACGACGGGCGGCGTGTTGAGGAAGCTCAGCATCGTGAAGACGGCGATTCCGGTCAGGCTGCCGATGAGGTCCAAGCGGTAGGCAGTGAGTCTGGGCAGCCCGAAGAAGCACTGCCCGACCATGACTCCGACCCCGTACAGGACGCCCGCGACGACCAGGAACACCAGCGGCAGGATCACCTCCGGCCGTGGTCCGCTGACACTCAGCGACGTGAAGAAGATGAGGTCGGAGCCGGTGCGGTCGACCGCGATCGTGCCCGGCAGGATCGTCAGGACCAGCACCGCGAGCAGGGGCAGCGTCCACAGCGGCGGCTTGCTGTCAGGCCGCGCGGCGAGGAAGCCGAGCCCGATACCGAGGAACGAGCCCAGCAGGACGATGTTGGAGAAGTACGACAGGTGCACGAGGTTGGCGCCCAGCCACCGGATCAGGGACAGCTCCAGCAGCAGCATGAGGCCGCTGGCGAGCAGCAGTCTGGTCCTGACCCCGTGTATCAACACGAGCGAATAGTGACAGCCGCGTCAAGGCCCGTCCGGACCCGCGCAGGCCGGTGGTGGGGCAGCGGCCGACGGCCTTAAGGTTGGCGAGCCGACGTGTCGTGTCGGTTCCGCGGGTGTAGCTCAATGGTAGAGCTTCTGCCTTCCAAGCAGATGGCGCCGGTTCGATCCCGGTCACCCGCTCCACGCTTCGCCTGACCGACACGCCCGCCTTGCTGCGTGACTAACCCAGGCAATACGGGCAACGTGCTCACATGCCAGCAGATCGTCGGATTCGGCCCCGCTGGGACCGCATCGGCTTTCTCGTGGTGACGGCGGTGACCTGCGTGCTGCTGGTGCGACCGCTGACCTCCCCGCCATCCGAGGCCGCCGTGGCGGGCCGGACGGGGCCGACCGACCCGGCCAGCGCGACGGCTGCGGCAGTCCCCGTCGTCGAAGCCAGTGAGCCACGACCCGGCTGCGCAGCCGGATCGGGTGGCCCGGTGACCAGCGCCCCAGGTGCCGGCCGGACGGTGGCGCTCACCTTCGACGACGGGCCAAGCGAATGGACGGTCCAGGTACTCGACATCCTCGATCACTACGACATCAAGGCGACCTTCTTCGTCGTGGGCAGTGCCGCAGAAGCCCACCCCGACGTGCTGTCCCGGGTGGTCGCGGCAGGTCATCAGGTGGGCAACCACACGTGGTCCCATGTGCCGGCGCCGGCCGGCGGAGCCTCGCCCGAAGCGTGGCTGGCGGCACAGTACGACCCGACCGATGCACTGCTGACCCGACTGAGCGCCGCCGACGTCTGCTGGTACCGCCCGCCCCGGGGCGAGATCGGCGCTGCCGCCACGGTCGCCGCCGACCGCGGCCTCGGCATCGCGATGTGGTCCGTGGACTCCCTGGACTGGCAGGTGCAGTCCGGCGCGGAGGCCGACCCCGATGACAACCTGCGACACACGATCGGTGAGAACGCCGTAGCCGGCCTCGCAGAGCAGCATCCGATCGTCCTGCTCCACGATGGCGGTGGCTACCGAGGTGCGACAGTGGCGGCGCTGCCCTACATCATCGAGCGCTACGACAACCGTGGATACGACTTCGTCCGCGTCGACGGCCGTTGACCGCGCGACCTCACGCCGGCAGCCGTGACCGCTCGGCGTAGTAGTTGGTCGCATTCACCACGTCGGCGGCATACGCGTCGGAACGGTTGTAGGCCAGTACGGCGGCCCGCCACTGCCCCGGGTCGTTCAGCGGTGACGCCGACGCGCATAGGTAACGGCCCGCCGCCAGCGCCGCATCGTCGATGTCCTGCGGATCCAGCACCCCGTCGCCGTCGCCGTCCGCTCCCCACCTGGCCCAGGTCGCCGGCAGCATCTGCATCGCGCCGACCGCGCGGTCCCACTCGGTGTCACCGTCCAGCGCGCCGCCGTCGGTGTCGCGGATCTGCGCCGTCGCACCCTGTCCGGTCAGCGGGATCCCGACGATCGGCCCCGCCGCCGGCCGCCCAGCGTCACCGATCGAGTTGCCCGCGACGGTGCCGTGATGCGACTCCACCCAGCCGATGCCGGCCAGCGTCGCCCAGGACAGGGAGCACGCCGGCTGTTCCGCCGTCAACTGGAGGTCGGCGGTCGCGTACGCCTGGAGCACCCGCGACGGCAGCCCGGCCACTGCGGCCGTCCGCTCCACCCATGCCGGGTCCGGCGCCGCTGGGACGACGGGCGGTGGACTGGCCTGCGCGGGCGGTGCGACCGCCCCGGCATCCAGCACGGTCGAGGTCGACGTCGGTTGCCATGGTCCGGCCTGCGGCGCCCGGCCTCCCGCGTCGACGGCGTCACCCGCCGCACCCCCCAGCTGACCGAGCGAGCCGAGCGCGGCCACCCACGCGACCACCACGGCACCGACCACCAGGACGAGCACCCAGACGACTCCGCCGCGACCGCGTCGACGTTCCTTCTGCTGCCCCATGACTCGATCACTATGACTCACGCTCCTGTGAACCCGGTCGGCCGCCCGGGGAATGGCGCTGCTGGGTCTCGGCTCACGCTAGAGCGCTGTGGACCGGACCAGCGCTTCCCGCAGCGCCGTCCAGCCCAGCAGGGCGCACTTGACTCGCGCCGGGAACTTGGCCACCCCAGCGAACGCCGCCGAGTCGTCTTCGTCGTCCACAGCCGCCGGGGGTGACGCGTTGCGGTTGGTGACCAGGGTGTGGAAGCTGTCGTAGGCGGCGAGCGCCTGCGCCACCGAGCGTCCCGTCACCCGTTCGGCCATCACCGACGCCGACGCCATGCTGATCGAGCACCCCTGCGGCTGGTACGACACATCGGTCAGGAGCGCGTCCGTGCCCTCGCCGTCCAGCCTGACGCGCAACGTCACCTCGTCGCCGCAGGTGGGGTTGACCTGGTACACCTCGGACTGGAACGGCTCGCGCAACCCGACCCGCCGGGGCGAGCGGGCGTGGTCGAGGATGACCTCGCGGTACAGGTCGTCCAGGCTGCTCATCCGAAGTACCGCCGGGCCTGCGCCACACCGGCGACCAACGCCTCGACGTCGTCGAGATCGTTGTGCACCCCGAAGCTCGCCCGGATGCTCGCCGCGACCCCCAGCCGCCGGTGCAGCGGCCAGGCACAGTGATGACCGACCCGCACCGCCACCCCCGCCGCATCGAGCACCTGCCCGACGTCGTGAGCGTGGATCCCCTCCAATACGAACGCCACACTGCCGCCGCGGTCCTCGGTGCTCATCGGCCCGAGCAGTCGCAGCCCGGGCACGTCGGCCAGCGCGTCGAGGGTCGCCTGGGTCAGGACGCGCTCGTGCTCGGCGATCGCCGACATGCCGATGGTCGAGAGGTAGTCGCAGGCGGCACCGAGCCCGACCGCCTGGCTCGCCATCGGCACCCCCGCCTCGAACCGTTGCGGCGGGGCGGCGAACGTCGAGGTCTCCATTCGGACGGTCTCGATCATGGAACCGCCAGTCAGGAAGGGCGGCATCGCGGCGAGCAGCTCGCGGCGGCCGTACATCACGCCGATGCCGGTAGGCCCGAGCATCTTGTGCCCGGAGAAGACCGCGACATCGACATCGAGGGCGTGCAGATCCATCGGCTCGTGCGGCACGGCCTGACACGCGTCGAGGACGGTGACGGCGCCGACCTCGCGAGCCCGACGCACGATCTCGGCGGCCGGGGGCCGGGTGCCGAGCACGTTGGACTGGGCGGTGAACGCCACGACGCGGGTCCGTTCGCTCAGCTGCAGCGAGTCCAGGTCGAGCCGGCCGTCGTCGGTGACGCTGTACCACCGCAGCGTTGCACCGGTATGGGCGCAGACCTGCTGCCAGGGCACGAGGTTGGCGTGGTGCTCCAGCTCGGTGACCACGATCTCGTCGCCGGACTGCAACGCGAAGCGCTCCGCCCCGTCGACTCCCCCGGTCACGCCGGCTGTTGCGTTGACGAACGCCGACGCGATGAGGTTCAGGCCCTCCGTGGCGTTCTTCGTGAAGACGATCTCCTCGGCGTCGACGCCCACGAAAGCCGCGATCCTCGCCCGCGCCGCCTCGTAGGCGTCGGTGGCCTCACCGGCCAGGGTGTGCGCCCCACGGTGGACGGCCGCGTTGTGCTGCTCGACGAAGGCCCGCTCGGCATCGAGCACCTGGCGTGGGCGTTGCGAGGTGGCACCGGAGTCGAGGTAGACCAACCGGTGACCGTCGATGAGACGTTCGAGGATCGCGAAGTCGTCCCGCAGGGCCGTCCCGGGCGCCACACGGACCGCAGCTGCCATGGTCATGACTGTATGCCGCTGCCTCACCGCACCCGACAGAGCACCTCGCCCAGGACGATCACCAGCCAGCCGTCCTCGGCATCGGCCCACTCATGCCAGCCCGCCGCCATCCGCTGCAGGTCGCTGTCGGTCGCCAGGCCGCTCTCGCGCGCCTGGCCCGCCAGCGCCGAGGACGTCACCCGCTCGGCCCACAGCCCGCCCCACCACCGCCGCTCGGCCGGCGTCGCGAAGCACCAGACCGAGGCGGACGGAGTCACCTCCGCGAACCCTGCAGCCAGCGCCCACGACAGCAGTCGCCGGCCGGCATCGGGCTCGCCGCCGTTGTCACGAGAGACCCGTTGCTGCAGGT
>CAZEYA010000045.1:0-24416 GCA_964516515.1 uncultured Kineosporiaceae bacterium | reverse complement strand
GTCATCACCGCCTCCAGCGCGATGGAGTACGCCTTCGAGGGCGAGAAGCTGGCCGACGACCACAGCGCCCCGTCGGTGTTCACCGAGGCACTCGTCCAAGGCCTGTCGACCGGCGAGGCGGACCGCGACGAGGACGGCTGGGTGTCGCTGAACGAGCTCTACGAGTACGTGTTCGACCGGGTGCGGACCTCGACGCCGGGGCAGACCCCGACCCGTGACGTCGAGATGCAGGGTGAGCTGTACCTGGCCCGGAGCCGGCGCAAGCGCGTGCAAGCGTCTCCGGTTCCACCCGACCTGCTGGCGGCAAGCCACGACGCCAACGTGTTCAGCCGGCTGGGTGCGGTGAGCGAGCTCCGGAACCGTCTGCTCGGCGGTAACCTGCCGGCGGCGGCCGGGGCGCACCAACGCCTGGCCGAGATGGCCGAGCTGGACCTCCGCTACGTGGCCGACGCCGCGGCGGAGGCTATCCGGGACGCGGCGCTGCACGTCCACCCGACCGAGCTCGACGCCGGTCAGCTGCTGCAGGGGTCGCCGTCGCCTCCGCTGCACGTCACGATGACCGGGCCGCCCCTGGCGCAGACGTACGCCGTGGAGCCGTCGGACGTCCGTATCCGTGTCGTGCCGGACACCGAGGGCCTGGCGATCACTTTGGACACCACGTCCATGGGGCGGGTCGACGGCACGGTGACGGTCCGCGGGCCGCTGGGCGAGCACGCCGTCCGGGTCCGCGCTGAGGTCACAGCCCCAGAACAAGCGTCGCCGACTCCTTCCCCTGATGTAGACGTGCCGGTTCGCGCACGGGGTGACGAGCTCCGGGACCAGGTCCGACCGACGCGGGCGGCGTCCGCACCGTCGGCCGCCGCAGGGTCCGGGCCTGCAGAACCCGTGGCCCTACGGCCCCGGCTCGCGACACCGCCCCCCCACTACACGAGCGGGACGCCGGCTCTCGTGCGGGTGCAAGCCGTGCCGGCAGCGCGGGACGCGCCCGACGAGGTCGTCGACGATGAGCCGCCCACGCCCGGCGTCGCGCCGGAACCCAGCGCCCACCACGCTCGCTGGCTGACGGTCGGCGTCGGGCTCGCCGTCGCGGGCGCCCTCCTGCTGGGGCTAGGAGCGTTCGGCGACCTGCGCTGGGAGGCGAAGATGCGGGAGCGCGACCCGTCGTGGTTCCGGCACACGCTCGTGCTGGCCGTGCTGCTCGCTTCGGCCGCGGCGGCCGTCCTCGTCCCGCGGACGAGGTGGACCGTGGGCCCGGGTCTGCTGCTGGGGGTGCTGGTCGCGTCCACCTGGAACCTCCCCGTTGCGCTGACGGAGTGGCTGGTGGTCGCCGACGGCGAGGGCGGCTTCGAAACCGGATTCTGGCTCGTGCTCCTCGGCCACGTGGTGCTCCTCGCCGCGGGCGTCGTGGTGGTGCGGGCCGTCAGCGCAGGGGCGGGCTTCAGGGTCGGGGAACCCGAGATCCCCTGGTGGCTCGTCTGGGCGCTGCTGGCCGTCGGCGCGGCGGGAGCGGCGGCGGTGGCCGTCAGCGCCACCCGCGACGACGGGGCGGCGCTGTACTGGGTCATCCCGGCCTGGGCCGCCCTCACCGTGGCCGCCGTACCGGTCGTCGTCGCCTTCGGGCACCCGGCGGAGTTCCGCCTCTGGCTGCTGACGGGATGGGTGGTCGGTGCCGCCGCCGCCGTCGTCCGCTACGTCGAGCTCAGCGACACGGTGGGTGCCACCTACGACGCCAGGGCAGCGGTGTGGATCGGTGTCGCGGTGGCGGCGTTGCTTCCGCTCGCGGTCGTGCTCGGGTGGCGTGCGGCCACGGACCGCGACGCCGAGCAACCGGTCGATGCGGTGATCGACACAGAGCAGCTTCCTTGATGCAGAGCAGATTTTTTTATGCTCGTCCTGTGCGTCGCAACCGTTCTGGTGCGGACGCCTGTGGATGACAGCGCCCAGCGCGTTGACGGTTCCTTGTCACGGCGGCAGTCGTTCGTAGCGGAGGGCATGGGATTCGACAAGAGGCTCGATGACTGGTCCCGCACCTGACGAGAGGCCCTCTACCACTACGAGAGGGTGTAGCTGTTGACGCAGTCGATGGTGGTGTGGTCGCTGCGCGCGATCATGCAGGGTGCTGTGCTGCGCCCGCAGGCGCCTCCACCATTGCTTTGGGTGGGGTGGCGAGCTCATGGGGCGACCCGTCACTGGTCGGTGACACGGCGGGGCTAGCCACGAGGCACTGTCGGAGGCCGGACCTACGGTCCCCGCATGGACACCGCCGAGCTCTTCCTCACCGCTGACGCCGCACTGCGCAGCGTCGTCGACCGCATCGATCCTGCCGACCTCAGCAGACCGGCACCGCAGGAGTGGACCAGGACCCCCGAGCCCACGTTCCGTGACATCGTCTTCGCCCACGCCTACGACGAAGCCTGGATACCCGGAGTGCTGGCGGGCCGGTCGATCGCCGACGGCGACGACCTCCGGGGGGCCGACCTGCTCGGTGACGACCCCATCTGCGCCTACGACGCCCTCCACGACGCCGCGACCGCAGCCGTGCGCCGCGGCGTCCCGCCCGACGCTGTCTTCCGGTTCCAGTACGGCGACTATCCCGCGACGGAGGGCTTCGCCCACCTCGCCACCTACCGGGCGTTCCAGGCGTGGCTCATCGCCAAGCACTTGGACATCTCCTTCCACCTCTCGCCCGAGCTGGTCGCCGGCCTGCAGGAGCACGTCGTCACGCACGCCGACCAGTGGCGGCAGTGGGGCGTCTTCCCCCCGGTGGTCGAGCCCCCCGCCGGAGCGGACGACGAGACCCGCCTGCTGTGCGCCGTCGGCTACTGGGAGCCGTGACGCCACGGCTCAGGTGCTCGGCCGGGTGGTCGAGCCCAGCGAAGGCGATGGACAGCAGTTCGGCCAGGTACCGGGTTTCGTCGGGGTGGGCCCATGCGGACAGGGCGACGTCGACGGGACCAGGCTGGCCTCGACCATGGTCCATGCGCGCAGCTCGGTGTCCGGCCCACGGGCTGGTGTCCGAACAGTTGACAGCGGGCCGGTCGTGCTCAGGCGGCGTTTCGTAAGCCGCTCAGTGGCAGGGACGCCAGGGATGACTGACCCAAGCGGCCGTCGATGCGCTCTCTCAGGCCTCCGGCGAGAGGAGGCCGGCGCAGGTTCGGTCAACGAAATCGACCACCTCCGCGGACCGTGGCGGCGCGTCGTCGGCGCCGCCGGCGTACCACCAGGTGCCGGCCCACCGGATGAGACCGGCATCCTGTGGCACCAGGTCGAGCGCCCGCTCGGCGGCCCCGCGCTTGGACAGTTGGACTCCGTCGGTCAACCGGACCAGCGCGCGGCACATGGTGAGCACCGAGTACGCCTGGCCGCCCGCGTCGTGCATGGCACGCACCCACGTCGGCCAGTCCCGCACGTGGTCCAGCAGTGCAGAACTCAGCAGAGCCGGGTTGATCGGGGGCAGCAGGTCCGCGGCTGGCGGCCCCGACAGCACGAGCCCGCTGTCACGAACCGAGGCCCAGGTGAGGAGCCGGTGGCTCGTGGCGGGCAGCAGGTGCAACGCCTCCCCGCCACTGATGCGGGCGATGGAGTGCATCCCGAGATCCGCGCCACTCGCACCGGCGGCGAGCGCAACGGTGGAGACGTGCTCGACCTCCATGCGCCCGGCCCAGTACGGGTGGTTCCGTTCGGCGCTGGCGAGCACGGGTTGCAGCGCTCTGATCAGCTCGTCATCGGGATCGCAGTCGAGCACGGCCAACAGGTCGATGTCGCTGCGCTCAGGCAGGAAGTCCCCACCGACGAACGAGCCGTGCAGATACAAGCCGAGCATGCGTGGACCCAGTTCCTCGACCAGCCCTGTGGTCACCGCGGCGGCCACTTCCTGCGCGTCGGTCATCCGGCAGTGTGGCAGTGCGAGGCATGGACGCAGCGTCCCGCAGGAAGGTCCCTGATCGGCGAGACATGAGACACCGGAGCTGTCAGACCCTGGGAGCAGACTCATCACCCGAGGCCGGGATCACGCGTGGCCCGACCGTCAGAGCTGAACCGACGGCCGCGCCTCCGCTAGCTGTGGATAACAGCACCCCCCGCGTTGACGACTCCCAGGGAGGGCGGCAGAGCTGGTCTCAGCGGAGGGCGTGGGATTCGAACCCACGAAACGGCGTGGTTAACCGCTCAACGGTTTTCTAGACCGGCAGGTGTACCGGCCCTGAGCAGCACATTCTCTCGAAATCCGGTGGGGATGGGGCACTGCTCAGGCACGGCGACAGGTGCCCGCCTCATAGGCGGGGCGATTCCGGCCCCGTGCAGCTCCAGAGCGGGGGTTGCAGCCGCCGCAACTGAGGCGGTGAGTGGTCGCTCTGGCGTCGCAGAGCTGCCGGTTGACGCCGCGGTCGTGCCCTCACACCGCCCCTTCAAGGCGTTGGTTCATAGATAGCCACACCAAGACCGGGGGGCAGGAGACGTCGGGCGGTCCCCCGGGGAGCAGTTGTGCCATGGGGGGACAGACGCATCCGCGTCCATGTCGTCGGTGGTCTCCTGCTCCCGGTACGCGACCGGCATGAGGGGGCTATGCACAAAGCGGTCGCGCGCGAACCGGCACGAAGGAGCAGCCGCCGCCCTCGTCAGCAGCGGAAGTCGCCGACGAGGTCCCGCAGGCGCTGGGCGGTGCGCTCGAGACCGTCAGCCGCTGCGCCGGTCGCCGCTGCCGCGGTCGACGCCTCGGCTGCCATCTGGTCGACCTGACCGATGCCGGTGCTCATCTCCGCAGTGCTGTCTGCGGCCTCGCTGATGGTGCGCGAGATGGACATGACGGTGGCCGCCTGCTGCTCGACGGCGGCCGCGATGGCCGTCTGCTCCTCGTCGACGACCGCAATGGACCCCGAGATCTGGCCGAGGGCCTCGCCGGCGCGTAATGCGTCCTGCTGGATCGCCCGGACGCGGGCGGCGATGTCCTCCGTCGCCCGGCTGGTCTCCTGGGCCAGGTCCTTGACCTCCGCCGCCACGACGGCGAAGCCCTTGCCCGAGTCACCCGCCCGGGCCGCCTCGATGGTGGCGTTGAGGGCCAACAGGTTGGTCTGCGCGGCGATCGTAGTGATCAGCTTGACGACCTCGCCGATCTCGACGCTCGAGGTCGCCAGGGACGTGATGGTCGCGCTCGTCGCGGCGGCCGCCGCCACGCTGCTGCTCGCCATCTGCGCGGCACGGGTGGCGTTGCCGGCGATCTCGCCGGCGCTCACCCCCATCTCCTCGATCCCTGCGGCCACGGTCTGCACGCTGTCGTCGACCTGCTGGCCCGCTGCGGCCAGCGCAGCGGTCTGGGCAGCGGTGTCACTGGTCCCGCGCTGCAGTCGCGCGGCCACGTCCTGCAGGGACGTCGCGGAGGCCCCGAGCTCCAGGGACGTGGTGCCGATCTCCCGCACCGTTCCCGCGACCTTTTCGATGAACCGGTTGAACGCGCGAGCAAGGGCCCCGATCTCGTCGTCGCGGCTGTCGTCGACGCGCTGCGTCAGGTCGCCGTCGCCCTCGCTGATCTCCGTCAGGCGTCGCTGCAGGACGTCGATCGGGCGGACGAGCCGCCGCGCGCTCAGCAGCGCACCTGCGGCGGCAAGCAGCAGAAACAGCCCACCGACCAGCAGGATGGTGCTACGCAGCCGGTTCGCGTCGGCCACCACTGCGGTCATGGGCACGTCCACGACCAGGACCCAGGTGTCCTGGTCGGTCAGCGTCACCGGTGCCGCGACGCGCAGGACCTCGCCGGAGGCCGTACTCGCGGTCGTGCTGACCACCCCGCCGTCCGCCTCGTTCGCCAATGTCAGCACCGCCTCGGCGGCGGGCCTGCCGATGGAGTCCGTCTCCGGTGAGGCGACGACGGCACCCGAGGTGCTGATGAGGGTGGCCGAGCCGGTGCCGTACACCTGGACCTCGGCCATGGTGGCCTGCAGCTGGCTGAGCGCGATGTCGACGCCGCTCACCCCGACCACCTCGCCCTCGTCGATGATGGGCACCGTCACGGAGGTCATGAGGACGGTGGTGCCAGCCACGTCGTACTCGTAGGGGTCGAGGATCTTCTCCTGCCCCGTGCGCAGAGGCACCTGGTAGTAGTCGCCGGCGCCTGGCGTGCCGTAGTCCACCAGGGGCGCGGACTCGATGTTCGTGCCGTCCCGGAACCAGTAGGTGATGTACCGACCGGACACGTCCGAGGCCGGGTCGGAGACGTACGACGCGTCCTGCCCGTCGAAGGCGTCCGCCTCCCAGCCCGACCAAACCCCGAGGTAGGGCTCGTGCCGCTCCAGCAACGTGCGCTCGATCTCGTCTGCCTGCTCCCGGGTGCCGCCCGTAGCGCGCAGCGCCGACAGGGTGGTCCCGAGGTCTCGGGCCGTGGCGAAGGCCCCGTCCAGGTCGGCCTGGGTCTGCACCGCGAAGCGGGCGGCCGTCTCGGTGGTGATCCGCTCGGCGTCTCGGCGCGCGCTGTCACCCGTGGAGGCACCGATGAGCACGACTACGGCACCCAGGCTGACGGCCAGGATCGCTACCGAGGTCCCGGCGACGCGGGTCTTGACGGACAAGGTGCGCATGAACCCTCGCTTCGACGGCAGTGACGCCACGTAGATCGACCCGGGCAGCCCGTCCTTGAGCCCACCGGTCAGACGCACCCATCTGACCAACGAAAGGCGACCGGACGGTGCGCCATGCCAGCGTCGCTCATCGGTTGTGCTCATTGGATGGTGGGGGCGGCGGGAACGGGGCGCTGGTGGAGTCTTCGGTGCTGCTTGGGCCTGTATGCACGTGGTCCCGGTCGAGGTGGTTGCGCAGGACGGCGTTGAGCTCGGGACCGAGGTGTGTGAGCGGTGCAGTGAGCGGGTCGGCAAAGACTTCGACGAGCCAACCCTCACCGCTTGCGTCGGACCAGCCCGCGGCCAGGTTTCCGGTGTACCCACGCTCTGCGAGGCGGGCCTGCTCACGCGGGTCCACGTCGGCGTCGTTGATGCCGACCCAGAAGTGGTGACCGCGCAGGGCCCGGTCGGTCCATGGGAGGTGGTCGAGTTCGCAGGCGTCCCCGATGGGGTAGATGTCGTCGTCCGCACCTCGTCGGTCGCGGCGGATCTCCCGGTCAAGGACGTGGAAGATCCGCGATCCGGCCTCGACACCGCTGATCCACCAGGCAGCTCCGTCTACGGCGGCGCACAGCTCTCTGATGGCCAGCCGAGTGCGAGTCAAAGCCGTCGCGACCGTCAGCTCTTTCGCTGCCGGCCTCCGCTCGACGGTCGGTGTCATGGTCGTCGCTCGTCGTGCCAGGTTGTGGGGTGCAGGCGTGGACCACGAGTGGAGTCCACCAGGGTGGTGTACGAGGCCCCCGCGGTGAGCGCGTCGTCGTAGACGGACGCGGCCACCGCGAGATCCTTCGAGTGATCTTCCACAACCGACTCGAAGAGGAACCCCGCGATGACCGCTCCCAGCATTATCGACCCCACCCGCTTCCTGCACGAGCACCTCGAGCAGGCCTCCCCAGACCTGCTGCGAGACATGCTCACCACGTTCATCAACACGCTGCTCAGCGCGGACGCCGACGCGGTCTGCAACGCCGACTACGGCGCCCGCAGCGGTGAGCGCACGAACCGGCGCAACGGCTACCGGCACCGGGACTTCGACACTCGCGCCGGCACGATCGACGTCGCCATCCCCAAGCTGCGCCAGCAGACGTACTTCCCGGACTGGCTGCTCGAGCGCCGCCGCCGGGCCGAGGCCGCGATGACCAGCGTGGTCGCGACCTGCTACCTGCTCGGCGTGAGCACCCGACGGATGGAGAAGCTGGTCGAGAGCCTCGGCATCACCCGCCTGTCCAAGTCCCAGGTCTCGGTGATGGCCCGAGACCTGGACTGGGGGTACCCCCGCTTGCGGGGGCGCAGGTCGAGTCGTTCCGGACCCGCCCTCTGGACGCCGGGCCCTACACGTTCGTCGCCGCGGACGCGTTGGTGATGAAGGTCCGCGAGGGCGGCCGGGTCGTCAACGTCCACGCCCTGCTCGCGACCGGCGTCAACGCCGACGGGCACCGAGAGATCCGCCCCCGCAAGCGGGGGTACCCCCAGCCCTGCAGGTCTCCAGCGCGGAGGACGGCGCCGGCTGGTTGGGGTTCTTCCGCGACCTGGTCGCCCGCGGCCTCACCGGCGTCCGGCTCGTCACCTCCGACGCCCACGCCGGCCTCGTCGCAGCCATCGGCGCCACGCTGCCCGGCGCGGCCTGGCAACGCTGCCGCACCCACTACGCAGCGAACCTGATGGCCGCGACCCCGAAGTCGTCCTGGCCCGGGGTCCGGGCGGCGCTGCACTCCGTCTACGACCAGCCCGACGCCGACGCCGTCCACGCCCAGTACGACAAGCTCCTCGACACCATCGCCGACACCCTCCCCAAGGTTCACGACCACCTCGACGCGGCCCGCGCCGACGTCTTGGCCTTCACCAGCTTCCCGAAGGAGATCTGGCGGCAGATCTGGTCCAACAACCCCCAGGAACGCCTCAACCGCGAGATCCGCCGCCGCACCGTCCCCCGCAAGCGGGGGTGCCCCCAGTCGTCGGCATCTTCCCCGACCGCAACAGCCTGATCCGCCTCGTCGGGGCGGTCCTGGCCGAGCAGCACGACGAGTGGATCGAGGGCGGCCGCTACCTCGGCCTCGACGTGCTGTCCCGTTCCCGCCTCACCCTCATCGACGGCGCCGCTGACGCGTCCCCGCCGACCCCCACGAAGGAGGTCACCGCGATCCCCGCCTGACACGCCCGACGAAGGATCAACCTCGTACACCACCCCAATGGACTTGACCGGACCACGACCTCAGCGGGACATTCAGCCCAGACCTCTTCGCCCGGTACAACGTCGCGTCGGCGAGCCGCAGCAAGGGTCGGCCCGAGCCGAGCGGCCCGCGCAGGTCCCGGTCGCTGGCGACACCGCACGACAGATCGGTTCGTGGAAGTGCCGAGCGGACTACTCGTTGTGCCTCGGCGCAGGCCTCGACCACTATGTCGACGTCGGTCGCGACGACGGCCGCCACGAACTCGTCGCCACCCCAGCGAACCACGGTGGCGCCCGGCAGTGCACCCACGTGCGTTCGTAACGCGTCGGCGGCGGTGACGATGAGGCGATCACCCGCGGCGTGCCCGAACTCGTCGTTGATCCGTTCGAGTCCGTCGATGTCGAAAGCGGCCACGATGACCCCGGCGCCGGAGGGTGCGCCGTTGATGGCCTGGTCAATGGCGGGCCGAAGTGACAGACCGGTCAGGGCATCCTTTCCTCCTGCTTCCGCTGAAAGTGCCAGGGAGTAGGCCGAACGCATTAAACCGATAGACGATGCCAACAGACGGAGAAGAATTACATCGTCGGCCGAAAACCCTGGAGCGCGGTCGCGGCTGACGTAGAGCTCGGCCCACACCCGCCCGTCGACGACGACGGCTGCGGCGGCGGCTGCCTCACGGCCGGTGCTATTCAGCAACGCGTATTCGGCCGACATGCCCGGAGAGTTCAGGCTCTCCCGTAGCTGGATGTCCACCGACCATGAGGTCACGCTGGTTACCAGCTCGTCCAGATGCGGATAGTCAATCAACAGGTAGGTCTCCTGCTGAGGACGGCGACGCTCGCCAGGAGCGAGTCTTCCCGAGTTGTAAGCGTCCGAACCAAGCCAAGTTCGGGTTCCACCCTGCTCAAGGAAGCATTGTCCGCTGCCAGGATGGACAACGCGCCGTCAACCACCGCCTCCAGGGCCTGAGTGACCGACGCGCCCGTGCACGCTCGAGTCATGAGCGTCACAACGCCTTCGACGCGTTGCTGAAAGAATGTCGGTGCGGCGTTCACGGCAGACCAACAGATGCACGGAGCATTCCGGCCGCACAGAGGCACGCGGGGCGACCATGAAAGGCCCCAGGGAAGCCAGCCGGCGTGACTGCCCGCTCCCCTGCAGCGGGGAGTGGCGGGCGGTCCTCCGCGCCGGTCGAGGTTGTCGTGTCGACCAACTCGTCGATGGTCATGTCGAGGGTCATGTATAGGGTCATGTCGAGGGCGGGAGCTACCGCTGTCCGCTGTACAGAGGATGGGCGTGCCCCTACAAACGTCAGCACGGGACGACCCCCTGTAGGTCGGGGCCGTAGAGGGCGTTTCGCTGGCGCAGCCAGCCGGTCATCGCCGTGGCGGTGAGGGGTCGGCTGAGGTGGTAGCCCTGCGCGGTGTCGCAGCCGAGCTGGCGTAGCAGATCGAGGCTGGCCTGGTTCTCCACTCCCTCGGCGACCAGGCGTAGGTCCAGGGCGTGCGCGAGCCCCACGGTGGAGGCGACGATCGCGCGGTCGCGGGGCAGGTGGAGGTTGGTGACGAAGGCCCGGTCCAGTTTGAGCTCGTCGACGGGCAGCTTCTGCAGGTACGACAGCGAGCAGTAGCCAGTGCCGTAGTCGTCGATGGACAGCGACACCCCGAGCTCCTTGAGGCGCTGCAGGGTGACCAGGCACTGCTCGGGGTCGACCATCAGGGTGTTCTCGGTCAGTTCCAGGGTGAGCGCCGAGGCGGGCAGGTCACTGCTCGCGAGCAGCCAGGCGACGTGGTCGGGGAGGCGCTGGTCGATCAGGCTGCTGGCGGACAGGTTCACCGACACGCCCACGTCGAGGCCGTCCTGGCGCCACTGCCGGCACTGCTGGACCGCGCGGGTGAGCACCGCGTCGATGAGGGCGGGCATGAGGCCGGTCTGCTCGACCATCGGCAGGAACACGTCGGGGTACAGCAGCCCGCGGGTGGGGTGCTGCCAGCGGACCAGCGCCTCGACCCCTACGACCGCCCCGGTCCGGACGTCGCACTGCGGCTGGTAGTGCACCTCCAGCTGACTCCCGGCGGTCCCGCTGGCCTTGGTGTCGTCGAGCACGACCGTGAGCTCCTCGATGGTGCGCAGCCGTTCACGGCTGTGCTGGTCGCGGGTGGGGTCGTAGCGTCGGGCACCGCCACCGGCGGCCTTGGCCACGTACATCGCGACGTCGGCGCGCTGCAGCAGCCCGTTGGGCTCATCGGCATCCAGCGGGCACACCGCGATGCCCACGCTCGCGCCGACTCGGACCAGGACGCCGTCGAGCTCGAACGGCTCCGTCAGCTGCACGAGCAGCCGCTCGGCGGTCTGCTCGGCCTGTGTGGCGTCCACCCCGTCCAGGACGACGGCGAACTCGTCGCCGCCGAGGCGGACCAGCAGGTCGCCTGGTCGCAGTGCCGCCGCCAGGCGTGGCCCGATCTGTCGGAGCAGCTCGTCGCCGACGTGGTGGCCGAGGGTGTCGTTGATCTCCTTGAACCGGTCCAGGTCGATGAGCAGGACGGCGAGGTCCGGACGGGTGGCGGGTGCCGTCGTCAGGCTCTGCTGCAGGCGCTCGTGCAGGGCTCGGCGGTTCCCCAGGCCGGTGAGGCTGTCGGTGCGGGCCTGCCGGCCCAGGTCGTGCAGCCGCACCACCTGCTGGAACGCGAGCTGGGTCCTGATCGCGGCGGCGAGCAGGGTGACGGCGGCGAGCCCGGTGGCCACCGGGGTGACCGGCAGCCACCTGCCGAGCACGAGCACGAGGACGGCGATGACGGTCGCGGCAGCGGGCACGACCAGCGCAGCCCGCTGGCCCTGGTGGCCCGGTCCCGCCCGTTGCGGCCTCGGCGTCCGTCGGGACCCCACGGCCAGCACCGTCAGCCCGAGCGACCACAGCAGGTCCAGCGGAGTGCCCAGGCTGTACGCATCGATGGTGACACGCAGCGCATAGACGACGTCCGCCACCGCGAACAGCCCCACCCCGGCCATCAGCCACAGCCACGAGGCGCCCGGGCGGAGCCCGTACAGGGCCGTCACGGCCGCGATCGTGGCCACCAGCACCAGGTCGCTCAGCGGGTAGGCCAGTGCGAGTGCTGTCTCCAGAGGCTGACCCGAAGCCTGCGCGAACACCGGGCCGAGCAGGACAGCCACCCCGCAGCTGGCGCCAAGTGCACCGACCGTGGCGTCCAGCCACAGCCCCCGCCGCGAACCGGCCAGCTCGCGTCTCACCCGGTTGATCAGCGCGGCGGTCACCAGCACGGGGAACGCCAGGTAGCCGGCGTCCGCCCACGACGGGAACGGCACCTCACGCCCAGCCGCGGTGGAGACCACCAGGTACACCGCGCCGGCGCTCCAGCACAGCGCTCCAGCGGCCAGCAGCAGCTGTTCGCGGCGGGCGGCACCCGTGCGCCCCCGTGCCGCCTCGAGCAGGACCAGCGAGGGCAGGACCGTGGTCAGGATGCCGAGCCAGCCGTCAACCAGCGGGTCGAACTCCGGCCCGTGCCGGACCAGCCCGACCAGGTAGGCCGCCACCAGCCCCACCAGGACCACCTCGACGCCGCCGGCCCGCAGCCGACGCCCCCAGCCGACACGGCGGGAGCCGTCCGGTGCCGACACGTCGGTCCCCTTCCTGCCGCCGCTCGAGGGTGCGCCCGCTCGGCGCGGACGTTGGCGTTATCGGCAGGACTGATGCGCCCCTTCAGCGCTCACCGGGTGACGGTAACCCTGCCCACACACCTCACGTTTGCCGCTGCGGCCGGTAAGCAAGACCACCCGAGGCCGCCAATCGGGCCTCCCCCCGCCCCGCTCGACGGTCTATGACCGACCATTCGCCCAGGCCGACGAGCCGGCGGACGAGCCGGCGGACGATACCCCGCAGTCGCACTCGACCCCCCTCGATCGGGATCGTCCATCTCCGGCCCTGGTGTCAGCCGGGCTCGGTGGTGCCCGATCTGGTGCCAGCCGCCGCCGCTGCCCGGCCGGTCGGGCATCAGGGCTCGGTGGAGGCGGGCGCCGCGGTGCACGTACGTCCTGGTACCGGCGTGGCGGGCCCGGGGCGGCCGAGCAGGAACCCCTGGCCGTAGGCGCAGCCGGTGTCGCGGACGGCGTCGAGCTGCCGGGTGGTCTCGATGCCCTCGGCGACCAGGTCCAGGTCGAGCCGGTCGGCGAGGGTCACCAGAAGCTCGAGCATCGTCGTGTCACCGGGCCAGGTCGGGTCTTGCGGAGCGGCGGCCACCACGAACGAGCGGTCGATCTTCACCTGGTCGACGGGTAGCTCGTGCAGTCGGGCCAGCGAGGAGTGACCGGTGCCGAAGTCGTCGATGGCGATCCGGACCCCGGCGGCGCGCAGCTCGGTGAGTACGTCGATGACCTCGTGCTGGCTGGTCATCACGGTGCTCTCGGTGACCTCCAGGACGAGCCGGGACGGCGCCAGCCCGGTCAGATGAAGCACCGCGAGGACCTGAGCGGCGTAACCGGCCTGGTTGAGCTCGCGGGGGCTGACGTTGACCGCGACCTCGACCGGGGCGTCCCGGCCTTGCTCGGCGGTCCAGGACGCGAGCTGCCGGCAGGCCTGCTCCAGGACGTACCGGCCCAGGCCGACGATCAGGTCACTGGTCTCGGCCAGGGGGATGAACGCGCCGGGCAGCAGCAGGCCGCGGCGGGGGTGCTGCCAGCGCACCAGCGCTTCCACGCCCTGCGACCGTCCGGTGCGCAGGTGGTAGACGGGCTGGTAGTGCACGACGAGCTCGCCACGGTGAAGACCGTCGCGCAGCTCGCCCTCCAGCTCGACCCGGGCGAGGAGGTCGGTGTGCATGTGGCTGGCGTAGCGCTTCCACCGGTCACGCCCGCTGTCCTTGGCGTCGTACATCGCCAGGTCCGCGCCGCGCAGCACCGCCCCCGGGTCACGCTCACCCACGCCCGCCGCCGCGACACCCACGCTCGCGGTGACCGGAATCCCCGGGGCGGCGGCGTACGACCGGGCGAGCGACACAACGAGACGGTCGGCGAAGTCGGCCACGGCTACCTCGCTGGTGGCGGGCAGCAGGACCGCGAACTCGTCCCCACCCAGCCGGGCGACCAGTGCCCCCGGATGGCCGAACTGCAGGTCGATCAGACGCTCGGCGACCTCGCCCAGCAGCGCATCGCCGTCAGCGTGCCCCCGGGTGTCGTTGACCATCTTGAAATGATCCAGATCGACAAACAGCACCGCCAGCTCGCCGTGCTGCTGAGCCGCCAGCGCGTCACCCAGACGTTCCCGGAACAACCGCCGGTTAGCCAGCCCGGTCAGCGGGTCGGTGTGCGCTTGCTCTCGCAGCTGCTCCTCGGCGTGGCCGTGAGCCCGCTGGCTGCGACCAAGCCCTCGGGCTGTGAGCGTCCACAGCAGCGCCAGCAGCGCCGCCGCACCCGCCCCCAAGGCGAGGCTCAGCTGCTGGAGACGGGTCGCGTCCTGCTGCTGACGGGCCGCGACCAGCTCCAGCCGCTGCAGTGCGAGATCCATCCCGGCCTGGTAGGAGGCCTTCAGCGAGGCGTACCGCTCGCTGGTGACCGCCTCGTAGGCGCCGTCCCGATCCCCGGTCGCCAACAGCGTGAAGCTCTGCTCCTCCAGCGCGATCAGCGCCTGGTTCGCCTCATCGGTGTCGCGCACCGCCTCCCGGGCGGCTGCGTCCGGCACCGTGGCCAACGCGCCGGCGATCACAGCGTCCAGCTCAGGCACGGCCTGCTCGTACCGATGGACGTAGGACCGGTCGCCTGTGACGGCGGCGAGCCGCACCGACATGGTCAGCATCTCGTCGTAGTAGCGGATCTGTTCGACGTCCCCCGCCAGCTGGACCCTGGCGTCGGCCGCTCGGTCTGCCGTGCGCTGGGCCTGCACCCCCAGCACCTGCACCCCGACCAGCGCCACGAGCGCGAGGATCAGGACCATGCTGAAACGCGCTGCCGCTTGAGTGTTCACACTTCGGACCATCGACCTGCCGAGTCGCTGGGTTGAGTCTGGACCCGCCGTCAGCGGCCTGGTCACGGCTGAGCGTGAGGACCCCAACGCGTGTCCTACTGCCGGACACGCCGCCGGCGCCGACCACGCCTGGTTCGTCAGCACCTCGCAGTGCTCCAACGCCGCTCGGCGACCTCGGCTCGCGTCACGGCGTACAGCTCGTCGAGCGCAACGCTCGCGCCGAGTGGATGGCCCGCGGTGAGCGTCAGCCCGACCGCCACCATCACCCAGGGAGTGAACACGATGCGGCTACGCCTGACAACGGACACGGGATTCTGCCCGGAGACGGCCATGTAGCTGCCCGCTGGCGGACATGAAACCTGCCCGCTGACGGTCACGGGATCTGCCTGACACGACAGTCGTCGCCCTGGCCGCGTCCCGCGGTTGGGGCCCCTCCTCGGGTGCGCTGGCGGTGCTGATGCGCCGTCACTGCCCGAGGAGGGACACCGTGAAGTCTGCAGGGGAGATCATGGAAATCCTGGAAGCGTTCGACCTGACCGAGTCCCACCGCGCCGCCGCTGAGCTCGCGGGCTGCTCCCACCACACCGTCGCCCGCTACGTCACCGCCCGCGACGCCGGCGGCCTCAGCGACCGGCCCGCGGCTCGCCCGCAGCTGATCGATGAGTACCTGCCCAAGCTGGAGGAGTGGGTCCAACACTCCAACGGCAAGATCCGCGGCGACGTCGCCCACGACAAGCTCCTCGCGCTCGGCTACGAGGGCTCGGAGAGGACCACCCGCCGCGCCGTCGCCCGCGCGAGGGCCGCGTTTAAGGTCGGGCGGGTCAGGGTCCACCGGCCCTGGGTCGCGGAACCGGGCATGTGGTTGCAGTACGACTTCGGCGACGGCCCGGTCATCGACGGCCGCAAGACCGTCCTGTTCTGCGCTTGGCTGGCCTGGTCTCGCTTCCGGGTCGTCCTAGCGTTGCGGGACCGGACTGCCGCGTCGGTGTTCGCTGCCCTCGACGTCACCCTGCGACGGTTGGGCGGGGCCCCGACCTACGTCCTGACCGACAACGAGAAGACCGTGACCGTCGAGCACGTCGCGGGGATGGCGGTCCGCAACCCGCAGACCGTCGCGTTCGCCCGCCACTACGGCCTGACGGTCCACACCTGCGAGCCCGCGGACCCGGCCACCAAGGGCGGGTCGGAGTCGACGGTCAAGCTCGCGAAGGCGGACCTGGTCCCTACCGAGACGAACCTGCTGCCGGCCTACGCCTCCTTCGGCGACCTCGAGGCCGCCTGCGACACCTTCTGCGAGCAGGTCAACGCCCGCGTCCACCGCGTCACCCGACGCGCACCGGCGGACATGCTCGCCGAGGAGCAGACCCGCCTACACCCCCTGCCCGCAGCACCCCACACCGTCGCGCTCGGCCTCACCCGTACGGTCGCGGCCACGACGCCGATGGTCACCTTCGAGTCCGGGCAGTACTCCGTCCCACACCGGCTGCTGGGGCGGACGGTCTGGGTCCGGGTCCACGGGCAGGGACCGGACGAACGGGTCGTCATCGTCCACATCGACGAGGTCACCAACACCGGGCCGGTCGAGGTCGCTCGGCACCTGAGGGCCCGTCCCGGCAGCCCACGCTTGGATGACGCGCACTTCCCGCCGGCCCCGGCCGGGGCACTGGCCCGCCAGCCCAGAGCGAGGAACGAGGCCGAGGCGGCGTTCCTCGCCCTCGGCGACGGGGCCCGGCTCTGGCTCACCGAGGCCGCAGCGGCGGGCAGCACGAAGATGCGCCTCAAGATGGCCGCCGCGGTCACCCTCGCAAAGCTCGGCGACCCGGTCGCGGTCGACCGGGCCCTGGGCCACGCCGCCGTCCATGCCCGCTTCGCCGAGGCCGACCTCGCCTCCATCGTCGCCCACCACGCCGGCGACCCCCACGCCGCCGGACCGGTCCACACCGCCGGCGAGGACCGGAGCCTGACCCAGGGCACCCGCGGCTGGGCCGGCCTTGGCACCAACATCGAGGCCACCACGCCCGAGGGCGCAGCATGAACCCGAGCAAGACGGCACCGGCGGTCGGGGTCCCGGCCGCCCCGCCGTTGCCGGCGGACCTGGAGGCGCTACTGCGCCGGCTGCGCCTGCCTCACATCCGCAGCCATGCCCCCGAGGTCCTGGCCACCGCCAAGGCCCAACGCTGGGACCCCGTCGAGGTCCTCCGGGCCCTGTTCACGGAGGAGGCCGCGGGGCGGGAACGCTCCGCCCTGGCGACCCGCCGGGCCGCGGCCGGGTTCCCCACCGGCAAGACCTTCGACGCCTGGCAGCCCGACGCGAGCAGCATCCCCGCCCCGACCCAGCAGGCGCTACGGACGTTGGAGTGGGTCGGACGGCGGGAGAACCTCGTCCTCTGCGGGCCCTCCGGCACCGGCAAGACGTTCATGCTCGAAGCCCTCGGGCAGACCGCGGTCCAGGCCGGGCTCAAGGTCGCCTGGTTCACCCTGGAAGACCTCGGGGTGTTCGTCCGCCGCCACCGGGCCGACGACACCGTGACCAAGGCCATCGCCCGGCTGCTGCGCGCCGACCTGGTCGTCGTCGACGACATCGGCCTGCTGCCCGTCGGACCGGACGCCGCCGAAGGTCTCTACCGCCTCGTCGACGCCGCCTACGAGAAACGCTCCGTCGCCATCAGCTCCAACCTGCACCCCGCCGCGTTCGACGAGCTCATGCCCAAGACGCTGGCCAGCGCGACCGTCGACCGACTCCTGCACCACGCCCACATCTGCCAGACCAGCGGCGACAGCGTCCGACTTTCCCAAGCCCTCACCGGGCAGGGGGTGAGGCCACTGATCTGACCGCTCGACCGTGATGGCCAGCCAATGGGCAGATCCCATGGCCATCACCGGGCAGAACTCGTGACCGTCACCGGGCAGGTCTCACGGCCGCCTACGGGCAGAACCTCATGGCCGTTGACATACGCCAGCGGTCCCACCTCCCCTTGCCCACCGAGAACAGTCGGAGCGATCAAATGGACTCAGGCGGCGCCCGACGTGGCACGCAGCCCTGATGCCGACGACAGGCACGCATGTCCGTCCGGATCGGCGCGAGTGGCGTGCCGATCACGGATCCAGCTCGCCCGTCTCGAGATCGACGATGCTCAGCCGAGGCGGTCGCGGCGGGGTCGAGGAGTCGACGTCGCCATGAAGCTATCCGGGCTCTGAGGCTTCTCTCTTTGTGAACACCGTCAATGATCCGGTCGCGCGGGCAACTGCGATCGCCAACTGATATGGAGGCCCTGGGTGTCAAGGGGCAGCACTATATTCGCGTCAGGGCCTTGGTCAGAGGCGCGGGTGATGGTGATGTTGGGGCCGGCCGAACCGGTTGGGCAGCATCCGTGCGACGACGCAGGAGTGACAAGGGTCGCGGCGACCAGCGTCACACCGATGAGCCGGCAGAGTTGCACGGCGAAGGTGGCGACGATGACGCCACTGACGAGGACGTTGTAGGCGAACGGGTCAAGGATGGCCTGCATCATGAGGAGGCCGTACCCAGCTGTCTGATGTCCTGGAAGCGGTCCAGGACGGACGGGATGCCGAGATGCGCGAGGACCTCCATCGGTGCACCGTACGTCTGCTCCAACGCGGCCGGGCTCATCACCTCACCGCCCGCACCTGGAGACTGCAGGGCCTTCGCGCTCATGTATGGCGGTCGCAGCCACTTATCCAGGCTTGCGGATCGCGCTCGGCCCGGGGGACGGCCCGTGGCCGGGTGCGTCCCCGGCCCCCAGGTACCTCAGCGCCGCGAGCACGCGACGGTTGCCGTCCTCGGCCGACCCCCGGTCCAGCGCCCGGAAGACCGCGGCGATGTGCGTCTCCACGGTCTTGACCGACAGGTGCATCCGGTGGGCGATGCCGGTGTTGGACCAGCCCTCGGCCAGCGCGGCCAGCACCTCGGTCTCCCGCAGGGTGAGCCGCCGCAGCGGCGCGGACAGCCGGCGGCCGGCGACCAGTGCGGCCACGACCTCCGGGTCGAGGACCAGCCCGCCGGCCGCGACCCGGTGCACGGCTTCCAGCAGCGCTGCCGCGTCGGCCACCCTGTCCTTGAGCAGGTAGCCCACGTGGTCGGGCACCGCGTCGAGCAACATCACCGCCCACCGCGGGTCGACGTAGGTCGAGAGCACCAGCACCCCCGTGCCTGGGACCTCATGTCGGAGCGTGACCGCTGCGCGGATGCCCTCGTCGGTGTGGGTGGGCGGCATCCGGACGTCGACGACAGCCACGTCGGGCCTTAGCGAGCGCACCGCGGCCAGCAGTGACAGCACGTCCGCCACGGACGCTTCGACGGCGACGCCCAGGGTGTCGAGGAGAAGGCCGAGCCCTTCCCGGAAGATGCCGGAGTCGTCGCAGATCACCACCCGTACCGGGCCAGTGGCCTCCTCCACCGTCACGTCGGCACGTCGTCACGTCGTCACGGGGCGGCTTCGCCGCACGGCAGCAGGGCGGAGACGGTCGTGCCGTCCCCGGGCGGGCTGTCGACGACGAGCACCCCGCCCAGTGCGCGCACCCGGTCCTCGAGCCCGGCCAGCCCGCCCCCAGGACGGACCAGGGCCCCGCCCCGGCCGGCGTCGCAGACCGCGACGGTCAACGCCTGCGGCCCGGCGTCGGCGCTCACCCGCACGCGCCCGCTGGCGTGCCTGACCGCGTTGGCCACGGACTCCGCGACGACGAAGTACGCGGTCGACTCCACCGCGGTCGGGAAGCGACGCCCGCCCGCCAGGCCGGGCCCGAGGTGCAGCTTCACGTCAGGCGAACCCGCTGCCAACGTGCCCAGCGCGGACGCGAGGCCGCCCTGTCTGAGGGCGGCCGGGTGGATGCCGTGGGCGAGCCCGCGCACCTCCGCGAGCGCCGCACTCAGCCCGGCCCGGGCCTGGTCCACCACGGCACGCATCCCGTCGGTGTCCGTCGCGAGGGCCGCCCGGGACAGCGTGGCGGAGACCGCGAGGAGGCTCTGCTGCGCCCCGTCGTGCAGGTCCCGCTCCAGCTGGCGGCGTTGGGCCACGCCGGCCTCGACGATGCGCGTGCGCGAGGCGCCGACCTCCGCCAGGTGGGCCTCGCGCTCGAGGGTGAGCCGGGCGTTCTGCACGACGACGGCCCCCGCCGCGAGCGTGAGGCGCAGCAGGGCGGGATCGAGCAGCACGTGGTCCGCGGCGTCGACCTCGACCACCGGGTGCCCGTCGTCGCCGCGAAGGAGGACCTGAACGGTCCGGTCCGCACCGGGCGGGCCCGACCGGTGCCCGTCGACGGCCACCCACCCCGAGCCGACCAGGACCCGGAGCCGGAGCGTGGGGTCGGCAAGCGCGTCCTGAAGGACCGCCTCCGCGGCTGCTGCGTCCCCGCCCACGGCGAGGAGCCGCTCCACGATCTCCCCCCGGTGCGTCGCCGCGCGGACCACGACGGCCACGAGCGCGCCGCCCGCGATCGCCCCGCTGATCGCCTGCACGCCGGACACCCACTCCGCCGCGGCCTCGGTGACCGGAACCCTGGACAGGCCCGTCCACGGGACGTACCCGAGGCCCACCCTAAGCAGCTGGCCGACCGCCAGCAGGGTCCCCGCGAGCGCCACGAGCACCACGGCCGGCCGGCCCGCTCCCCGGGCCCGGCGCGCCCGGGCCACCTGGACGACCACGAACCAGACGACCAGGACGGCCAGGAGCGCCCCGCTCGCCTGTTCGACCACCAGCGACGCCGCCCTGGCCGAGACGACGTGGAACCAGCGGACCGGGTCCTCCACGCCTGAGGCGACCGGGTCCCACAGCAGCGACGACACGACCCGGAACCCCACGGCCCACACCCAGAACAGCGCGACGAGGACCCGGCGACCCCGACCCCGGACGTGGTCCTCCGGGTAGGCCAGCAGCACCGTGGCGACGAGCGGCACCGCCGACCACTGGAGGGTCCACTCGAGCTGGAGCAGGCTCCCGGCGTCGGCGGGAGCCCACCCGCTGTCGACGTTGCTCACGCCCAGGCAGACGCCCGCGAGCAACAGCCGCAGGGCGTTGCCACGCAGCCCGTCCCCCCACCACAGCAGCAGGCCCGCCACCGTCAGCATCGCCTGCAGGAGCAGGAACCCTCCGTCCGGGAGCCACCCGCCGTGACGGACCGAGACGGCCGTGGGCACGGCCGCGACCACCACCAGCGCCACCAGTGCCAGCCGGGGCACGAGCGTCACCACCCTTCTCTGTGGCATGGCCACCCGACGAGTGTGCGCCCGCCGGGCACCCGGCGTCTGTAGGGGACAACCCTGAGGGGTCGCAGGGACGGCCCGGAGCCGCGGGGGCCCGGGCAGGACGAGCCTCGAGGCACGTCGACCCTCGTCCTCCACCGGCCCCGGCTCCACCTCGACCCAGTCCGCACCCGGCCCGGCCCCCGGCCCCGGCCCGGATCCCCCACCCGGCCCGGTCGCACCTGCCCGCGGTGCTCTGCCCCGTGGTCGTGACGGTCACCCTGCTGCTGGCGCCGGCGGTCGACTCCGTCCTGGTCGGGGACGTGCCGCCCGGCACGGTGCTGCCCGTGCCGACGCCTCAGCCGGGCCCGGCCCCCTTCCCCCCTCCCGGGGCGTGACGGCGTGACCGGTCCGGCGGTGGCTGCACCGGCGGTGGCCGATCCGGCACCCTCCCGGGTCCTCGCAGGATGCTTCGCCCACCCGGACGACGAGACCTACGCCATGTTCCGCTCGGTCGCCCGGCACCGAGACGACCCGAGCTTCGGCCTGGTCGTCCTGCACGCCACGGACGGCGGCGCGGGCGAGGTGGCGACGGGGGTGGACGTGCCCGAGGCGGGGCTGGGAGCGCTGCGCCGAGAAGAGGACGAGAGAGGGTGGCGCGCCGTGGGACGCGCGCCCGACCGCCACGACTGGCTCGGCATCGAGGACGGGCACGTTGACCAGGTGCCGGCGAAGGAGCTCGCGGCGCTCGTGGCGTCGTTCCTCGACGACGAGCGCCCCGACGTCGTCGTGACGTTCGGGCCCGACGGGCTGACCGGTCACCCGGACCATGTCGCGATGAGCCGGGCCACCAGCGCGGCGTTCCACCGGGTCCGCCGGGACGGCGGACCCGGCCTGCGCCGCCTGCTGCATGCCTGCATCGAGCAGTCTCGCTTCGACCGGCACCAGGTGGCGCCGAGCCCTCGGCCACCCGGTCTGGCAGCCGGAGCTGGTCTACCACCTGCGCGGGACGCCGGACGCGAGCATCGGCGTCGACGTGCGGGCCAGGGGCACCGAGCCCCGGCTGCTCGCAGGGCTGCGCGAGCACCGCAGCCAGGCGCACCTCCTGCTCCCCGTGTCCGGGGTGACCGAGGCGGAGTTCCTCCGCTCCGTGGCGCACGAGACCCACGTTGTCGCCTGGCCGCAGCGCGGGGCGGGGTTACGCCTTGACGACGTGTTCGCCGGGCTGGACGACTGAGCTGAACCCTGCCCCGTCCCCGCGTCGTCCTGCCTCGTCCTGCGTCATGCCGGTCTACGTTTGGTCCCATGGCAAGCCCCTAGGCACTCGCGGCAGACATCGAGGTCGACGGGCTGACCGTGCGTTTTATCCAGCCCGGACCGGGGACGTCCTCCGCGGGGGACCTGTCGGCCGATCCCCCGCTGAGTCGGGGCCCCACACACGGATCGAAGCAGAGCGCCTCCTTGAGCTCTCCCTGCGCGTCGCAATCGCCCGATACGGACGCCTGTGGATACCAGCACCCAGCGCGTTGACGACGCCTGGCCAGGGCGGCATAGTCGTCCCCAGCGGAGGGCGTGGGATTCGAACCCACGAGACGGGTGGTGACCCGCCCAACGGTTTTCGAGACCGCTGGGCGTACCGGCCCTGACCAGGACTTTTCCTTCATTTCCCGCGGGCCTGGGGCACCGCTCAGGCACGCGCCTCGACCCCGGTCAACGAGCGTTCGGCGGCACCGTCAAGACGCGCGTCATCAGGTGTGGCCAGGGGAGCCGACATAGCCCCTGAGCTGCATGAACGCTTGTAGCTATCCAGCGGTCCGCGACGCGCCCGCCTCGGGCTGGCCGTCGTAGCAGCGACTGGCGAGGGGATCCCCCAGCGGGCAAACTCTCGAGAGTCCATCCGTCAACGTGAGGATTGCTCATGAGTGCAGCCGACAAGATCAAGAACTCCGCTGAGAACCTCGGCCAAGGCCAAGGAGGCCGCCGGCAAGGTCACCGACAACGAGCGGCTCGAAGCTGAGGGCAAGACCGATCAGTCGAAGGCCAACCTCAAGCAGGCTGGCGAGAACACTAAGGACGCGTTCCGGCGCGACTGAGCCGCCCTGCGCTGAACGGAGTGGCCTGTGCTCCCCCCCTGGGGGTGAGCGCAGGCCATTTTGCGTTTGTTGGTGAGGCCGGGGCGTAGCCCAACGGCTCAGCCGAGGGCGGGAACCGAACTTCGCTCAGCGGCAGACGACATTACAGGGACTCCACCAGATCTACCTTTGCTGCCCCTGACCTGACCACGTTCTGCCGCCTCGACGAACTCGGCCTGCGAGTCCTCGGGCAACGCCTCGAGCCGGACCGGGCGGTGCTGTCCTGCCGGACTGTCGAGTCGGACCAGTGGTGCCGTTGCTGCGGCCGCAAGGGCACCACCCGCGACAGGGTGACCCGCCATCAACACCCTCGCCGGCTGCGGTTGGGTCGGCAAAGGTCAACCGCTCTGCCTGATCGGCGACAGCGGCACGGGCAAGAGCCACCTGCTCATCGGCCTGGGGACCGCCGCCGCCCAAGCCGCTCACAAGGTCCGCTACGTCCTCGCGGCCAAGCTCGTCAACGAACTCATCGAGGCCGCTGATGAACGCCAACTGTCGCGGACCATCGCCCGCTACGGCCGGGTCGAACTGCTCTGCCTCGACGAACTCGGCTACATGGAACTCGACAAGCGTGGCGCCGAACTGCTGTTCCAGGTCCTGACCTAACGCGAGGAGAAAACCGCCGTCGCGATCGCCAGCAACGACAGCTTCAGCGACTGGACCAAGACCTTCACCGACCCCCGGCTCTGCGCCGCCATCGTCGACCGCCTCACCTTCGGCGGGAACATCATCGAGACCGGGACCAGCAGCTACCGACTCGCCCACGCCCGCACCCAACGGCAGCAAGGTGGGGCCACTTCAAGCCGGGGCACGGTGGGGCCAAGTCGAGTTGACACGGCCACCCGGCGGATCGTTGACCCCCTCGGCTTCCGGCGGTGCACCCCCAGTCGAGCCCAGCACCAGCGCGGCCTGTCGTTGACCCAGTCCGTGATCGCGGCCAGGCAACAGGCCCCGCTGAGCACGGCCGCCAGGGACAGCACCAGCACGGTGGCCAGGTCGTGGCGACGCCCGCGCCGGGCCCGGGGGTCGGTGATCGTGGACAGCACCTGCCACAGCACCATCGGGACCTGCGGGTCGGCCTCCCCGATTCGCTCACGCACGGTAGCTGCGGTCGGGATGAGGGAAGGTACGGGTGCGGGCACGGCTGGCCTCCCGGTGACTCGGGGCGGATGTCAGATACCCACCACGATCCCGGCACTTACCGTGCCCGCCCCTCTACCTCGTCACCGGCGCGACACCACGCCGCACCGACGACTTGGAACAAGCTATGGCGAGAGGCGAGAGGACGTTTCCGGATGTCAACGACCCCTTTTCGACAGCCTATATGCTCAT
>CAZEYA010000044.1:0-24504 GCA_964516515.1 uncultured Kineosporiaceae bacterium | reverse complement strand
CGGCCACGTGGCCGATGTGCGGTGAGGGAGAAGGCACTACGTCAGTGACTGTCGGCCTGCCGAATGCACTCCGGACAAACCCCTCGCCAAGGGAATTCGAATAATCTGCGGCTCGGTTTGAACGATCGATGACCAAGGTGCGTCACGATTGTGCCTCTCGCGACGCGTCAGCCGTCTCCTGTGACCCGCAACGTCCGCAACAACTGACCCGCGTACCACGTCGCGCCGAGTGTGACTCCCGTCATGAGCAGTAGCCCGGTTGTCGCGCCCACGGCGGCGTCCAGCCCGATGTCGGCCGCGGCCGCTGGACCCAGAACTCCCTCGGCCACGCCAAGCGCCCACTGCTGAACGCTGAGCACCCGGGCACCGGGGACGAACCCGCCCACGACGCCCTCCCAGACCAGGGCGTAGAGCAGGCCGAAGACCACCGCGCTGCGGGTGGCGACCGAGAGCAGCACGAAGACGGCCGCATAGCAGATTCCGGCCAACGCCGCTGCCAGTGCGAAGGCGATGGCGACATCGGTGGACAGGCCGAGGACGAGGGCGGCGGCCCAGGTCGGCACGGCCGCGAGCGCCACCGTCACGGCCGCCGCCACGACGACCTTGGTGGTGGCGATCGCGTAGCGCGACATCGGCTTGGCGAGCAGGTAGACGATCGACCCGTCATCGATCTCCGAGGCGATCGCGCCGGTGCCCAACACGAGACCGAGCAACGGGACGACGAGGCTGAAGGCGACGATCGTGAGGATGGTCACCTTCACTGGTTCGTCGGCCGACCGGGCGAGCACCGCCAGCAACAGCATGACTGCCGGCAGGATCACCAGCACGACGCCTCGGCGGCGCCCCAGCAGTTCGCCCGCGGTCAGCCTTGCGACAACGGCGTTCACCGCCGGGCCACCAGGTAGGCGAAGACGCTTTCCAGCGACTCATCCGCCGGGGTCACCTCGTGCAGCCGCACACCGTGCTCGCGGGCGACCCGCGGTAGCAGCCGGGTGAAGCGGCCGACGTCGATTGCCTGCACGTCTACTCCGTCCTCGTGCACCGACACCCCGGCCGCGCTGCCGTCGGCGATGACCGCCGAGGCGAGCGACCGCGGGTCGGAGCAGCGGATCGTGAACTGGTGGGGGCGCTCGGTCATCAGGCGCCGGATCTCGCGGTAGTCGCCGGAGGCGGCGTGCCGGCCGGCGATGAGGACCTGGATGGTGTCGGCGATCTGCTCGACCTCTTCGAGGATGTGAGAGCTGACCATCACGGTGCGACCGGCCGCGGCCATCGCTCGCAACAGGTCCATCAGGTGCAGTCGCTGCCGGGGGTCCATGCCGTTGAACGGCTCGTCCAGCAGCAGCACGTCGGGTTCGTGGACCAGCGCGGTGGCCATCTTGACCCGCTGTTTCATGCCCTTGGAGTAGGTGGCGAGGCCACGGTCGGCGGGTGCGGTCATGTCGACGAGGTCGAGCGCCTTGGCGGTGGCCGCCGCGGGGTCGGGCAGCCGCTGCAACCGGGCATTGGCCATGACGAACTGCCGCCCGGTGATGCCGTCGTACAGCGCTTCTCCTTCGGGCACGATGCCGACCCGCCGGTAGATGTCGGTGTTCTTGAACACCACCTCGCCGTCCAGGGTGACCGCCCCGGCGGAGGGGGCGAGGAATCCGCCCATCATGTTGAGGATGGTGGACTTTCCCGCGCCGTTCGGACCGAGCAGGCCGGTGATCCCCGGTCCGATCGTCATCGTGACGTCATTGACGGCGACGACGTTGCCGTACCAGCGCGAGACGCCGGCCAGGACCAGCTCGCTCATGAGATGCCCACTTTCCGGTAGCGCAGCACGAGGACGGTGTAGCAGATCGCGACCAGGAGGAAGGCGGCGCCGACCAGGCCGAGACCCAGCGTGGTGTCCACCGAGACGACCCCCGTCTGTGTGGCGGTGCCGGTCAGCCAGGACTCCAGGCCCTCGATGACGGTCGAGGGCGAGAGCAGCAACGCGAATCTGGCGCGCTCGGTGGCCGCCGTCCCGGTCGCGATCTGCTGCAGGACGCCGGCGATCGTCGAGGTGACGAACAGGAACGTCACGATGGCCGCCACGCCGATCCCCCGCCGCGGGGTCCAGGCCGCAATGGCCAGTGCGACGGCTGCGTAGATCACCGCCGAAACGGCCGCGATCACCAGCCCCAGCAGCCAGTCCCGGGTCTGGGCACGCACCGGCAATTCGGCGAGCAGCGCGCCCAGGTACACGATAGTGGCAGGCAGCGTACTGAAGGCGAAGACCGCGACGGTCAATGCGGCGACCTTCGACGACACGTAGTCGATGCGGCGCAACGGGCGCGAGAAATACAGCGAGACCGTCCGGTATCGCAGGTCACGCGACACCGACTGCGGGGCCTGCGCACCGACGAAGACCAGCACGAGCAGCGACAGGTTGATGATCAGGCGGGCCGGGGTCGCGGGCGGCTCGGGCGCGATGCCCAAGGCCGTGATCAGGGCGACGACGACCGCCGGGACAACAGCCAGCCCGACCAGCAGCCAGGGCAGGATCTTGGCCCGGGCCGAACGGCCCAGGCCGTACGCGCCGCGCAGACTGTCGGCGAACAGCGTCGCCCAGACGTAGCTGCGGCCCAGCCGGGGACCCTCGTAGTGGCGGTAGCCGATGTCGTAGATGGCGCTGGGCGGGGTAGTCATGCCGGCACCTCCGTGGCCGTGGTGTTCGCCGCCGGGGCGGGGTCGGCGAAGATCTCGGCGAGCCGGTGGCGTCGGCGTTCGAGCCGGATCAGGCCGATGCCGAGGTCGGCGGTGGCATCGCGGACGGCGTCGCAGACCGAGTCGATCCCGGAGTCGGAATCGGAATCGCTGCCCAGACTCGGCACGTCGATGTCGAGCGTGCCGAGACGTCCCCCGGGCCGCACGACGAGGCCCGCCTGGCTCAGCACGGCTGCCAGCGCTGCAGCGTCCTCGCCCACCTCGACCCCGACGACCTCACCCAGCGTGGTGGCGGAGGCCGTCGACGTCGAGCGGAGCAGCCGGCCGCCCTCGATGACCACGAGGTGGTCGCTGATCCGCTCCAGCTCGCCGAGCAGGTGCGAGGTCACCAGCACCGAGATCCCGAAGTCGGTGCCGATGCGGCGGATCAGTTCGAGCATCTCCTCGCGCCCCGCCGGGTCCAGGCCGTTAGTGGGTTCGTCCAGCAATACGAGGGAGGGGTCGTGGACCAGCGCCTGCGCCAGCCGCACCCGCTGCCGCATGCCGGTGGAATACCCACCGATCGAGCGGTAGCGCTCCTCGTAGAGCCCGACGTGGCGCAGGGTGTCGGCCGTGCGCTCGCGGGCGGCGGCGGCGGGCAGGCCGGACATCCGCGCCATGTGGAGCACGAACACCGTCGCGCTGACGTCCGGCGGCAGCGGGTCGTGCTCGGGCATGTAGCCGACCAGGCGTCGGATCGCCGGCCCCTCACCGACCGCATCGAAGCCGAGCATCGTCGCGTTGCCGGAGGTCGGCTCCAGCAACCCGAGCAGGATCTTCAGCAGTGTGGTCTTGCCGGCGCCGTTGGCCCCGACCAGTCCGATGACACCGGGCGCGAGGTCGAGGTCGAGGTCGGCCAGCGCCGTCACCGCGCCGTAGGTCTTGTTCAGTCCCCGGGTCGTGATCAGGGGGCCATCCGGTCGCAGGCTCGTTGTCACGCTCACAACCGCGAACCTAGCGGCGGCGTCAGCGGTGCCACACTGCTGCGGCCCGGTGTCCTCGTACTGGTGCAGGCAGGATGGTCACTGATGACTGGCCAGCGAACGGCAAGCGTGCCGGTACCCGTCGGCTCGGCGGCGGGCGCCTCGGCGGCTGACGCCTCCCCGGACTCGCCCTTCCTGGAGTTCGACCGGGCGGCGTGGAGCGCGCTGCGGGCGGCGACGCCGCTGACCCTGGACGACGCAGACCTCGCCCGGCTGCAGGGACTGGGCGAGCCGATCGACCTCGACGAGGTGAGCGCGGTCTACCTGCCGTTGTCGCGGCTGCTCAATCTCTACGCCGGTGCCAGTACCCGGCTGCACGAGGCGACGTCGACGTTCCTCGGCGAGCCACGGGCGACACGGACACCGTACGTCGTCGGCGTGGCCGGGTCGGTGGCCGTGGGCAAGTCGACGACCGCTCGGGTGCTGCGCGAGCTGCTGGCCCGCTGGCCGGAGACGCCGCGGGTTGAGCTGGTGACCACCGACGGGTTCCTGCTGCCAAATGCTGAGTTGGCCCGGCGCGGCCTGATGCAGCGCAAGGGTTTCCCCGAGTCCTACGACCGCCGCGCGCTGCTGCGCTTCGTCGCCGCCGTGAAGTCCGGGGCGGCGAACGTCGCGGCACCGATCTACTCGCACCTGACATACGACATCGTGCCGGACGCCCACGTCACGATCCGGCGGCCGGACATCCTCATCGTCGAGGGCCTCAACGTGCTGCAGCCCGCCCGAGTGCGCCCCGACGGCCGGCAGGGCGTGGCGCTGAGCGACTACTTCGACTTCAGCATCTACGTCGACGCCCGCACCGACGACATCGCCCAGTGGTACGTCAGCCGGTTCTTGCGCCTGCGGGAGACCTCGTTCTCCCGCCCGGAGTCGTTCTTCCACCGCTATGCCGCGCTATCGGACGCCGACGCCGCGACGACCGCCCTGCAGATCTGGGACGAGATCAACGAACGCAACCTGGTCGAGAACATCCGTCCCACCCGTGGCCGGGCCCGGCTGGTACTGACCAAGGGGGCGGATCACTCGATACAACGGGTGCTGCTGCGCAAGATCTGAGGGTGGGCTCAGAGCTTGCGCTGGCAGATCGCGAACATGCTGACCGGCTCGAACCCCATGGCCCGGTTGACGGCAAGCATCGGCCCGTTCTCCAGCGCGTTGTAGGTCTGGACGTGGCGAACGCTCGGGTGCTCGGCGAGCAGTCGCCGCAGGCCCGCCGCCTTGACGGCGAACCCCAGGCGATGGCCGCGATGGGCCGGGTCGACGATGGTGTCGTGCTGCTCCCCCCACAGCGGCTCGTCGGCGCGGAACAGCACATCGCTCATCGCTGCCACCTCACGGCTGGTGCGGTGTACGGCCAAAGTACACACCGCCACCTGACCGGCAGCATGGTTGGTTGCCGCGTCCGCCTCCAGCCGGTCGACGCTGACCTCGTCCGGCCGCAGGTCCAGTTGCCCGATGGGTGGGTCGGTGTACATCCGCGCCGCGAGCCGGGCGATCCCCGCACGTAGCTGTGCCGGCGGCAGCCCCAGGTGCGTGGTGACGACATAGTCGCCGGCGTGCCGCGCCACCTCGGCATCGAGGGGGGCGAGCATCGCCTCGACAGCCGGCGTGGCGGCCGGCACGTCGAGGCGTGACAAGAACTCGGTCTGCACCTGCTCGGCGCCGATGCCTGCAGCAAAGGCAAGGCCCACCGGGTCGCCCGCCGCGATGCGCACCGTCAGCTCCGGGTCGAGGACCGCGGCGGCATGGTGTCGCCAGGCCGCATCGGCTTCGACGGGCTCGCCGACCGCGCCGACGACGGTGTCGGCGCCGTGCGCCCGTACCGCGTCGGCCGCCCTCGTCCATAGCTCCCGGCCGATCCCCCGGCGGCGGTGGGAAGGAGCGACGACGATCTCGACATCGGCCAGGTGGCTGTTGCCATGGTGGAAGGCGACGACCGACGCCGCGCCGACGACGCGCTCGTCGACGAGGGCGGCACACATCCACCGGTCGAACGAGCCGGTCTGCCACGTCGCGGCCACCTCGACGGCGAGCCACGGCTGGCAGGGGCCGCGAACCGCTTCCGCCTGGGCGCGCGCCAGGAGAGCCACCGAGTCGGGCAACAGCGGCGACAGCGCGTCGAGTTCGACGAACCTCACCGGGCGAGGGTGGCTCTGCGCCACCACCCCCCGCAACCGGTTATTCGACACCCCCAACGCGGTGATCATGGGCAAAGTGCTGTTCTGCGGTCCTCGCCGCTGCGATCTGCCCATGATCACGGCGGTGGGCGCGAGGGGTTGGGGGGTGAGGTGCCAGGCGTTAGGGTCTGATCGTCTCTCCCCCGACGTCGAGGACTTCCGTGAACGACGCCGAGCCGCTTCTCCCTCCGAAGCACGCAGCACCCGACGACCAGGCCTCACCCCCCGACCTCCGACCACCTGAGGCAGCGGCTGGTCCCCGAGTCATCTCGTGGACCTCGGACACCTCGTCCGGGCCGACCGCGTCCGTACTGCCGCCTGCCCCGACGCAGGTCTCGGTGGTGGCACCGGCAGCCATACCAGCGGAGGCTGCGCCGGCAGCGATACCGACAGCTGCCGGGGGCGCCGGCGAGGTCGAGGGCGAGCTGTATCACACGGTGGCCGACGGCACTGCCGCCGACCCGCCGCCACCGCGGCGTGCCCTGCGGGCGGTCGGCGTCATCAGCGTGATCCTCGCCCTGGTCATCGCCGCTGCGGGGACGGTGTGGGCCGTCGACCGGCCCGGGACGCTGCCGGAGGACGTGCTGCCCGCCGACGGCGCGGTCGCGTTCGTCCGGATGAACTACGACGTCTCCACGCGCGAGTCGTTCACTGCGTTCCGGTTCTCCGATGCCTACCAGGCCGCGGCAGATCAATCCTTGTCACGGGCACCGCTGTCTGCAGGTCACCTCGGCTGGCTGTTCAGTCCCATGCTGGAAGGGACCACGCTCTCGGTCGCCCGTGATGTAGAGCCGTGGGCGGCCGACAAGGCCGGAGTGATGCTGCGCGAGGACGGCCTGGTGCTGGTGGCGGTGAAGCTCGACGGCGACGAGCAGCAGGTCAAGGTCTTCTTCGACGAGTACGCCACCCAGACCGGCGTCACCGTCGGGTACACCTTCAATCGCGGGTACGTGATCATATCTGACACCACCGCGCTCACCGACCTGGCCACCGAGCTTGCCGACACCGGTGGCGACCTGGCCGGCGACCCCACGTACCGCGGTGACCTCGAGCGGCTCGACGCGAGTCGGCTCGGGGTCGCCTGGACCACCCTGGGTGCCGTTCCGCCTGCCCGCGACCCCCTGACGTTCTCCCGCGCCGCGCGCGATGCCTTCGACCGCGAGATCGGTGGCCTGGCCAGGCTCGCTCGGGGGGCGCTGGCCGCCGGGTCGCTGCTCGACCAGGTCTATGCCGAGGCGGGCGGCGCCGACGTGAAGGGCCGGTTGGTGCTCGGGCTGACGATTCGGCCGGACAGCATCGCCGTGAATGGCTTCGTCACCGGGCTCACCGTCAACGGTGCCCTGGTAGGCGCACCCCGTGCCGACGCTGCGATCGCCGCGCCGGCGATAGAGGACACCGCCACCACCGCCACCGGCCCCACCGGCGCCTTTCAGGTGCGGGCCGTTCCCGCCGACACCGTGCTGGTCGTCGGCGTCAAGGGTCTCGGTGGCGCACTGGATGCACTCGTGGCACCTCCCATCGAGGACGCCTCGGTCGCGCCCGATCCCGGCCTGTCCCAGCCCGGCGTGTCCCCTGACGCCGCCTCTGAACCGCCCACGCCCCCGTCGATCGTCTCGTCGATCGCCGGCCAGGGTGGCCGATCACCGACGACCCTCGACCTCCACCTGGTCGCCGCCTCACCGACCGCCGGCGACCCGAGCGTGCCCGCCACCGCCGGTCCGAGCGCACCGGTCGACCCCAGCGCACCAGCCGATCCCGCGGCGCCAGTCGATCCCGCGGCGCCAGTCGATCCCGCGGCGCCAGTCGATCCTGCGGCGCCGGCCGGTGCCCCCCCGGCCGGTAGCAACCCCGCTGTGGAGACGGCGCGGGCACTGCTGGGTACGGATACCGCGGTCGGCCTGCTGGGCGGCGGCGGCATCATCGTGCGGGCCGCGCAGACCGATCCGGCAGCGGTGGCCGATGCGGTCATCGCAGCCACGGGCGATCAACCTGCGACCGTTCTCGCCGAGGCCGCCGCGGGCGGCACCACGTCCGTCGTCACCACGGGCGAGGTCGTCGACCCCACGCCGCTGGACAACATCCCGGTGTTCTCCGAGGCGCTGCCCGACATCGACGACGCCATCGGGGTCTTCTTCGTCAACCTCGACTGGGCGACGTTCACCCAGGATGTGGACGCCCTGACCCCCTTCAGTGCCTTCGGCGTCGGCGTCACGCGCGGCGAGAGCCCCGGGGAGTTCACCCTTTCCGGCCGCCTCCTCATCGACGAGCTGTACGCCCAGCCCACGCAGGCCCCCAGCAGCGCCGATCCGAGCGACTCCGAATCAGTGCCGGCGGCCTCCGGCCAGGCATCCTCGGTGCCTGGCTCCGCCCCGGCGTCCTGACCCGCTCACGTCAGGGCGAGCTGCGACGCCACCACCTCGGCGAGACCGGCGGCCTCGGCCTGGGCGGTCTCCTCGTCGGCGGCCTCGACCATGACCCGGACCACCGGCTCGGTACCCGATGCCCGCAGCAGCACCCGGCCGTAGCCGCCCAGCCGGGCCTCGCTGAGCCGAACCGCTTCGGCGACACCGACGTCGGACCCGACCCTGGCCTTGTCCACTCCCGCCACGTTGAGCAGGACCTGCGGGAACCGGGTCATTGCGGCGGCCAGGGCGGCCATCGACGACCCGGTGGCAGCCATCCGTGCCAGCAGGTGCAGCCCGGTCAGCACGCCGTCGCCGGTGGTCGCGTGGTTGAGCATTACGACGTGGCCGGACTGCTCGCCGCCGAGCACATGCCCACCGGAGCGCATCGCCTCCAGCACGTAGCGGTCACCCACCGCGGTCTGCTCGACGGCGATGCCATGGGCTTCCAGCGCGACCCGCAGCCCCAAGTTGCTCATGACCGTGGTGACGATTGTGCCCGTCGGCAGCCGGCCGCCGGCCGACTCGGCCAGGGCGAGGATGACGAGGATCTGGTCACCGTCGACCACCTCCCCGGCGGCGTCGATGGCCAGGCACCGATCGGCGTCTCCGTCGAAGGCGAGCCCCGCGTCGGCACCGTGCGCGACGACAGCCTCGCGCAGCCGGGCCAGGTGGGTGGAGCCGTAACCGTCGTTGATGTTCCAGCCGTCAGGCGACGCGCCGATGACGTGGACGTCGGCACCCGCCGCTCGCAATGCCGCCGGTCCCACCGCCGACGCGGCGCCGTGGGCGCAGTCGGCCACGACGCACAGGCCGGACAATGGCCCCGCCCTGCTGGCCTTACCGTCGGACACCGTGGCGATCAGGTGCGCCACGTAGGCGTCGGTGTACTCGAACGCATGGCGCACCCGTCCCACGCGATGACCGACCGGTCGCTGCCACGGTTGGTCCAGCCGTGCTTCGATCGCGTCCTCGATATCGTCGGCGAGCTTCGCGCCGGTCCGGTCGAAGAACTTGATCCCGTTGTCCGGCATCGGGTTGTGTGAGGCCGAGATCATCACCCCGAGATCGATCTCATGATGCGCGGCGACGACATGAGCCAGTCCCGGTGTCGGCAGGATGCCGGCGTCCTCGACGTCCATGCCGGCGCTGGCAAGGCCGGCGATCACCGCTGCCGCGAGGAACTCACCCGAGGCTCGCGGATCGCGCGCGACCACGGCACGCCGCCGACGGCCCGTCCCACCATGGCCGCCGTCACCGCTGAGAGCGCCGTTGAGATCACCCAGGACCTGGGCCGCCGACACCGAGAGGTCCAGCGCCAGCTCGGCAGTGATGTCCCGGTTGGCGAGTCCACGGACCCCGTCCGTGCCGAACAGCCGTGCCACGGGCGGCTCAGCGCTTGCTGTACTGCGGTGCCTTGCGGGCCTTCTTCAGCCCGGCCTTCTTGCGCTCGATGGCGCGCGAGTCACGGGTGAGGAAGCCCGACTTCTTCAACGACGCCCGGTTGGCCTCGATGTCGATGGCGTTGAGGGCGCGAGCGACGCCGAGCCGCAGCGCACCGGCCTGACCGGACACCCCGCCGCCGCCGATGCGCGCCAGCACATCGAAGCGCTCCTCGGTCCCGGTGACCCGGAACGGCTCGTTGACCTCCTGCTGGTGCACCTTGTTCGGGAAGTAGTCCGCGAGGGGGCGCCCGTTGATCGTCCACTGCCCGTTGCCTGGGACCAGGCGGACCCGAGCGATCGCCTGCTTGCGGCGACCCGTGCCGTATCCGGGGGCGGTGATGCTCCGGCCGGAGTTGCGGACCTCGACGGCGGTCTCGGTGGTGTAGCTGCCCGTGAACTCCTCGACGGCGTCCTCGGTCTCCTCGATGTCCTCGGGGGCGACGGTCTCGGTGCTCACTTGTCTCCTCGGGTCGGTGCGGTGGCCGCTGCGGCGCCGGCGGCGACGGCGCCACCCACCTGCGCTACCTGCGAGAGCGTGTAGGGGATGGGCTGCTGCGCAGCATGGGGGTGCTCGGGGCCGGCGTAGACCTTCAGCTTGCCGAGCATGGCGCGGCCCAGCGTCGTCTTGGGCAGCATGCCGGCGATCGCCTTCTCGACGGCCCGGGTGGGCCGGGTGGCCAGCAGATCCGTGTAGCGGACACCGCGCAGACCCCCTGGGTAGCCGGAGTGGCGGTAGGCGATCTTCTGGTCGGCCTTCGAGCCGGTCAGGGCGACCTTCTCGGCGTTGATGATCACGACGAAGTCACCGGTGTCGACGTGCGGGGCGTAGATCGGCTTGTGCTTGCCGCGCAGCAGGATCGCCGTCTGGCTGGCCAGGCGCCCGAGCACGACGTCGGTGGCGTCGATGACGTGCCACTGCCGCTCGACCTCGTTGGTCTTGGGATTGAAAGTACGCACGCGTCGGTCCTCAGAAGTCTTCTCGGTGTCTCGGCACCCCGCCGGCACGACACGCGCTGGTGGGACACGCCGCCTCGATGGCGGCGCAACGACCCTTGAGATTACGCCCCGACCCGGGTCTGGTCAAAGCGGCCTTGCCGTCTCACCCCTCGTCGAACACCCGCGTCACCGTCGTCATCACCCTCACCATTGAGGTAGCTGGTCGGGACGTTCCCCGCGTCCGCCCCCGCGCACAAACCGCGTCCGGCGTTGTCGTGTCTCGTCCCGCAAGAGCAGACAGTATGGGATCGAACGCCGATTGTGAAGCAGTTCCGGCAGAAATATCACGGATCGGTCACGGCAACTCGGCGGCAACACGGCCCGCTTACGCTGCTGCCGTGCGCCTGACCCTTCACGAGCAGGAACGACTGCTCATCAGCTATGCGGCGGACCTGGCGCGGCGTCGCCGTGAGCGCGGTCTGCGGCTGAACCATCCAGAGACGGTCGCCGTGATCAGTTCGTTCGTGCTGGAAGGGGCGCGTGACGGCCGGTCCGTGGCCGAACTGATGCAGGCAGGCCGCGAGGTGTTGAACCGCGACGACGTGATGCCCGGCGTACCCGAGATGCTGGCTGACGTGCAGGTCGAGGCCACCTTTCCCGACGGCACCAAGCTGGTCACCGTCCACCGGCCGATCCCGTGACGGCGTCGCTGCCCATCACGCCCGGCGAGATCATCCCGGCCGATGGCCACATCGCGCAGGCGGCCGGCAAGCGACGGCTCCGCCTGGAGGTCGTCAACACCGCCGACCGACCGGTTCAGGTGGGTTCCCACTTCCATTTCGCCCAGGCCAACCCCGCGCTGCGGTTCGACCGGGCCGCCGCCCACGGCATGCGACTTGACATCCCCGCCGGTACCGCCGTGCGGTTCGAGCCCGGGATCGAACAGCAGGTGGGCCTGGTGGACCTGGGCGGGAACCGTGTCGTGATGGGACTGACGCTGCCCGCACCCGGCTCGCTGGACGTTCCGCAGCCGCCTGACAGGGTGACGACGTGACCCTGTCGCGCGTCCGCTACGCCCAGCTGTTCGGTCCGACGACCGGCGACCGGATTCGGCTCGCCGACACGAACCTGCTGATCTGCGTCACCGAGGACCGCAGCGGCGGGCCGGGACGCGCCGGGGACGAGGCGGTCTTCGGCGGCGGCAAGGTGATCCGCGAGTCGATGGGGCAGGGCCGTGCCACGCGCGCCGAGGGGGCGCCCGACCTGGTCATCACGGGTGCCGTCGTCCTCGACCACTGGGGCGTGATCAAGGCTGATATCGGCGTGCGGGACGGCCGCATCGTGGCGCTGGGCAAGGCCGGCAACCCGGACACGATGGACGGCGTGCACCCCGATCTCGTCATCGGTCCCGGCACCGAGGTCATTGCGGGCAACGGCCGGATCCTCACTGCAGGCGGGGTGGACTCCCACGTCCACCTCATTGCGCCGCAGATCATCGAGGAGTCGTTGGCCAGCGGGGTGACAACACTCATCGGCGGCGGCACCGGCCCCGCGGAGGGCACCAAGGCGACCACGGTCACGCCCGGATCCTGGTACCTGGCGCGGATGCTGGAGGCGCTAGACGGCTGGCCGGTCAACGTCGCGCTGCTGGGCAAGGGCAACACGGTCAGCACCGAGGGGCTGTGGGAGCAGCTGCGCGGCGGTGCCTCGGGGTTCAAGCTGCACGAGGACTGGGGCACCACACCGGCAGCGATCGACGCCTGCCTGCGGGTCGCCGACGAGTCGGGGGTGCAAGTGGCCATCCACACCGACACCCTCAACGAGGCGGGCTTCGTCGAGACGACGCTGGCGGCGATCGCGGGCCGTTCGATCCACAGCTACCACACCGAGGGAGCCGGTGGCGGCCACGCCCCCGACATCATCACCGTCGCCTCCCACCCCAACGTACTGCCGTCCTCGACCAACCCGACCCGGCCGCACACCGTCAACACGCTGGCCGAGCACCTCGACATGCTCATGGTCTGCCACCACCTCAGCCCGGCCATCCCCGAGGACCTGGCCTTCGCCGAGAGCCGGATCCGCCCCAGCACGATCGCCGCCGAGGACCTGCTGCACGATCTCGGCGCCATCTCGATGATCGGCTCGGATTCGCAGGCGATGGGCCGCGCCGGCGAGGTGATCATGCGGACCTGGCAGACCGCGCATGTCATGAAGGCCCGGCGGGGAGCGCTGCCGGGTGATCCCAATGGCCCGGCCGGTCATGACAACCTGCGCGCCCGCCGCTACGTCGCCAAGTACACGATCTGCCCGGCGATCGCGCACGGCCTGGACGCCGAGACCGGTTCGGTCGAGCCGGGCAAGCTGGCCGACCTCGTGCTGTGGTCGCCGGCCTTCTTCGGTGTCAAGCCCGACCTCGTGATCAAGGGCGGCATGATCGCCTGGGCGCAGATGGGCGACGCCAACGCCTCGATCCCGACGCCGCAGCCGGTGCTGCCGCGACCGATGTTCGGCGCAGCCCCGCGGGCCGCCGCCGCGACCAGTGTCCACTTCGTCTCCCCCGCCGCCGTCGAGGACGGCCTGGCGGACCGGCTCGACGTGTCGCGGCGCCTCGTGCCGACCCTGGACGTCCGGGGCCGCACCAAGGCCGACCTGCCCGAGAACACCGCGACCCCGCGGATCGAGGTCGATGCCGACTCATTCACCGTCCGCATCGACGGCGAGGTGTGGGCCGAGCAGCCTGCCACCGAGTTGCCGATGGCGCAGCGCTACTTCCTCTTCTGACTACCGCCATGATCATCGCAGGCCGCATCGGACACCAGTGTTGTTCATCGCAGCGGCGAGCGGCCGGGGCCTCAAGGGCGAACGGCCTGGCGATCGCGTCCGACCTCGAAGCCCTGTCGGAGATCGCCGGCCTGGCGGTCGTCGACGAACAGGCATCACGGTTGCCTAGCGGAGCAGGCTCCGAATCCCTCGACGCGGCTAGCCTCGCTCGATGATCCCCGCCGCGATGCTGGCCCTTGCCGACCAGCGGCTGCCGTCGGGTGGCCACGTGCACTCCGGCGGCGTGGAGCAGGCTGTGCACCTCGGGCTGGTGATCGACGCCCCCTCGCTCGCCGCCCTGCTCGCCCGCCGGGTACGGACCACCGGACTGGTGACGGCGGGCCTCGCCGCGGCCGCGTGGGGACTGACGAGCGGCGGGGTGACGGCGCTGGACGCCGAAGCCGATGCGCGGATGCCGTCGGAGCCCTCGCGGCTGGCGTCCCGGGCACAGGGCCGGGGCTTGCTTCGCACGGTGCGGGCGGCCTGGCGGGCGCCGCACCCCGATCTCGCCTGGTCGGATCTGGGACCGCGCCCCCACCACTGCCTGGTGCTGGGCGCCGCCGCCCGGGCCGGTGGCGTGGACGCGGCCGGGGCGGCGCTGGTCGCGGCCTACCTCTGCGTCAGCGGGCCTGCCACCGCGGCGCAGCGGTTGCTGGCGCTCGATCCGGTCGAGGTGGCGGCCTTGACGCTGGCTCTGAGCGAGGACATCGAAGAGGTCGCCACGGCGGCGGCCGCCGCCCTCGCCGGATCGTCGGCGGAGCTGCCGATTGCCGGCGACCCGGTGCAGGACCTGCTCGCCGGCCTGCACGAGGACCGTGGCGAGCGGTTGTTCGCGTCATAGTTCTCGCAGCCCGATCGACGACCTGGAGGACCCATGAGTGGCGACCACGAGCACGACGCCCACGAGCATCTGGCGAACGAGCGCGGGGCGGCCTCCCCGCTTCGGGTGGGGATCGGTGGACCGGTCGGCTCCGGCAAGACCGCCCTCGTCGCCGCGCTGTGCCGCACGCTGGGCAGTGACCTGTCCGTCGCCGTGGTGACCAATGACATCTACACCACCGAGGACGCCGATTTCCTGCGCCGTCACGCGGTGCTGCCCGACGAGCGGATCGTCGCGGTGCAGACCGGCTGCTGCCCCCACACCGCCATCCGCGACGACATCACCGCCAACCTCGATGCGATCGAGGACCTGGTGGCAAGGTGCTCGCCCCTGGACCTCGTGCTGGTCGAGTCCGGCGGTGACAACCTGACCGCGTCCTTCAGCCGTGGCCTGGTCGACGTGCAGCTGTTCGTGATCGACGTGGCGGGCGGGGACAAGGTGCCACGCAAGGGCGGGCCCGGCGTCACCAGGTCGGACCTGCTCGTCATCAACAAGTCGGACCTGGCCGAGCTGGTGGGCGCAGACCTGCAGGTGATGGTGGCCGACGCGCATCGGGTCAGGGGGTCGGGCCCGGTCGTCCTGACGTCGCTGCGCCTCGACCCGACGGCTTCGGACATAGCGGCCTGGGTGCGCCGCGAACTGGCCCACCGCGGCAGCCTCACGATGCTGCCGTGACAGCGCTCACGGTTGCCCGGTGGTAGGCCCCAAACTGAGCGATCTGCCGGAACGGGTGGCGGCGGCGGTCAGCCGTCGGGTCATCGAGGTGCTGGACGTGGACGACATCGTTCGGCGGATCGACGTCGACGCCCTAGCCAAGCGGATCGACGTCGACGCCCTTGCGCAACGGCTCGACGTCGCCGCCCTCGTGGCCCGAATCGACCTCAACGCACTGCTGGCCGAGGTGGACATTGAGGCGTTGCTCGACCGAGTGGACGTCAACGACCTGCTGGCCGAAGTCGACCTCGATGCCGCGCTCGCCAGGGTCGACCTGGCGCCGCTGCTACTGCGGGCCGGCCTGCCGGATCTGATCGCCGGGAGCACCGGTCAGGTGGCCGGGTCCGCTCTGGACGTCGCCCGGCGCCAGGTGGTGGGCATCGACAAGCTGGTGTCAGGGGCGGTGAACCGGCTCGCGCGACGCGACACCGGCTCGCTGCCGGTGGCACCCGGTCCGCTGGGCTCGGGGGTGGTGGCTACTGCGCTGTCGCCGCGCGCCCGAGCACGTGCCCGGGCCAACGTCACGGGGCACTACGCCGGGCCACTGTCCCGATTGCTCGGCTTCGTCCTGGACTACGCCTTCGTGCTGTTCTCGTTCACCGCGTTCGCCGCCGTGGGCAACTACGCCCTCCGGGTGATCACCGGTTTCGAGGTGACGACCGGGCAGGGGGCGACGGGCGCGGTCCTCGTGACCGGGTGGGCGTTCTTGTACTGGTGGGTGTCGCTGAACGTCTCCGGGCGCACCGCGGGTATGAGCATCCTCGGCCTGCGAGTGGTCCGCTCGGACGGCCGGTCGATCTCGGGCGGCTGGGCAGCGCTGCGCGTGCTGCTGATGCCGGTCAGCTTCGCCATCGTCGGGCTGGGTTTGCTCGGTGTCGTCCTGGATGCCCGGCACCGCGCCCTGCATGACGCGCTGTCGCGGACGGTGGTCGTCTACGACTGGGGTGACCGGCCGGCCGAGCTGCCCAGCCCGCTGTCGGCCTGGCTGGCCGAGCGCGAGGCCCGGGCCTCGTGACGAGGTGGTGATGCGCAGCGCCGTCGACATCGGGGTCGACGCTGTCGGGGGCGCCACGCGGGTGACACGGCTGGACCAGCACGGCGCGCTGGCGGCGCGAATCACCCTCGACTCCTCGGGTGACACGATTCATCTGGTGGGCACGGCCGCCGGCCCGCTCTCGGGTGATCTGATGACGATCACGGTGCGACTCGGGGCTGGCGCAAGGCTGCGGTTGCGCAGCGTCGCGGCGGCTGTGGTGCTGCCCTGTCTCCCGACCCTCGAACCTGTCCGACCGGCGCGCGTCCGTATCGGCATCGAGGTCGCGGAGAATGGTGGGCTGGACCTGGAGTTGCAGCCGACCATCGTGTGCCAGCGCGCGGCGCTGGTCCAGACGGTGACGGCTACCGTGCATCCATCGGCCCGGCTCCGGCTGCGTGAGGCGCTTGTGGCCGGCCGCCACGACGAGCCCGGCGGCATGTGGGCCTCGCGACTGGACGTTCACCGCGACGGTGCTCCGGTGCTCCGGCAGCTCACCACCGACCGCACGTCGCCGGCCCGGGTCCTGCTCTGCGGCGTGGACCTGGGACCCGAGGACGAAGCCGCCGATCAGCAAGGGCGGCCTCATGCCGTCGGCGACGCTGCCTGCGGGGCGGTGAGGTGCCACCTGGCGCCCGGCGGCTGGACGACAACCGCCTGGGGACCCGATCTCACCTCGGCGAGAACGGGGCAGCGCCGACTGTCACGCATCAAGGGGCTCGACGACTTCGGACTCGTTGGGGATGCCCTGCTCGACCACGATCGGCAGCCCGCCATTTCGGGGTAGTAGCTGGTACCTCCGGAAGGCCATGGGGACGCCGCGGGCAGTGAAGGGGTCCGCAGCGTCCATGATCTGGATATGTAGATGCGGTTGCGTGGAGTTGCCGGAGTTGCCGCAGGCGGCCAGCTCCTGCCCGACCACCACCGAGTCGCCCTGCCCTACCCGCATCGAGCCGGCGCGTAGGTGGGCGAGCACGACGTATCCGCCGCCGGCCGCCAGCTCGAGGATCACGTGGTTACCCGCGATGGCGCGCGCGCCGCCCCGGATCCGGCCTGCTTGCGTCAGGGCGTACGGCACCAGTGCAAGCTGCGACCGTCGTGCCACATGGTCCACCTCGCCGTCGTGGACCGACACCACCGTGCCGGCTGCAGGCGCGAGGATGCTCTCCCCGAAGGCGAAGAAGCGTTCCAACGGCTCGGTGGCCACCAGCGCGCGCCAGTCGCGTACCGTCGCTGTCCGCCGCCCCCTGACAGCTATGAAGTCCATGGCGTAGGTCGTGGCGAACAGATGAGTGCCGTGGCTCGGCACATGCCGTGCCGGGCTGTTGCGGGTCAGCCATGTGCCACGAAACGGCAACGCGAGGACTAAAGGATCGAGCATGGATACCCGACTTCCACGTGGCGCGCGCTCGACACACCGGTCACGACCCGGGCGCTGCAAGGCAGCTCTGCCTGACCCGAGGCCGCCTCACTCAGTTGGTGGAGCCCTCGTCGGTGGCGAGGGCTTCGTCGGCGTCGGGATCGATGACGTGCATCGCGGTCTCCTCGGCGCTGAGGTCACCATCGCCGTCGCCGAGCACGTCGGCCGCGATGAGGTCCTTCTCGGTGTCGCTGACGCCGTCGTCGTCGGTGTCGACGAGCCGCCGCGCCATGGACGCGCCCTCGGGGTCACCCGGCTCGACGTCCGGCACCATCTGGAACTCGCGCTCGTCGATGGTCTCCCCGGTCTGCTGCTCGCGCAGCGTGGTGCCGAAGCCGTCTGCGGCGCCGGCCTCGTCGGGCGGCGAATATCCCTGATCGGCGATCAAGTCCTCGGAGTCCTCGCCCAGCGCCAGCTCCATGTCGGGGATCTCGTCGTCACTGGCCTGATCGAGATCCGGGATGTCAGCTGCGTCGTAGTCGGCTGTGGTCATGCCCCGCACCCTGGCACGACCGCCGCGGTCCTGCTAGCCGGGGGTGGCCGATCGCACCGCCCGGGCCTGCACCGCACGGGCCGCCAGCCCCTCGTCCGGTGGATAGTCCACAGCTACGAGGCGCAGACCATGGGCAGGCGCCACCGTCACCGCCGGATCGCGCACCCCCGCGGCCAGCACTGCCGCGGGCCAGTCGACCGGCCGCCGACCGTCACCGACCGAGAGCAGGGCTCCCACGAGGGCACGGACCATCGAATGGCAGAAGGCGTCGGCGCTGAGCCGGGTGACGACCTGACCCGCAACGTCGCGTCGCCAGGTGAAGCGCTCGAGGGTACGGATCGTCGTCGCGGTCCCGGCCGGCTGGTCACGGCGCTTGCAGAACGCGGCGAAATCGTGCAGGCCCAGCAGCTGTTGCGAACTCGTGGACATGGCTTCCACATCCAACGGTCTGGAGTGCGCGACGACATAGCCACGGGCCAGTGGTGCCACACCCGCGGGATCATCGTCGAGCCGGTACTCGTAATGCCGCCGGAGCGCCGCGAACCGGGCGTCGAAGCCGGGCGGGGCGATGACGACCCGGCGGAGCCGGACGTCGGCTGGCAACAGCCCCCGAACAGAGCGCGTCAAACGGTCGAGATCGACCTCACGCGCCAAGTCCAGGTGGCAGACCTGACCTGACGCATGCACCCCAGCATCCGTCCGGCCGGCCACGACGAGCGACACGTCATCAGCGGCCACACGAAGGGCCACGGCGAGGGCATCGGACAGGACGCCGGCCACGGTCCGCAACCCCGGCTGGCTCGCCCAGCCGTGGAATGCGGAACCGTCATAGTCGAGGTCCAGCCGCAGCCGTAGGCTAGGCGTCGGCTGCCGTGCTGCCACCGCCCGCCTTCTCGAAACCGGCCGCCACCGCGGCCTCCTCGGTGCGGAACCACACTTCGGCGATCGTCGAGTCGTACCACTGCCCATCGCTGAGGTGGTACTTCATGGAGTTCGTGTTGCCCTTGATCGTGAAGCCCTCAGGCGTCTCACCACTGTCCAGCGCGGCAGCCGAATCGGGCCCGTGCGGCTTCTGGACATCGGCGGTCGGCGGCTCTTCGGTCTTCGACGGCTCTTCGGTCTTCGACGGCGTCGCCTCGACTGCGGCCGGCGTCGAGGCCGCAGTCGAGGGCCGCGCTGCCCGCTTGGTGGCCGACTCGGCCTCCTTGACGGTCGCCTGCTTACGGCTCAGCGGCTCCAGCACGAGTTCGATGACGGCCATCGGGGCGTTGTCGCCCTTGCGGGGCCCGAGCTTGGTGATCCGGGTGTAGCCACCCTGGCGGTCGGCCATCAACGGTGCGATCTCAGTGAACAGCAGGTGCACGACGGTCTTGTCGCGGATGACGGTCATCACCCGCCGCCGGGCGTGCAGGTCGCCCCGCTTGGCGAAGGTCACCATCCGCTCGGCCAGCGGACGCAGCCGCTTGGCCTTCGCCTCGGTGGTGGTGATCCGGCGGTGCTCGAACAGTGATGTCGCCAGGTTGGCAAGCATCAGCCGCTCGTGGGCCGGTCCCCCGCCTAGCCGCGGACCCTTCGTGGGCGTGGGCATGTCACTCGTCTCCTGTCAGGTGGCTCGGGGACCGCATTGTCCAGCAACACATCACAGCTGTTCGTCCTCGACGGCGGAGGTGTCGTCGTCGTAGCCGTCGGAGAAGGTCACGCTGTCGCTGAAGGACGCGATGACCGCGCTGGGGTCGAAGCCGGGCGGGCTGTCCTTCAGGGACAACCCCAGGGTAGCCAGCTTGACCTTGACCTCGTCGATCGATTTCGCGCCAAAATTGCGGATGTCGAGCAGGTCGGCCTCGCTGCGGCCCACCAGCTCGCCGACGCTGTGAATGCCTTCGCGCTTGAGGCAGTTGTACGAGCGCACGGTGAGGTCGAGGTCCTCGATCGGCAGGGCGAGGTCGGCGGCCAGCGCGGCGTCGTTGGGCGACGGACCGATGTCGATGCCCTCGGCGTCGACGTTGAGCTCGCGGGCCAGACCGAAGAGCTCCACCAGGGTCTTGCCGGCGCTGGCCATGGCGTCGCGGGGCAGGATCGACGGCTTGGTCTCGACATCGACGACGAGGCGGTCGAAGTCGGTGCGCTGCTCGACGCGGGTGGCTTCGACGCGGTAGGTGACGCGCCGCACCGGGGAGTAGATCGAGTCGACCGGGATTCGGCCGATCTCGGCGTCGCCCGCCTTGTTCTGCGCCGCGGAGACGTAGCCGCGGCCACGCTCGACCGTGAACTCGATCTCGATCCGGCCCTTGTCGTTCAGGGTGGCGATGACCAGGTCGGGGTTGTGGACGATAACGCCGGTCGGCGGCGCGATGTCCCCCGCGGTGACCAGGCCGGGGCCCTGCTTACGCAGGTACATGACGACCGGCTCGTCGAACTCGCTGGACACGACGAGTTCCTTGAGGTTGAGGATGATATCGGTGACGTCCTCCTTGACCCCGGGGATCGTCGAGAACTCGTGAAGCACCCCGTCGATGCGCAGGCTGGTGACCGCCGCGCCGGGAATCGAGGACAGCAGCGTGCGGCGCAGGCTGTTGCCGATGGTGTAACCGAATCCGGGCTCCAGCGGTTCGATGACGAACCGCGAGCGGAGGTCGGTCAGGACCTCTTCGGCGAGACCGGGACGCTGAGCGATGAGCATGATCAATCCTTCCCGCAGGGGCCCGCTATTTGACGCCCTGCGACGGGCAGGTCACGGTGGACTCGGTCTGCCACCGTGACAGTGGTGCCGCCCTGCCCGGGATACCCAACCCGGGCAGGGGTGACGCTGTTCCTTGGCGTCGGTTACTTCGAGTAGAGCTCGACGACCAGCTGCTCCTGCACCTGGGTGTCGATGGCGGCACGCTGCGGCAGGCCGTGCACGATGATCCGCATCTTGTCCGGCACGGCGGAGATCCACGCCGGCACCGTGCGCTCGCCGGACTCGGCGCGAGCGACGATGAACGGCGTCATCTCCACGCTGCTCGGCCGCACGATGATGATGTCGTTTGCGGAGACCCGGTAGCTCGGGATGTCGACCTTGTGGCCGTTGACGGTGAAGTGACCGTGGCGCACCAGCTGACGCGCCATGTCGCGGCTGCGCGCGAAGCCGGCGCGGAACACGACGTTGTCCAGCCGTGATTCCAGGATGGCGAGCAGGTTGTCACCGGTCTTGCCGGATGCCTTGCTGGCCTCTTCGTAGTAGTTGCGGAATTGCTTCTCCAGCACCCCGTAGATGCGGGCGAGCTTCTGCTTCTCCCGCATCTGAAGCAGGTACTCGCTCTCCTTGGTCCGCGCCCGGCCGTGCTCACCCGGGGGGTAGGGGCGGATCTCGATGGGGCACTTCGGCGAGTCGCACTTGCTGCCCTTGAGGAACAGCTTGGTCTTCTCGCGGCGGCACCGCTTGCAGTCAGGTCCGGTGTATCGAGCCATCGTTCTTCTCCTTTCGCCCGGGCCTCAGACGCGCCGGCGCTTGGGCGGGCGGCAGCCGTTGTGCGGCTGTGGGGTGACGTCGGAGATCGAGCCGACCTCCAGGCCGGCGGCGGTCAGCGACCGGATCGCCGTCTCGCGCCCGGAGCCCGGGCCCTTGACGAGGACGTCGACCTTGCGCATGCCGTGTTCCTGGGCCCGGCGGGCGGCAGCCTCGGCGGCGAGCTGGGCGGCGAACGGGGTCGACTTGCGGGAACCCTTATAGCCGACCTGACCGGCGGATGCCCAGGCGATGACGTTGCCGGCCGGGTCCGTGATCGAGACGATCGTGTTGTTGAACGTCGACTTGATGTGGGCGACACCCACACTCACGTTCTTGCGTTCCTTCTTGCGTGGCTTGCGGGCGGCAGGCGCCGAACGGGTCTTGGGGGGCATGCGGCTGGTCTCCTAGTTGCTGCTGATCGCGGCGCGCACGGACAGGATGGGGCGGGCAAGCGTCACTTCTTGCCTGCCTTCTTCTTGCCGGCGACGGTCTTCTTGGGGCCCTTTCGGGTGCGTGCGTTGGTCTTGGTCCGCTGACCGCGCACCGGCAGGTGCCGACGGTGGCGCAGGCCCTCGTAGCAGCCGATCTCGACCTTGCGGCGGATGTCTGCTGCCACCTCGCGCCGGAGGTCACCCTCGACGCGGTAGTGGGATTCGATGTAGTCGCGCAGCGCGACCAGCTGATCCTCGGTCAGGTCACGGACCCGGACGTTCGGGTCGACGCCCGCGGCCGTGAGAGTCGCGGCCGCGCGGGTGCGCCCGACGCCGAAGATGTAGGTGAGGGCGATCTCGACCCGCTTCTCACGAGGCAGGTCGACGCCGACGAGGCGTGCCATGGCGGTGCCTTTCGTTCATCCCAGAGGTGTGGTGCGTCACCGGTCCACGGCGAACCGTGGTCCCCGGCCTCGGGGCCGGGGGTGTCGTCCGCATCCGGCCCAGTGGCCGACTGCGGGGTCGGGTGACGCGTGAGCGGTCGTGGTTGGTGAAGCGGGTACTGAGATCGGTGGTCGGTTGCTCAGCCCTGGCGCTGCTTGTGGCGCAGGTTGGTGCAGATCACCATGACCCGGCCGTGACGGCGGATCACCTTGCAGTTCTCACAGATCTTCTTGACGCTGGGCTTGACCTTCATGGCCGTGCAACTCCTGGTCTGCAGGTCCGGTGGGCTGTCACTTATAGCGGTACACGATGCGGCCACGCGACAGGTCGTACGGGCTGAGCTCCACCACCACGCGGTCCTCGGGAAGGATCCGGATGTAGTGCTGGCGCATCTTCCCCGAGATGTGCGCGAGGACCCGATGCCCGTTGCTCAGCTCCACACGGAACATCGCGTTCGGCAGCGCTTCGACCACTGACCCCTCGATCTCGATGACGCCGTCCTTCTTGGCCATATCCTCCGCTATCCCTCGTGCTCCGGTCCGGAGCCTGATCGTGCTACTTCGATGTCGTGCTCGTCTCGACGCACTGGTGACGCGCATGAGCCACCCAGACCAGCCGCGGGGGTGAGCTCAAGCGAAGGCTTGTGCGCCGACCTCGAAGGATACGTCAGGATCGGCCGATCCGGAAATCGGTCAAGGAAGGTCGATCCATTCGGTCAGGCGTAGGTGCCGGGCAGGTCGTCCACAGGGACCGCGGCCCACGGCAGCATTGCGTCCACGACCACATCGCCGCGGCCGAACCGGTCAGCGACCCGGTACTCGTCGGCGACGAGACGATGGGTGACGACCACAAGATCCGGATCCAGCCCGATGCGCCAGAACGCGGGGATCCCGGCCAGGGCATACTCGACCGGCTTCTCGCGGAGGTCGGCGCTTCGCGTCGAGCCGCTCATCACCTCTACAGCGAGCAGGACATCCGCCGCAGCCGTGTGATTGCTCCTGCCGCGGTCCTCCGGCGAACGGTGAATCACTGCGACATCGGGGATCCTCGACAGCAGCGGCACCTCGGACAGGACCACGACTTCTTCGTGGAAGACGAGGTACCGGGGGGGGCACTGGCTGCGGAGCGTCAGTAGCAGCATGATCTGGATCTCGCGGTTGCGCCGATCCTCACGAGTCATCGGTCGCAGTACTCCGTCCACGATCTCAGCACGCAGATCACCAGGCAGGTTCAAGTATTCGGCCAGCGACATCTGGTCGACGATCAAGGGCCACGTCTCGGCGGCAGCGGTCACCGGCCCATTATGCCGCGGTGGCGGACACCGGCGCCCCGAGCGCACGCAGCCGGCCCACACCCCCGTCCGGTGCCGTCAGCACCCACAGGCTGAATCGCCCCGGCGTGGCGATTCAGGGCGGGCGCAGGGCCGCCTGTGGTGGCGGTCCGCATCACCATGATCTCCTTCTGCCCCAGAATGACCGGCCGGTGGCGGATCTGACTGGTACTGCCGGGCGCGCCCTGTGATCGCCGTCGCCCAACGGTGGCGCGCTCGCGGCTGTCCCAGTCAGATCCGCCAGTAGGAGGTCATGCTGATCCCTGAGGTGTCCGCATCGACGTAGTAGGTGCCTATCGTGACTCGCTCGTTGAGGGTGATGTGAAGAGCGTCGACCTGGCAGGCGGGTTTCCCAGGTTGCCCGAGATCATTGATGATGGGCCGCTCGTCGACGTACCCATCGGGACTGCCGTGACCCCACCCCAAGTCCCGCAACGTGTCCGCCCACGTCTCGCACTGCTGCGGGTCGTAGGGCGGATCGAGGATGTAGTAGGAGCTGATCCGGGGGCAACCGCCGTTTCGACAGCTGGGCCCGCCGTCGAGCACCTGCTCGGTGCGTTGGTCGATTGGCAGGTCGAGTTCACCGGCGACTCGGGCGTCGATGGCTCGGACCCTGTCGTATATCTCCTCCAATGACGGCGTTGGGGTGTAACTGCAGCAGGCCACTGTCAGGCATGCGGTGAGGCTCGCTGCCATGGCAACTAGGGGAAATCTGCGGGGCGTGGGCTCGCGGGTCATGGTCTGCCGCCGGTGGTGGTGACACTGTCGGGGCG
>CAZEYA010000043.1:0-25156 GCA_964516515.1 uncultured Kineosporiaceae bacterium | reverse complement strand
ACCTGTCGGGAGCATTTCGAGCGCGTGCGATGCTGCGAGCGTTCGGGGTTGGCATACGTCCGACCCATGAACCCGAACAAGGAGCACGCATGCCCAGCACCCGACTCCTCCTGGCGGCCCTGGCGGCGACCGCCATCGCCGCCGCGACGACCGCACCCGCCATCGCTGATGACCGCGGGGGCCGCGACCGAGGGCTGCAACCGACCTACACCATCGATGGTCAGGACGTCTTCCCCGAGGGTGTGGCCTTCGACGGCCGCAACCTCTACACCTCCTCGGTGGCTGACGGAACGGTCTACCGCGGCTCGATCCGGTCCACCACGTTGACCCCTTTCCTGCCTGGCGGCGCGGACGGGCGCACGGCGGCGACGGGCATGACAGTCACCGGTGACCGGCTGATCGTCACGGGCGCCAACACCGGCCGCGCCTGGGTCTACAGCACCCGCACGGGCGAGTTGATCGCTGCCTTCGAGGTCCCTGACAACGCTCCAGGTTCCACCTTCGTCAACGACGTCACGGTGACGCGGGACGGCACGGCCTACCTGACCGACTCGTTCCGTGCGGTGATCTACAAGATCGACGCCAAGGAGATCCGGGGCAACCGCGCCGACGCGGACGGCCTGCTCGACGTTGCCTTCGACACTTCGGTGGCCCCCCTGATCCCCGGCGGGTTCAACGCGAACGGCATCGCGACCACCCCAGACGGTAGGGGACTGCTGGTCGTCTACTCCGCCGCCGGTGCGCTGTACCGGGTCGACCTGCGCACCGGTTCGGTGGCGCAGGTGGACCTCGGGGGTGTGCCGGTCCCCAGTGGCGACGGCCTGGTGCGGGACGGCAAGACCCTGTACGTGATCCAGAACTTCCTCAACACGATTCTGCCCATCGACCTCAGCAACAGTGGTCGCAGGGGCGTGGTGGGCACCGGCTTCAGTTACGACGGCGCCGACATCCCGACCACGGGTGTCCTGGTCCATGATCAGCTGGTCGTCACGAACAGCCAGTTCGACACGCTGTTCGGCGGCGCGCCGCTGACCAGCGAGATCTTCTCGCTGTCCACCGTCGACCTTCCCTGACCCACTCGACCGACCCCCGTTCTACGGAGATCGTGGGTGAATCGCTGTCAAGCCGCACCGCTGGCTTTCTGGGCGAATGTGACGGGGCCAGCTGTGTCACGGTGTTCACCCGCAGCCTGCTGAGCGCGGACGCCGCTGTCGGATCATCTGGAAATCGAGACCCGGACCTGGGACGTGCCACCCGAGTGGTTCAAGACCGCCGACATCACCGAGTACGTGTCCCGGGCGATCGGTTGGGTACGGGGGCAACGGCTGCCGGCCTCCTGACAGGATCCGTGGCGTGAGCCGCAGCATCGACCTCAACGCCGACGTCGGCGAGTCCTTCGGCCGCTGGACCCTGGGCGCCGACGCGGCCTTGCTGCCCCATCTGAGCAGCGCGAACGTGGCGTGCGGGTTCCATGCCGGTGACCCCACGACGATCCGCCGGACCTGCGCGCTGGCGGTCACCCACGGCGTGACCATCGGCGCCCAGGTCGGGTACCGCGACCTCGCGGGGTTCGGCCGCCGGTTCATCGACATCGACCCCGCCGACCTGGCTGCCGACGTCGCCTACCAGATCGGCGGACTCAGGGCGCTGGCCCGGTCAGAAGGCGGCACCGTTCGGTACGTCAAGCCGCACGGCGCGCTCTACCACGCGATGTCCAGCTCGCCCTTCCAGGCGCAGGCGCTGGTGAGTGCCGTCGCCGAGGTGGACCCGACGCTCGTCATCGTCGGTTTCCCGGGGTCCCATCTGGACGCGCTCACCGAGGCGGCGGGACTTGCGCTTGTCCACGAGGGGTTCGCCGACCGCCGCTACGAGCACGGGCGGTTGCTGGACCGGGCGCGGCCGGATGCCGTGCTGACCGACACCGCCGCCGTCGCAGCGCAGGCCGTGTCGTTGGCCAGCGCCGGAGCCGTCGCCACGATCTGCCTGCACGGCGACACCCCCGGCGCAGACCGATTGGCCGCCGCGGTCCGTGTCCGGTTGGCCGGCGAGGGCATCTCGATCGCGCCTTTCGCTGGCTGACCCGGTCGTCGTCGCGATGAACAGGTGGCGCGCCGTCGGCGACACCGGCTGGTTGCTGGACGTCGAGCTGACAGGGGGCGACCTGCTGGACGCCCGCCGCGTGCTCGCCGTGGCGCACCAGGTTCAGAAGGCCGCCGGCGCCGGTCTCGTCGATGGGGTCGTCGATGTGGTGCCGGCGGCCGCCACCGTGCTGGTTACCACGACACCGGGTCGTCACGCTCGGCTGGGCGCCTGGCTGGCCACGCTCGCGCTCGTCACTGCCATGACCGGTGACGAGGAGGGCCCGCCCGCGACCATGGTGACGTTAAGGGTCCGCTTCGACGGTGATGACCTGGCGGCAACGGCCGATCTCACCGCGCGAAGCGTCGAGGCCCTCGTCGCGACGCTGACTGGTGTGACCTGGACCGCCGCCTTCACGGGCTTCGCACCCGGCTTCGCGTACCTGGTGGGCGGAGGCTTGGATGTGCCGCGGCGCTCGAGCCCCCGTCCGCTGGTCCCAGCCGGCACGCTGGGCTTGGCCGGTCGCTACGCCGGAATCTATCCACGGGCCACTCCGGGTGGCTGGCGCTTGATCGGCAGGGCGGTGGACCTGCCGCGATTGTTCGACGCCGAGCGGAGTCCGCCCGCGCTCATCTCGCCCGGCACCAGAGTGCGGTTCGTCAGCGCGTGACGGCGCCAGGACTGCTGGCCGAGGCCGTGAGCGGTCAGGTGCTGGTGCAGGACCGTGGGCGACCCGGCCTCGCGCATCTCGGTGTCGGCGCCGCCGGGGCGGCCGACCGGTCGGCGCTGCGGCTGGCCAACCGGCTGCTGGCCAACCCCGACGCTGCGGCCGGCCTGGAAGTGCTGTTCGGTGGCCTGGCGCTGCGGGCACTGCGCGATGTCGTACTTGCGGTGACCGGTGCGGATGTACCGATCCTGGTTCGAGGACGGGCGGTGGCGAGAGCCGGTCCCGTACCGCTGGCTGCCGGAGACACCATCGACATCGGCCAGGCTCGGTCGGGCCTGCGGTGCTATGTGGCGGTTCGCGGCGGGATCGTGGTGCCCGGTGTCCTCGGCTCGCGCTCCTACGACACCCTCGCCGGCCTAGGCGCGCGGCCGCTGCGTGAGGGTGACGCGCTGCCGATCGGGCCGGCGCCTGCTTCGTTTCCTGTCCTCGACGCGGCCCCGATGCCGGTGAACGCGACGTCGAGCGTCGTTGCGAGAATCCGGCTCGGCCCTCGACTCGAGTGGTTCGACGAGGGGGCGGCGGGGCTGCTCATGGCAGGGCAATGGCAGGTCGGTACCGACTCCGATCGGGTCGGGATCCGATTGACCGGCCCGACGATCGCGTGGCGAGCCGACCGCGGTGAACTGCCGAGCGAGGGTATGGTCCGCGGGGCGGTGCAGGTTCCGCCGAATGGCCTACCGGTGATCCTGGGACCTGATCATCCGGTCACTGGTGGCTATCCCGTGATCGCCGTCGTCGCCGACGCCGATATCGACCTGCTGTCACAGGTGCGCCCCGGGGACAGCATGCGGTTCGCGTTGTTCCGGTAGAATTGTACGGACACGCCCGATCTCGATTTCCGGCAGCTATCCGCGTATCCAAGGATGGCTGGGTAGCGTGTGCGACTGCTCGCATAGAGAAGGGAACGTCGATGCGATCAGTGGTCTTCGCATCCCATGTCGCGTATCTCGACGACATCACGGGCTGTGGCGTGCTGGTGCGGCCCATGCCACATGACGACGTCGTGGCGCCCATCGCGGGCCAATCGCTGCACGAGGCGGACTGGAACGCGCTCGTGCGGCTGCTCGACGACGAGGGCTGGGAACCCATCGAGGACGAGGACAACCGCGGCCTGCCCTGCGTCGAGGGCTACACCCGGGACGGCAAGCAGATCATCGTGCTGTCCGGTCGCGATCCCCTGACCACCGGTCTCGACCTCGACGAGGTGGCTCGCAGCTTCGCCGAGCTGCATGAGCTCGCGGGCCTGGTCAGCGCCTTGTGACGAGCAAGTCAGGCGTCCAGCGCCGGCGGTGCGAGGACTGCCGAGGGGGCGCCGCAGAAGGCCGCCAGCTGGGCCGGCAGCATCGGTCGACCGAGCAGGTACCCCTGACCGTATGGGCACCCCAGCCGTCGCAGCGCCGCCAGCTGGCCGGGGGTCTCGACACCCTCGGCGACCGCCCGTAACTGCAACGACCGGGTCAGTTCGAGCACGGTCGCGACGACCGCGTAGTCCCGCTCGTCGCTGCCCAGCCCCTTGACGAACTCGCGGTCGATCTTGACATCGTCGACGGGAAGGCGCCGCAGGTAGGCGAGTGAGGAATAGCCGGTGCCGAAATCGTCGACGGCAATCCGGACACCCAGCTCCTTGAGTTTGGCCAGCTGCCGCGGCGCATTCTCGGGGTCGTTCATGACGACGCTTTCGGTCAGTTCCAGGGTGATTGACTCGGGTCGCACCCCCGCAGCATGAAGCTCGGATGCAATGACCGCCGGGAAATTGTCGGCCGCGAGTTGATGACCTGAGACGTTGATGTTGAGTCGCAGCAGGGGGTGCATCGATCGCCAGGACCGAAGCTGGCGAAGACTGTCCCGAAGCACCCATCGCCCCAAGTCCTCGATGACGCCGATCTCCTCCGCGACCGCGATGAAGGTGGTCGGCGCGATGTTGCCCCGCACCGGGTGATGCCACCGGGCCAGCGCCTCGACCCCTGCGACCAGGCCGGTTGCCAGGTCCACGACCGGTTGGTACTCCAAGTGCAACCGCCGCGCGGTCAGCGCTGCCCGCAGGTCGGCGACCATGGTCAGCCGCTGCCGACTCTCCTCGCGCATGTGGGACTCGAAGACCACGGCGTGACCGCCGCCGCTCTTCTTCGCCCGGTACATCGCGATGTCGGCGTCACTGAGCAACGAGGCCGCGTCATGAGACTCGTCGCCACCGATGACGTAGGCAATGCCGATGCTTGCATCGATGGCGGCCGTGGTGCCGCCGATGACGAACGGCTCGCGCAGCACGGCGATGATGCGTTGCGCAATGGCGCGGCCCTCGGATGCCACCGGGCCGCGGATGGCGACGGCGAACTCGTCGCCCCCCAGCCGGGAGGCGATGTGGTTCTCGTGAAGGCACTCGCGCAGGCGGCTGCTGACGGCGGCCAGCAACTCGTCACCTGCCTGGTGTCCCAGGCTGTCGTTGACACTCTTGAACCGGTCCAGGTCGATGAACAGCAAGGTCAGCGCCTCGTCATCGTCGGTCTCCAGCATCTTCGTCAGCAGGCTGAGAAACAGGGTGCGATTGGGCAGGCCCGTGAGAAGGTCGTGTCGGGCCTCGAAGACCTCCGCGGCGGTGCGCGCATCGGTGACCGCGAGCCCCACCTGCTGGGCGAACGCCTGCAGCAGAGCTGCGCGGTCGGTGTCGTCCGCGGGGTCGGCAGGCGACTGCAACAGCGCCAGCAGCGCTCCTGCGGGGGCATCCCGCACGATCACCGGGGCGGCCAGCAGGTCGGGCCTGGTGGTACCGCGGCCGGTGCGCAGGCTGGTGGCGCTGCTGTCGATGATGCGCGCCTTGTCGGCGGGACCGACAGGCACGGACGTGGCGACGAGACTCGGCGACCGGCCGTCATCGGTCTCGCAGACCACGAGACCAACGACGACGTCGCCCAGGATGCTTGCCGCCGAGGCGACGATCTGGTCGAAGATCTCCGGGAGCGGTGTGCGCGCGGAGATCAGCCGCTGGACGCCCAGCAGGTGCTCCAGCACTCGCTGCCGGGCCTCGCCGAGCCGCAGCAGCCGCAGTCGCTCCTCCGACTGCCGCCGGATCTCCTCGTCGGCCGTCGACAGGCGAGTCCTGGCACCTGCAAGAGCGCGACCGATGTCGCCGAACTCATCGCCGCCTGCGGGCATCTCGTGCTCGCGACGATCACCGGCGGCGAGCGCAGTGACACCACCGACCAGCTGCACCACATCGGTCCGGGTTCGCCAGATCACGGCGACGCCGATCCAGGTCGCGGCCGCGAACCCCAGGATCGCGACGACCAGCGCCAGGTCGCGGGAGTGCTCGAGTGTTCTGACGTGGACATCCAGCAGGTCCTGGAGGGTGTCGGCGGAGGGTCCGATGGCGGCGTCGACCGCAGCGAGTGCGGGGCCCTGCTCGATGCTCTCGGCATCGGCGAAGTCCTCCGTGATCGCATAGGCGAGCTGGGACAGGGTGCGAGACGCCGTCATGAGCGGTGCCACGTCGTTGCCGAAGCCGGGGTCAGTGGACTGGTCGACGCTGGCCTGCAGGTCGTGCCTGATACCGGTCGAGGCGGCGGAGAGCACACCGGCCTGGACCGACCGCGACCCGACGAGGCTGTGACCGACTGGTACTGGTGCGGCGGCCTCTGCGGTCGCGACCAGGGCGGCAGGTAGGCGCTCCACCAACGCGCGCAACAACGAGAATCGTGACGACTCGGCGTCGCCGAGCAGGTTGCTGGTCCGGCTGACCTCCGTGACGAAGAGTCTGAGTGCCTCCGCCGTGCGTACCCGGGACTGCGGTGAATTCGGGTTGTGCTGGTCGACGGCGCGGAGTACGGCGTCTCCTACACTCTCGGAGACCAGCTCTGGATGGGCGATGATCTGCGTCTTCAGCTCGATCGGGTCGACGGTGCGGCCGTCGACGACATCCACTATCACGTGCAGAGTCGTTGCCACGATCCCCACGCCGTACCGTTCCGTCGCGGCGACCTCGATCTCCACCCCGAGTGAGGCGGCAAATGAATACGTGGTGACCAGGCCGGGGATCAGCAGACAGGCGACGAGCGCCCCGATGCGCCGAGCGATACTCAGACCGTCAAGGACAGCAAGGACCGGTGCCAGCGCTGCCGGGGGAGGGGGCAGGCGCCGCAGCGGGCCGTCAGTCGGCGTCGCCACTGGTCAGCAGACTCGGGGCATACGGGTGGTGCGCTCCCCGAGTACTCACGCTGCGTGTATCGGTCGAGTCGGGGGTGCGGTTGAGCGGTGGGTGCGCACGAGGCGGGCCGGCGCTGGCACACTGGACGCGCCGGGGTCACCCGGCCTGGCGGCCGGTCACGGGCCGGTGCTCGCCGGCGTGGCGCAATTGGTAGCGCACCCGACTTGTAATCGGGCGGTTGTCGGTTCGAGTCCGACCGTCGGCTCCACTGTTTACCTGGTCACAGCCTTGACAACCAGCCTCCGAGCAAAAGGGGGACGGGCACCGCACCGTCCGCGCCCACGGCCGCCGGGTCGCAGCCACCGCCGATGTCGAAGCACTTGCCGACCTTTTCGCCCTGGCGGCCGAGCTCGACACCGCCACGCACAACGTGACCGGGCTGCGCCAGGCTGGCTACCCCTGGGCTGAGATCGCCACCCGCACCGACACCACCCGACAAGTCACCCAACAACGTTGGGGACACGCTGCGACCGCGTAGCAGCCCCCCGCCCTGGAGCCGACAGAAGGTCAGCAGCCCGTCCGATGGCACCGTCCTTGACGACACGGGACAGCACTAGAGCTGGGCAGGCGCCCTCGCAGGGCGCCCTCACCTGCGTTCGCAACGAGGGGTTCAGCTTGCTAGGTACCGCTCCAGCGCCTCGCGGGCGAGGCTGGACAGGGTCACGCCCCCGCGGGCCGCGCGCTCCTCGGCCTTACGCCGAAGCTGTTCCGGCATGCGGAAGGACAAGATGGGGGAGTGAGTACCTGGGCGGGTCAGCGAGGGCCGACCAGCGCGTAGCTTCGTCTGGACATCGGCGACTGCCCGCTCGACGTAGGCGTTGTCGATCCGGTTGCCTTTGGTGTCGTACTCCTCTGCGATGTCGAGGTCTACGACTCCGGGCTCCAACTCCTACCGCTTGCTCATCAGTCTTTCTTCGGCTTGCTCCGGTAGTCCGTGGGCATGGCGTGGATGACCAGCAGCCGCTCGCCCTGGTCGATGCCGATGATCTCCAGCTCGACGCCGCGGGCGTCCACACCAATCCAGACCAGCCGGTCGTCCATGTCATCCCAATCGGCCGGGACGAGCGTCGGCTCGCTGTTGTTCATTGTTCACCACAGCGAGATGCGATCTGCCCCAACCCGATGCTTGCGCGCGGACTGAGTCAGCTTCACCCTCACCACTGCAATTGGGTCACACGAAACCCACGAGGTCGAATGACTCAGTGAGGGTGGACGCGCCTGGCCCAGCCCGCCCACCGGACGACGCCTGCCCGGGACCAATCTGTCACGCCAGTGTCACTATCACCTGCGGACGCCAGCGGACGACCACGACCGTCGATGACTGCAACCAGGCGCCCGACCTGCTTGTTTCCGCCCTTGCTGACACGGCTAGGAACCTCGTTGGTGGCGTCACGCTGAGCCTATCGGGCGGTTTCGGGTTCGAGTCCGGACGTCGGCTCTGTTCCCTGTGACCAGTCGTTTTGTCCGCTGATCACGTCCCTGGGGGAGGCGCTCCCGCGTTTACCCCGTCTTTACTCGTGCCACTCACGACGGCCTCGAGTACAGCCCCTCGGGCGCCCGTCGACGCGACCCGGCGGCCGAATAGACGTGGGGCTCATGGCCCACTTGGGCGTGGGAAAGTCGTCGGAGCGGCAGTCATTTGTGCGGTGTACCGGTCTTGGACCGCGAACCCGAGGCAGCCCATCCGCAACCTGCGGATTGAAAGTCCGTTCACGTGGGCGCCAAACACCCCTGATCAGCGCTGAGAGCGCACCGCTGGCACCAGAGCGATCTGAGCAACCGGGGCGAACGTCGGATCGAGTCCCACGACTTTTCCCACGATCATCGCCGGAGTTTGGCGGAAGGGGCATGTCACGTGATGATCGCGGTGGGCCGGGTGTCGGTTTTGCCTAGGCCGCGACCCGGTCGCGGGCGACCACCGGCTGCCTCGTGATGGGGCTGACCCGGCCGTGGAACTCGGCCATGCTGGGCCGCATGAGTCGCAAGATCTCGACGGTGCTGGTGGGGACATGGTATTCGTCGACGAGCCGGGTGAAGGGGATCTCGGCGTCGAGATCCAGAACCTCCATGCCGACGATGACATTGAACGCGTCGAGGTCGAGGTTGATGGCGTCGGTCAGGCTGACGGTGCGTGCCACAGCCAAGTCGCTCAGCGTGACATAGGCCAACCCGGCCTCTACGTCAAGCACGACACGCACGGTGCGACTAGTCGGCATCGTCATCCCTCCATGCTACGGACTTGACCACGTACAGGGAACTCTGGGTCTCATCGACAGGGAAGCACCAGACCTTCAGCTCCCTGCCGTCCATACCCGGACCGTAGTGGCAGACGCTGTTCTTGGGCGTGGAGTGGCTCATTCGGACGTTGGCGAGGGTGTGCCCGACGTCGTCGGTGGTCACTCGACGCCGGTGCATCTGGTCGCGTGCGTGCTGGCGATACCGGATGATCGCTCGGGTGCCTTCCCCTGCCGTCCGGGGGGCTGCGATTCTCGGGGCTGCTGTTCCAGCGGCTGATGGACCACGAAGAAGGACTGGCGGGCCAGCTCTGCCCCCTCGACTCCAAGTGTGACGTCGTCGCGGCCCTCCACAGGCAGAGGCAGGGTGACGTTGGCGGCGAACGGGGCCGAGCGTGGCCCGTCGATGGCCGTCTCGTCCAGGTTGAGGTCGATCTCGGTCACCAAGGACAACTCAAAGCTATGGTCGGCGCCGATGACCGTCAGCGTCGCGGTGACTCTGTCCTCGGTGTCGTCGAACAGCAGGCGCCCTGCCACGCTCCTCGAGTAGGGCACCGGGAGGTGGCTGACCTGGAGGTACGTGACGCCCAACCCTGGGACCGACATCATCCCGTTCGGTTCGAGCCGGACGTGCTCGGCGAGGAACATATAGTCCACGCTCGCCACAGGCAGACAGTAGCGGGGCCGCTCGGCGCCGGCTGTGACCAGTGGCTCGAGCCCGGACCGCAAGGCTGAGCCGACCCTGAGGTCCGGGTGGGCGGCCAGCCTCGCCGTAGGCGGCGGGGTGGTCTCGCATCCGCATCGTCGGTTTGCTTCCGCGGGCAGTCGAGGACGAGGCTGTGCCCCCCGGGCGGGTTACGGCCAAGGCGGGCAGGTCCGGTCAGGTGAAGGTCGCAAACCGGAGTAGGAGGCCGCGCCATGGCGGTGACGCCGCGTGAGGAACTAGCGGAAGCCCTCGCAGCGCTCGCGCCTGCGGCGGCGGCCGGCATCGAGCTGCAGGTGAACCCTGACGACGTGCACGTGGAGGTGGTGGGGGTCGGCCACGTCGATCTGCCACTGACTCTCGCGCAGGCGAGCACGCTGTCTGGTCTCGGTCGCCCGGCGAAGTTCGGGCGGGGTGAGCGCACTCTGACTGACCGCCGGGTACGTGACACCTGGGAGGTTCCCAAGGAGCTCGTCCACGTGGAGTGGTCTGCGAGGTTCGCGGCGGCGCTGGACGCCGTGCGTGATGGGCTCGGGTTGCCGCCGTCATGCCGGCTCCTGGCGCAGCTGCACTCGGTGCTGGTGTACGAGCCGGGTCAGTTCTTTGCCCCGCACCAGGACTCCGAGAAGGACGACTCGATGGTCGCCACGCTGGTGGTCACCCTGCCGTCGACGCACACCGGCGGCGAACTCGTCCTGCACCACGGCGAGCGGGAGACCACGTACCGGGCCTCGAAGTCCAAGGTCTGCCTGGTGGCGTTCTATGCCGACTGCCTGCACGAGGTGCGGCCGGTGTCCTCGGGGCATCGGGTAGCGCTGACGTACAACCTGCTGCTGGAAGGCGATTCCGCCGCCGCGAGTCCCACCGACGAACCTGTCCTCGCGGACCTGACGGCTCCGCTGCTCGCGCACCTGTCCACCCGGCGCACGCACCGGTACCGCGATGAGGTGCTGGACCCCCCGAACCGGTTGGTGTACCTGCTGGATCGCGAGTACACCGCGCGTGGGCTGAGCTGGTCACGGTTGAAGGGAGCAGATGCCCGGCGGGTGGCGCTGCTGCGGTCGGCGGCGGACTCGGTGGACTGTGAGGTGGCGTTGGCGCTGGCGGAGATCCAGGAAACCTGGGACGCCTTCGAGCCGGATGACCGGTCCACCCGCCGGCGCTGGTCCGAGGACCCGGCCCGGGACGCCGGTCCGGTGGATTATGAGTTGGAGAGCCTGCTCGACTCCTCGATCCGCCTGACCCGGTGGACCGATCCCGCTGGCACGTGGGTGGAAGACATCGCACTGGATGTGGACGCGGACGAGGTCTGCGCGAGCACGCCGACCGCCCAGCTGAGGCCGTATGAGTCCGAGTTCGAGGGCTACATGGGCAACTACGGCAACACGATGGACCGCTGGTACCGGCGTGCGGCCGTCGTCGTGTGGCCGCGGGCGCGCTCGTTCGCGATCCGGGCGGAGATCTCCCCGCTGCAGGCGCTGGAGGAGGTGGTCGCCACGGTGCGAGCAGCCCGGGGCACCGGGCGCGACCAGGCCCGGATTGCCGCTCTTGCGGCGGTGGTGACCCTGGCCCCGTTCTGGGACGGCCTGGTCCGCAGCCAGGACCAGACTGGTTTGCTGCCGAAGGCGCTGCGTGTGGCGTCGGTCCTCGACGACGCCGACACCGCCGTGGTGCTGTTGCGACCGTTCCAGGTCGAGACGCTGCGCCGCAGCCATGTCAAGGCGCTGACGAAGGTGGCCGGGCGCTACGGCCAGGCGTGGGCCGGTGAGCTGGTGAGGACCTGGTTCGGTGACCCCCGATGGCCGTACCGAGCGCTCACGGTCGGGGAGGACCGCACCCAATGGGCCAGGAGAATGCCCGAGTTGGCCCAGGCGCTCGGCGCCGAGGGCGAGACCGGGGTCGCGGTGGGGCGGGACCTGCTCGGCGGGACCTGGGAGTACCTGGCGGCGCAGATCGACGTCTGGTTGCGGCATGGTCGGCCGAGCTACCTCCGGACCCATCTCGCGCCGCTGGGTGAACTCCTCGCCGGGCTGCTGCAGGCCGCGGGCATTCTGGACGCCGTCGATCTGCGGGACGCCATCCTTGCTCACCTCAGTCGCCATCCGGATGCCATCCTGCACTGCACGCTGAGGGCGCTACGAACTGCGGCGTCACCAACGCCTGACGTGCGTGAACGCTCTGCAGTGCCCGACCTGGCGGCCGACTGCGCCGCCCGGCTGCGGGCGCGGCTCGCCCGCCCGGCACGAGCGGCCGACGACTGGTCTGTGGACGCGCCGGAAGGTTGTACATGTGACTTGTGCGCCGAATTGGGTGCGTTCCTTCGCGATCCGCACCGGATCACGCTGGATTGGCCGCTCGCCGAGAAGCGCCGGCAGCACGTTCACCAGCGCATCCAGGACGCCGAGTTGCCTGTCACCCACCAAACCCGGCGCGAAGGCCGCCCCTTCGTCCTGGTCCTGACCAAGAGCCCCGACCTCTTCGCGCACGAGCAGAACGCCCGCGCCCAAGCCCAAGCGGATCTGGACTGGATCACCGCGACCTGGACGGGCGGGCTCTGAGCCACCCGGGCAGACACCTCACGCTCCGCAGGAACTCGATAGGTCGAACGCTGACCCCTTACCCACCGCCATGTTCCTCACCCGCGTCCACGACCGGTTCCTGCCCACCGGACTCGCGGCCCTGACCGACCCCACCAACACCGGCCCCCTACGCGCAACTGCCGACCGATACAGCCAAGCCATCGACGTCCTCGCCCACCACAACGGACTCACCGCCTGAACCCGACCCCACAACCACCAACCCGACTCAAAAACCCGGCTTCGCGGGACCCAGCCCTCTAGGCGCGGTGATGACGCCCCCGCGCTGTTGGTCGCGGCGTAAGCCGGACGGCTGTCTGGGGGAAGGGTGTCGGTGTGGCGCGTTAGCGTGCGCGTCGCGCTCCGCCCACCCGCCTCGGCCCTGCCGCGCTGCCTGCTGCGCACGGCGAGTTCACTCGGTGGAGGGTGGTCATGACGGAGTCGATGCTGCGGTATCTCGATGTCGACCGGGCGTTGAACGACAACCCCACGATGACGCTCTTCCGGCAGGAGAAGTGGGGCCCGATCATCCTGGCGACGCTGATGTAGGTGTTCAGCGAGGGGCAGCGGGAGATCCCGGTCGATCAGTTCCACACGCAGGTGCGGCGGGTGTTCTTGGCGATTCAAGAGGACATGCCGGACTGTCCTCTCGATCCGGATGATCTGCGGGCGGTCCGTGACCGGTGCAAGTCGTGGGTGGACCGGGGGTGGCTGGGCCGGTTCACGGTGAGTGAGTCAGAGGTGTACCGGCTGACGGCGGAGGCGCGGGAGGCCATCCGGATCACCCGGGACCTTTCGAGTACCCGCGCCGCGTTGAGCGAGTCGCAGGTTCGGATCATCCTCGACCAGGCGCAGGCGCTGGCGTTGAAGGCGACGGCGGACCCGGAGGCTCGGAAGGAGCGGTTGCATCAGCAGATCGAACGGCTCGACGCCGACCTGGAGGCGGCGCGGGCGGAGATGGCTCGTCTGGAGGCGGGCGGGGCGGTCGAGTTGGCTGACTCAGACGTGATCTTGTCGGACTTCCTGCACCTGACCGGGGAGATCGCCCGGCTGCCGGAGGACTTGAAGCGGGTGGAGGCGTCGTTCGCGTCGATGGCGCGGGAGATCGTCGACGATTTCCTAGCCGACGAGCGACCGCACGGGGTGATCGTCGGTGAGTACCCGGGACGGATCCACAACCTGGTCGAGGCTGACCCGTACGGGCGTGGATTCGCACAGGCGAAGGCGCTGCTCGGCGACCGAGCGTCGCGGGAGGCGCTGCGCCGCAACTTGGAACTGATCCTCACCCACCCATTCGCCGAGTTGCTCAACGACCAGGACCGGGCGGAGGCGCGGCGGATCGTGCGGATGATCGCCGCCGCTGTCGAAGGGGTGTACCTGCAACGGCGGGAACTGACTGAACGGGTTGGCAACTTCCTGCGCTCGAACGACGCGAGCCGGGAGCGGGAACTGGCGCAGGCACTCCAGGCCGCGCAGGTGGCGTTGCGGGAGTGGGTCGACCGCAACCCTGGCGGCCGTGCGCGGCTGGCGACACCGGTCGGGCACGTCGCGCTCGACATTGACAGCGACGGGTTGGTGCTGTCGGACGGTCAGGTGGGTGTGGCCGATGTGGCGGTGCTGCGCGAGCAGCCGCAGACCGTGGTGGTGCGGACCCCTTTGACGCCGCTGCGACAGTCCGGCGGTGCGGGTGCGACGGTGTTGCCGGTGTCGGCGATTCGGGCGCTCGGCGGGCCGTTCTACGACGACCTGTCCAGGGCGATCGAGCAGGCGCTGACCCGCCGTGCCCGGGTGCCGGGCGACGAGGTGTTCAACTCGTTGCCGGACAGGACGCGGCGGCCGGTGGACCTGTTGGGGTTGCTGAACCTGGCGACCGACTCCGGGGGGATCGACCTGGCCGGTGTGCCGATGTTGTTCCTCGCGGTCCGCCCGGACGGCACCGCCCAGACGTTCGAGGCACCGCCGATGGTGTTCACAGCCGCAGTTCGAGTTCCGCGCGTCCAGCTCACAGGGTTACGTCATCCTGGTCGGTGGCCGTCGGCGTGTTGGGTCACGAGCCAGCCACGTCGTGCCTGACGGAGGAACTGTACACAGGAGCGCTCTCCTGTGTACAGTTTCTCCTCAGCGGCGGAAGGAGTCGTCATGCGTGAGGTCCGAGTGATCACTGGCGAGGCGGCGATCGACCGCCTGCCCATGACTTTTACGTACAGCCAGGCCCTGGAAGTCGGGCTGACGAGGGCTTCGCTGTACCGGCTCCGGGACGACGAGCTCATCCATCTGATCGCCCGGGGCTTGTACCGCCGGGCCGATGCGCCGTCCGCCGATCTCACGCTCGCCGCAGTCGTGGCGCGCGCGCTACAGGCCACGATGTGCCTCGTCACGGCGCTCGCGCGGCACGACCTCACCGACGAGATCCCGGGTGCTTACGACATTGCCCTCCCACGGGGGACGCGTCGGCCGGGTATCGACGGTCCCATCCGTTGGCACGCCTTCGACCGGGACACGTTCGACATCGGGCGTGACGTGATCACGCTCGACGGCGACGTCATCATTGGCCTGTACTCCGCCGAACGGTCGGTCGTTGACGCTTTCCGGTTGCGGGGGAAGGAGGGCGCTGATGTCGCTCACGAGGCTCTGCGGCGATGGCTGCGGCGACGAGGGTCCCAGCCGGCGGACCTGATGGCGATGGCGTCCCACTGGCCACGCGCGGTCGCTCCCGTCCGGACAGCTCTGCAGGTGTTGCAGTGAATCGGCTCACCAGGGCCACGACCGATGGTCGCGTCTACCTGGACCTGCAGAACCTGGCTCGTCGCGAGGGTCGAGCCACGGAGGAGTTGCTCGTCCTGTACGCCTTGGAGGGTTTCCTGGCTCGGCTGGCGCAGTCCGATCACGCCTCGCGCTTCGTCCTCAAGGGTGGGGCGCTGTTGGCGGCCTTCGGCGCTCGCCGCCCGACTCGCGACATCGATCTGGCTGCGCGGGACGTGCCGAGTGACGCCGAGCGCGTCCTGGCGATCGTCCGGGAGGTGGCGTCGCGCGATCACGACGACGGGCTGCGATTCGACACCGACGGCGTGGACGCGCAGACAATTCGGGACGAGGACGAGTACACCGGCGTGCGAGTGTCCCTACCGTGCTCGATGGCCACGGCGCGGCTGCGTCTGCACGTGGACGTCAATGTCGGTGACCCGATCTGGCCAGCCCCGCGAACTATCGCTGTGCCACGCCTCCTGGGCGGTGAGACGGCTTTGCTCGGGTACCCGCTGGAGATGGTGTACGCCGAAAAGATCGTGACTGCGATTCAGCGCGGCGTGACGAACACCCGGTGGCGCGACTTCGCCGACGTCCACCTCCTCTCCCGGGGGCAGGTGGTCGCCGGCTCGACTCTCCAAGAGGCACTGCGGATCGTGGGCGAGCACCGCGGGGCGGCCCTCATGCCTCTTGACGATCGGCTGGCTGGGTATCCCGCCGTCGCCCAGACGAAGTGGAGCGCGTGGCGGCGCCGACAGCAGCTCACCTCACGTGTTCCCGAGTTGTTCGCGACGGTCCTGGCCGCTGTGGTCCGGTTCGCGGACCCCGCCCTCCGCCAAGAGATCGGAGATCGGAGCTGGGACCCGGTCACTGAATCCTGGGTCGATCCCACCCGCAGCGGCTGAGTCAGACGGCGTTGGGCGACCGGGGACGAGGACGAGGTTGGAGCCGGGTGCTCGCGGGCTGTTGGGCAACAAGCTGTTGCCCAATTTCGGCAATGAGGTCGAGGAGCCGCGCACCTGCGAGGGAATCGTCGTCGCGCCGAGCGCAGGCGTCGGTCGGCGCATCGGGAGAACTTCCATGCTTTATCCATACCAATGGCTCGTGGTTACGCCCGACGAGCCACAACTGTTGGTGGTGCTGACTTCCTATCAGCGCAGGTCAAACCAACCAAGTCGACCGATCGCCAGGTGTCAACAACAGCGCATTTTGACTCGGGCGGTTTCGGGTTCGAGTCCCGACGTCGGCTCTTTGACCAGGGCAATTGAGCCACATTGCGAGCGTCAAGTGGCAACCTGCCCGGATGCTCACGGTTGGCAGACCGTGACGGACCACAGCGCTAGCGGGGGTGGGGTCGCCGCTCCCGCCGTCTGCCTTGGCCTGGCGCTGTCAGTAGCATGGGTTGGTGGTCTTAACTGTCGTTCGGCCACGTCACGTCGATGCCCTGATGTTCGTTCCCTCGGGCCGAATCCTCCCCAGTCGGGTGGCTCTCGACCGCGTCCGGTGGACCGTCCTGGATCCGGCAGAAGCAGTCATCAAGCCAGCGGGCGAGGTGCCACCCGATGGGGGTATGCCGGGATCACGTTGTGCCGATCGCGTCTAGGAGGTCAGCCGCGAGCGCTGCGGTGCTTGCGGCGACCACGTCCGGGTCGCCAACCCCGGCTTCGGCTTCCCCGGCCATGGCCGACCCCCGCGCGTCCGGTCCCGCAGCGAACAGCGCGCCGAGATGCCCTATCGCCTCGCGTGTCACCTCCGCCGACAGTGGATGGGCCAGCAGGACCCTGGCCAGCTGGACCAGCACCGGTGTGTCGACAGCAACCAGCAGCCGGTAGACGTCGTGGGCATCCTTCGCGCTCAACCGTGTGCTGCCTAGTCGCTCGTGGATCTTGTGTTGTTTAGCGACGATAAGGGCCATAGGGCCGGCGACGTTTGCAACGATTGACGGGCGGTCGTCAGCTGCCAGAGAGGGCACAACGGTCCGTGATCGGTCCACCAGGGCCGCTTCCAGGCCCTTGCTGCGCCGAGCGACCCGGTGGCAATGAGGCTCGATGTCGGCTGCACGGCGGCGGCCTTTGCCCGCAATCGTCTCCGGCACCATGAGGTCGACCGGCACGCCGTCGGGGCTCTCCCAGCAGCCGGGGTCCTTCGTGCGTCGCATGCGGAAACCGGCTGCCGTCATCGCCGACTCGATGAGCGGCTCAGGCGCCAGGTTTCTGGCGTCGAGGAGGAGATCGCTGTCGCTCGTCAGCGGGGCCACTGCTAGCTCGACGTCGAGAGTTCGGAGGTACACCGCATGGGCTCCCACGACGACGACGTTGTCGGCGTGGTCGCCAAGCGCGGACAGGGCGTCGAGCAGGACCTCCCGAGAGCGAGTGAGTTCGTCAGCGTCGCCAGACACGCTCGTTCTCTTCCATCCAGTCAAGCAGATGCTCGCCCTCGCTCGGGTTGCGCCCCGGACCACTGAACAGGTCGACGGCCACCTGCGACGGCGCAGCGATGGTCATGCCCGACAAGGACCACGTCCGGTCGTAGACGACAGATGCTTGCGGACGGGCGAGGAGAACATTCGCCCCGGTGTCGGTCTGCCTCAGTCCCCAGGTGACGACGGCCGCCTCGATGTCATCGACGTAGACCATCGCTTGCCGCGCCGGCGCGAAAGGCGCCCACTGACGGGCTGCTAGAGATCCCGTTACCGAATACCGCGCGACACCGCCTGCGGAGATTCGCTCCGCTAGGGCTGACAAGCCGCGCGGGAACAGGTACCGCGCCTCGCCAACCAACTCGAGGAAGCTGTAGTCCTGGCTCCACCGCTCTAAGAGCTTCCGCCAGGACATGACCCGCATTGGACCGCGCTTCTCCCGCTCGACCAGGCCTTCCTGCAAGAGGAAGTCGACCACACGATAAACTGCGCCACTAGACACACCTGAGATGTCGATGAGGCGCCGAATCGGTAGTGGTTCGGAGTGGTCCACGATGGCCCGCACGACCTGAGCCGCCTGAGGCCCACGGAGCGTGCCTCTGGGGCGACCAGGTGGGCGCCACGGATCGCGGTCATTCGTGTGGACATGGACGAGCAGCGGTGGACGAGCGGACTCGAGGTGAGCGTTGCCGGTTGCGTCCGCGTAGGCAACGCCCCGCTCCTGGAGCCGCTGGCGGGTCGCCGGCGCGAGGTAGCGAGCGACGACCATCGGTCGGGCGTCGACAGAGTGCTGCTCGGTGAGGGCGCGAAGCTGGGCCAGCACCGGGTCCACATCGCGGGTGACGAGGGTTCGCTTTGCTTCGACAATGAGGCGGAGGGGTCTACCCGAGGGGGGCGTGACGGACAGGAGAGCATCCGCGCGCGGGGATCCACCCTTGGCCACGCTGAGTTCCCACCCTGGCGGTAGCCGTTGTTGGAGGGTCGCGATGGCCGTCGAGAGGACTGCGGCCGCACTTGCAGGTGCCGCCGCGTCGGCTGCCGGCTCAAGTCGGGACATGGCTCCTCCAAGTTCGCGAAACCCAGTGTTTCCGTTGCCAACGGATTACGCAAGTTTCCCGAACGGCAACCTCGTCGCGTCGTCCGTGCACCAGTGACCGACCCTGGGCACCAGCAGGGCATGTCGGCCCCGTGCGCCAAGCGGCGCCAGAGGTGACCACGGCGGCGGAGCTGCTCACGGAATGCTCACGACGTCTAGACGATCTCCCGGGATCGTCCGGTGCTGGAGGGGATGCCGCAAGGCCGTGACCAGCAGAGGAGCCCACGGGGCGGTGCTCATCGGCACGGTCCGCGACCGCTCCGGGCCCCCTTGTAATCGGGCGGTTGTCGGTTCGAGTCCCCGCGTCGGCTCTGTGACCATGGCTTTTGGTCCGTGGTTAGTCGGTCGCTGGCGGCGATCCCGTGTTTGCCCCCTGTTTAGCCCGGTTCCACCGTGGATCTTGGGACGTGAGTTGTGGGGGTGCTGCTGGCTGTCGTTGTGGTCGGGGGCTGAGGGGGGGCATGGGTGTCTGGCCGCTCTGCCGCCGTCCACCTCGAACACCCCCATAGACGGTGGACGAACGAGATGCACCTGCTTCATGTGCCCTCGACCTTGTGCAGCGTGCGGCTCGGGACCCCGGCGTTGGCCCCGCTGGCGTCGTGGCCGTCCTCCGCCGAGCAGATTTCGCGCGACCTCATCACCGAGGGCCATCAGGAGGGTCAGCCGGACATCCTCGTGGGGTAACAGGCCGCCGGTTTCCCCACGCAGACTCGCTGCGGAGCGCCTCGCGGTCGACCAGAGACTCTAGAACGACGCTGGCAGCGCCGCCCGAGAGGCGGTCGAGGCCGTCACCGCCCTCGACGCCTCATCGCATCGCGTGCTTTCCGGCTCGTCGAGTCCCGCGACCGCCCTTCAGCTTCCGGAGTCGAGGGCCCGCCGCACGCTATGACGGGGGTCCGTGGCGAGGTTGGCCCGGACCTCGTCGACCAGCTCCCCATTGGGGTCGTCGGACGCTGCGCCCCGCAGGTCCCTGATCTGCTCGGCGAGGACGCGTCGCACGGTGTGGTCCGAGTCGTTAGCGAGGTGGCGCAGGACCGGCCCGTGTCGGTCGGGCGTGACAGTGGCGATGACCGTGGCGAGCTGGCGGACCACCGGTCGCGTGTGGGAGGCCAGCAGCGCCGGGTCGAGGGCGGCGCGGGCGTATTCGCCGAGCCGAGACAGGGTGAGTGCGGCATCACGACGAGATCGTCATCGCCGCTGGCCAGTAGGAGGATCGCCTGGTCGCGCACCCACCCATGGTCTGTTGGGGTGACGGCGCAGTGGTGGGCGAGGCCAGGCCGTGCCCGCGAAGGGTGACCGGGCCGAGGTTGGGCTGGAAGGCGCTCAGTGGGCGATGCTGGCCGACCTCGGCATCCAGGTAGCTACCGTCGCGGTCGCCGGTGACGAAGGCGCGCGCCCGCCGGTGGGCGTCGGCCTTGACGTCATCCGTCTGGTCAAGCACGAGGTTGCGGGCGGCGGTGAGGGCGTCATTGCGGTTGAGGGCAGCTTCTCGGGCGTCCTCGGCGACAGTGAGGGCCTTGAAAAGACACGCCCGTTGGTCGTCTGCCGGGAGCGCGCTGACGAGGTAGGAGTCGGGGACGAGACGAGAGCCGAACCCGACCTCGTGGGGCGTTGGGTCCGGGCGGCTGAGGATCCGATCCTGAGCATCCAATGCCCGGGTCGTCGCGGCGTCGTTGCTGTGGCCGAAGGCGGCGACGGCGAGACTGGCTTGGTAGCGCCCGGCGTCTGCCATGGCGACCACCCGGTTCCGCAATGCCCACCCCTGTTCAATGTCGAGGGCAGCTCGATTCTCGACGTCGCCTTTCTCGCCCGGACTTGGGTCGCGCAGGTGGTCGAGGACTGCGTCGTCGTGGAGGACGTCGAGGGCCTCGTGTGCGCCCGCTTCGGCAAGGGCGACGATCCGGTCGAGGGCGGCGAGCCGGACGGACCGCGGCCACCACCGCGCCGATCAGCTCATCGGACAACGCCTCGACGCCGGCCCCCCGGACCGGGCCCTCGGCTTCGGCCGCCGCGACGTAACGGCGGGCGGTCTTGCGGTCCACACCCGCCCGCTCGGCGACCTTGCGCAGCGCGGCTCCTTCGAGCCAACCGCGCAGCACCTCACGCACCTCAACCACACCGACCTCCCTGAATCCCACCGCTGATGACCTCCACGTCGACGAAGGCAACGTGGCGAGTCAAGGAGCGATCCGATGGGCCACCGGCACCACGCGCCGGGTGGTCCCATGACTGGCAACCCAGGTGGTCCCATGAAGCTGGCAGAAGACCGCCTACAGCGGTCCCATGCTCACGGCAGGCAACAGCTGGGGCAGAGAGCGTTGGCGTGGAGCCGATTGCGGCCCCGTCCACATGACGTGCGGCTCCCCCCCGCACGGCGCTGCACGCCCATCGCCCTACGCCCAGAGGCGCATCCCGTAGCGGACGTGCGCCTTGAAATCATTCCCCACTACCCGTCAGAATTCGAAGGATTTTGGATACCAGCCCGCTTCATGGAGTCAGGGAACCCATTGCCGGGTTGTGTGGCTCCAGCGACCCGGGTGATCAGTTCCGTCGATGAGGATCGGGTCTGAGAATGTGATCACTGCCATGACGATGTCGGTGAAGTCCGCAGGCAGCTGTTCGGCGTCGGGTCCCAACCGTCTGGTGTAGGCGGTGTAGGCGGTGCTGCGAATGGCGGCGAAGTCGCCGAGCAGAGCGGCGAGAGGTCGCAGCGGGACGCGTCGGTGGTCGGCGGTCGCCCGCAACGCTCGGGTAAGGGCGGTTCGGTCGATGTCGTGGAGACCGGTCAGTGTCCAGATGTCGGCGTAGTCGCGGATTCGGGTGTTGCCGGCGCCGAGTTCGACGGCGGTGCAGAGTTTCTCGGCGAGCACGACGGGCATCGGATAGCTCAGGATCGACACGGGTGGGTGCTGCTGGGGGCGCAGGGTTGGGTAGGCGATGCGGGCTGGTGAGGGGATGACGGGGTCGCCGGTGCTGATGTCGAGTCGCAGCTTGATGTGTGCCCCGGCGACGCCGACGTCCATTGTGACGCGGACCCCGCCGTACAGGTCACCGTCTCGGATACCGCTCGCCGTGGCTGTGTGTACGTGGAAGTCGACGCCGTCTTCGATTGGTGGGGTGGTGGCGGCGATCTCGACGATGCGAGCCAGGACGGTGCTGGTGTCCACGGTGAGGTTGCGGGCCAGAAAGTCCCCGTCGATGGTGGCTCGGCGGGCGTGCCAGACGGCCATCAGCATCCCTCCTTTGAGGACCAATTCCTCGGCGTGCGGGCCGGCTGCGAGCCGGGCGAGGAACCTTTCGAGGACGTAGAGGATGAGGAGGGACTGGGTGGAGCGGCCGTCTCTGCGGGCGAGGTTCTGCAGGTCGAGGTACGCCTGCCCGGCCGGGTCGGCACGGGTGGGGCGGGTCACGGGGCGCTCGCGGAGGGACTTGGGAGAGGGGTCACTGGGGCGCTCACGAGGCGGTCAGGACGTCGACGGCCGCGCGGGTGGGGCCCAGCACATCCAAGGCACGGGCCAGTTGCATCAGCTCCCCGATCTGCGCCTGTGGGCTGGACACGTACCGTCGCAGGGCCAGGTGCGCGACGGATTCCCCGATCCGTTGCCGCAGCCTCATGAGGTCCACCACGGTCCGCATTGGGGAGTACACCTTGACCGGTTCACCGACGGCGGCGTTTACCGACTCGAGGCCGAGGTCGAAGGTCGCGGCGTCATAGATGAACACCTCGACCGCCGGGTACGTGATCACCGGTGGCCACGTCCCGCGGGGCACGGCTATCTGGACTGCCAGTGGCACCTCGTCGGTCAGGTCGTGCACAGCGGCCGCTGAGAGCAGACAAACGACGCCACGGGGCGCCCGATGGGCTACGGCTAGCAGGTCCGGGTAGGACGGTGCTGGAGCGTCCGTCTGTCGGAACACGCCCCGGGACAGTTCGATGACGTCACCGTCGTCACGCGCCCGGTAGAGATCTCGGAATGAGATGCCAGCGCGTCGAGCCTGCGACGTCGTGAACGTGGCTGGCAGGTCTGTCACCTTGAGCACGTAGCAATCCTAGACACTCGCGCATCGAGTGACGAGGATTTCATCCAGTTTCTGGGGTTGGATCGAGATGTCACCGGCTCGAGTTGCATGTGGTCGCATTTAGGGACTGCCCTGATGCCGGTCACACGATCGGAACGTCGACTTGGGGTGCGGGTTCTGACCTGCGGTGATGCGTGTACCCCCCGGGGTGTTACCCCCGTGGGGTACGTGGGGGTGACGCGCCGTCGGGGTACGGGTCGGGTGACGTCGGCTGGCGAGCGTCGCCGCCATGGCAAGCACAGTGATCACGGGTGACGACGGCACCGACGGCACCGAGGGTGGTGGCGCGGTGAGCGATGAGTACCGGCTGATCATCTTTCCCGTTGTCGTGGGCCGGGGGAAGCGGCGCTTCCGCGACGGCAGCGTCCCCGGGTCGCTCACTGTTACCAACTCCACCGTCACCTCCAAGGGAGCGGTTGCCCTCACCCTGCAACCGGTCGGCGAACTCGGCCTCGGCGACATCGAGGTCATCGACGGCAAGGACGTCACAACCCTCAGCGCGACCCGATAGCAATCACAGGTAACACCCCGGCAGCACCAGGTCCGGGATAAAACCCCGCGCACTACCTCACATGTTGGAGCACACGATGGCGCAGTACCTGCTCACTGTTCACGGCAGCGATTCCGATCCGGTCCCGGACAATGTCGAGGTGATCCTCGCGGCCGTCGACCGATTCAACACTGATCTTCAGGCGTCTGGGTCGTGGGTGTTCGCTGGTGGCCTCCACCCGTCGACCACGGCCACCGTCGTCGACGCCACGGGCGCCGGCGACCCGATCCTCACCGACGGTCCCTACCTGGAGTCCAAGGAACACCTCGGCGGTTTCTGGATCGTTGAGGCCCCCGACCTGGACGCCGTCCTCGAACTGGCCGGCAGGGGATCTGCGGCCTGCGCCCGGCCCGTAGAGGTGCGCCCGTTCCAGTCCGAACCCGACAACTAACACCCATGACACCAACCGATCGCGCCGACCTGGACGGAATCTTCCGTGAGGAGCACGGTCGGGTGGTCGCCACCCTGGCCCGCCGTTTCGGCGACATCGACATCGCCGAAGAGGCGGCCCAGGAGGCCTATCTCGTTGCCATCCAACGCTGGCCCGAGGCCGGTCTGCCCCCCAACCCCGGGGCTTGGCTGACGACGACAGCCCACCGCCGCGCGATCGACCGGATCCGCCGTGAGTCGACCCGCAACGCCCGACACCAGCAGGCCGCCGTGATCAGCGATACCAGCGACTCCACCCGGGAGCCCACCTCCTCGATCGTGGATGACCGGCTCCGGCTGATGTTCACCTGCTGCCACCCAGCGCTGGGCACGAGCGCCCAGGTCGCGCTCACCCTGCGGCTACTCGGTGGCCTGAGCGTCGCCGAGATCGCCAGCGCCTTCCTCGTCGAGGAAGCAGCGATGGCCAAACGCCTCACCCGGTCCAAACAGAAGATCAAAGCGGCCCGGATCCCTTACCGCGTGCCACCGGACAGCGAACTGCCCGACCGCGTCCGCGGGGTCCTCGCCACGCTCTTCCTCGTCTTCAACGAGGGCTACCTCCCCTCGTACTCGCCCACCCCATCCGCGGCGGATGCCGGCTCGCCCCCTGGCACGGGAGATACCGCACCCGCGCGTCTCGGGGACACCTCGATTCGGGCTGACCTGTGCGTTGAGGCGATCCGATTGACGAGGATCCTGGCGACGCTCATGCCCGACGAACCCGAAGTGTCCGGCCTGCTCGCCTTGATGCTCCTGACCGACGCCCGCCGGTCGAGCCGGATCGCCGACGGCACCCTCGTCGCACTCCCCGACCAGGACCGCACCCAGTGGGACCACGACCTCATCGCCGAGGGCCACGACATCGTCCGCCGCTGCCTGCGCCGCGGACAGCCCGGCCGTCACCAGATCCTCGCCGCGATCAACGCCGTCCACACCGACGCCCCGAGTGCGCAAGACACGGACTGGAGCCAGATCCTCGCGCTCTACGACCAGCTGTCCGCCCTGGACCCCACCCCGGTCGTCGCACTCAACCGTGCCATCGCCATCGCCGAAGTCAACGGCGTGCACGCGGCGCTGGCCATCCTCGACACCCTCAACCTCGACAACTACCACCTACCAGGCCGCCCGCGCCGACCTGCTCCGTCGCGCCGGCGATACACATGCCGCCATCACCGCTTACCAGCGCGCCATCGAACTGGCGAGCAACCCCGCCGGACGCGCCTTCCTCCGCAGCCGGCTCCACGACCAGCGAGCAGCAGCCAACCCGGGCGTCGTCACCACTGAATAGACCACGACCGCCAGGACTGTCCCCGCCGA
>CAZEYA010000042.1:0-25367 GCA_964516515.1 uncultured Kineosporiaceae bacterium | reverse complement strand
GTCGCGGTACCAGTTCGCTCTATTCGTAGTTCGCCGATCAGCGCCTCGTACACTGCCTTGCGTTCGTACACTGTGCCGGTCTTGATGATCTCGGTGATCCGGTCTCGCATCTGGATCAGGTGACTGCCGGCCGCTTGTGGGTGTTGTCAGTTCGCGCGCCGAACTGCTCGTACCGGACCACGATCAACGCCGCGCTCCCTGCATGTGCTCCACGATCCCGCCGCCTGATCTGGCCGGCCGGAGGGAGTCGGTGTTGCAGCCTGTCTGAGCAGCAGACTCCCCGCAACTTCCGTACAGCGGCGTCCTCACCGCGGTGTCGCCTCGATCCGGCCAGGACCGATCCGGCCAGGACCGACCCGGCCAGGCGTCGCCTCGCACGCCAGCCGTCGTCATCAGCAGAAGACGCAAGAACCCCTGACGGTGGTCACACAACCTGGCGGGGGACAGGCCCGGTCCCGGGCACGGACACGGTGTCCCCGGACGGCAACGACGGCGTGCTGTTGGCCAGCGCCGCCCCGGCGGGCCTGCTGCCGGCGAGCGCGTCGGCTCAGGGGGTGCCGATCCCGCAGGTCCAGCAGCCACCGACCGTCGCCGATGACCCACCGCCCGCCGATGCCGAGTTGTACGGGCCCCCGTTGCCGACCGCCGAGGATCTGCTGGGCTCCACACCCGACGGCAACTCGCTGCTGGAGTTCGCCCGACCCCACCCTGACTTGAATCTCGACGATCTCGTCAGTGACGGGCTTCTCGCGCCGAACGTCGCCGTGGAGAGCTTCGCGCTCGGGCCCGCGAAGGCCGTCGCCGTCTTCGCCCGCATAGAGAAGCGGAGGAACCCGAACGCCTACTGGGGTTCGTTGCTGGCGCAACAGGTTCCGTACCAGCCGCCGAGCATCGCCCGTGATCTGAGTCTGTATGGGCTCAACCCTCAGCCGATCATGGCGGATCCCCTCGCGGACCTGCTGGTGAACGGGCCGATCAACACGGCCGTCGCCGTCGGCACCCAAGAATTGTCCAAGCGGGCCCTGGACCCCACGATCAACGGGCTGATCTCTGAACACCGGAGAAGAGTCGCGGCCGAGAAGGTACGACAGTACATGCTGACCGGTGACGAGAGCCTGCTGCGTGGTCTCCGTTTCGAGGCCGCCCAGCGGGGCACTGGCGAGAACATCGTGCGGGTCTTCGACGTCCCTCAGTCGAACCTTCGAACCGGTACCCCGATGAGCAACGAGCAGTACGCCGGCATCGCCTTCTTGATTCCTGCCGCCCAGATGGGCCGCGACGCGGCCGTCTCGGGTATGGAGGATCTGACGGTCGACGCGGGCTTCCCTGAGGCGGGGGGCGTCAACGAGAACTACTGGGTGGATCTCGCCAGCAACGCAGCGGCCCTGTGTGTCGGGGTGGCCGTGCCGATCTCGATCGCCGCGAGAGCGCGTGCCTGGGACGCCTGCTACTGGCCACCGGGTCAGAGCGCCGTGGCCCAGTTGGTCGCCGACCCGCCGCCCGATGCGGGGCCGGTCACCCCGATCCTGGCAGCTGCCGCCGACGTCTGCTTCGACCAGAACATCACCCGCGACGCCGCCGAGCAATTCATCTGCGGGGCCGGTCGCGGCCCGGGCGGCCCGGACGACCAGCCGCCCGCCAGCCCTGGACAGACGGTGTTCCTCGATGGGTGGACGTTCCACGGGTTGCAGCCGGGCATGGCCTTCGACCCCGCACAGTCGACAGCAGCGCACTGCTGGAGCAGATGATGCCGATCTGGCAGCAGGAACTGCTCGACGAGGGGATCCGGGCCGATCAGGCTGCAGCAGTCTTCAACAACCGGCAGGAGCAGCTGCAGGAGCGCTTCGGCCTTAGCCCCGAGCAGGCCACCCATGCCTGGGGTGGGGCGGCGTCGAACTCCGTAGGGGAGGAACTCGTGGGGCCGGCGATCGTGGGAGCGGCGATCGTGGGGCCGTGCACCGTGGGCATGGTCTGCTGGGCAACGGTCCGGCGGGCATCGGCTACGTCGGTCCGGGGGATCCCGCCCGGTCCACGCGATCCCCGGCGGGTTCCCCGCCCGTTGCGGGCCCGGGACCCACCGTTTCCGAGCCGGGCCGGGTGCTGGACGTGCCCCAGCCGGGCACGCGGGGCGAGCCGCGATACGTCCCGCCTCCCGAGCAGCCGAGGTGGCAGGTCCCGAATGGAGCGTCCCGCAGACCTTAGGCCCCGCTCGCCAGGTCTACTGCGTCGTCAGCGGAGGATGCGGCGCCTTCTGACCGTGGATTCCGAAGGCCCCCCGGGGGACGCCGGAGTCCGGGCACGCGCCGGCCCGGAAGCTCGTGGGTCGGGGGCTACCCCTGACCGAGCGACGGCAGTGGCGGGTGACCGCCGCAGCATGACCACTGCGAACGCCAGCCCGACGGCTGCCATGACGACGGCCAGGCCGTGCGGGCGCCAGATGTCGAGGGCCGCCCCGCCGACCAGCGGGCCCACGACGGCGCCGGTCTCGTACGCCATGAGGTAGGCGGCGTTGGCAGCCGCCAGTGACGCGAGCGGCACTCGCCCGCCCAGGACGGCGAGCCCGACGGAGTAGAAGCCGGTGACGACACCGCCGAGCAGGAAGGCGGCGATCAGGCTCCCGCCGAACGAGCCGGCTGCCAGGGCGAGGCCGCCGACGCCGACGGACAGCGCGACGCCGAGCCCGGCCAGCAGTCGGACGCGGTCCATTCGGTCCGCCAGCGTCCCCACGATCGCCTGCAGGATCACGCCCCCGACGACGAGGGCCGTCAGCACGTGGACCGACTGGTCGGTGGGTAGGCCGGACGCCAGGGCGTAGCTGGGCACGAGGGAGATGTAGCCGAACTCGGCGATCCCGCCCACCAGGGAGGCGGCCATCGCGATCGGCGCGAGGGCGACGGCCGCACGCAGCCGGAAGCGACCGCCCGCGCCGTGCAGGGCGGGCGCGAGGCGCCGGCCCAGGACGAGCGGTAGTGCGCACAGCGCCATCGCGGCGACGCCGGCGCCGTAGATCGCCCAGCCCTCGACGCCGAGGAGGTTGACGAGTTGGGCGCCCACCGCCCACCCGCCGAACAGCAGCATCGTGTAGGCGGCCAGCACCCGGCCCCGCCACCGGTCGGCGGCCACGGTGTTGATCCAGGTCTCGCCGACGAGCCACGGCAGGGCCAGCCCCGCCCCGGCGACGGCCCGCAGCACCAGCCACCAGGCGGGGGTGTCCAGGACGGGCATGAGGACGTATGTCGCGGCCATGAGCGCGGCGCCGGCGAGCATGGCGGGGGCCGGCCCGACCCGGGACGCGACCGTCGGGCCGAAGGGCACCAGCAGCAGGACGGCGAAGGCGGGCGCGGCCCCCGCCAGTCCGACCACCCAGCCGGGCTGCCCCCACAGCTCGAACCGCAGCGAGGTCACCGTGTAGCCGATGCCGTAGGCGAGGCCCAGCCCTGCCGTGGAGGACAGGACGGCGAGCAGGCTGCGACGGCGGGCGGCCGGGCCCATGAGATCCTCCATAACGAACGTTACGCGCGTAACGTTCGTTATGCTAGGCGCCGTGCCCCCCACCGTGCAAGCCGACCGGCGCCGCGAGATCGCAGGGGCTGCCCACCGCGTCATCGATCGGACCGGCATCGACGGGGCCTCGATGCGTGAGATCGCCCGGGAGGCCGGCTGCACCACCGGGTCCCTCACCCACCACTTCTCCGGACGTCGCGAACTGCTGGACTACGCGGTCGGAGTGGTCTGCGAGGAGTCGACGGCCCGCCTGGTCGAGACCGCCCGGTTGGGATCGTTGCTGGACGCGCTCGCCGAGTACCTCCCCCTCGATGAGCCGCGGCGCGTGGAGGCTGTGGTGTGGGTGGTCGGCATCGCCGAGGCCGCCCGTGACCCGGAGATGGCCGCCGGCCTGGCGCGCCGGTCGGCGGCGGCGAACGCCCTCATCGCCGAGGCCCTGCGGGACCGGTTCGCGGCCGAGCGCCGAGAGGTCGACGAGCAGGAGCTCGGCCTGGTCGTCGACGAGATCGTCTCGGGCACCGACGGGATCGCCGCATCGGCGCTGTCCGAACCCGGCCGCTATCCGCCCGAGCGGCAGCTCGAACTGGCCCGCCGGCTCCTGCGGCGGATGGGCCTGCTCGACGCCTGAGCCGGATCGGCGCGGGCTCAGCCGGCTGGGATCGCCGCCCGGAACCGCGCCTCCGGTGGGTCAAGTTGTGGTGTGTGCCGGCCGGCGGGGGTGAGCGCGGTGTGGAAGAGCCGGGTGCAGCCGGGTGCGTGGGTCTAGTCCCGCAGCAGCTCCAAGTGCTCGGCCATGGCGTCTTGCATGACCTGCTCAGTCTCCGCACGGCTCTCACCTGCGGCGACCACGCCTGGAACATCCGGGCTGCAGGCGGAGTACCCAGACTGTTCGTCGCCTTCGAAGACGACCACGTATCCGGTCATCGTTGCTCCTTCCGTAGCCCTGCCTGCCTCAGGATGCTCGCTCGGTCCCTGGCTTCAAAGGTGGCGCTGGGTTATCCGACGACGGTTTCGGTGGTGGCTGCGGCTGGCAGCATTGGGCGTCCCATCACCCGCATCTCGTCCGCGTGGGCCGCGAGCGCTAGACCCCGACGTACGTCGTCATCTGGCGTTCCTCCAGTCCGCTGGCCTTCCTGATGCTCGCCAGGGTCCCGGCCCAATCTTCTTCCTATCGCGTGTTGTCCGGGGGGAACGTCAGCTCCCGCTTCATCGTCCCGACCGTCGCCGGCTGTGTGGACCTGGTCGTTCGCACGGCCGGCGACCCGGAGGTCGACACCGCCGGTCGTGCGCGCGGCTCGGTCATGACCGTCAGACGCAGCCCCTACCGTTCGACCACTGACGCCGCGTGAGGCTCGTTCGACAGATGGAGGCAGATTGAACATGGTGACGGGAACGGAAGACCGGACGCCCGCGCTGCACGCCGCCGACACCCACGACATGATCCAAGTGGTCGGCGCGCGGGTGAACAATCTCAAGGACGTCAGTGTCGAGATTCCCAAGCGCCGGCTGACGGTGTTCACCGGCGTCTCCGGCTCGGGTAAGAGCTCGTTGGTGTTCGGGACGATCGCCGCGGAGTCGCAGCGACTGATCAATGAGACGTACAGCGCATTCGTGCAGGGTTTCATGCCAACGCTGGCGCGACCCGAGGTCGATGTGCTGGATGGGCTGACGACGGTGATCCTCGTGGACCAGCAGCGGTTGGGTGGCGATGTTCGCTCCACGGTCGGCACCGCCACGGACGCCGCCGCGATGCTGCGCATCCTGTTCAGCCGGCTCGGGCAGCCGCACATCGGCTCGCCGCAGGCGTTCTCGTTCAATGTCGCCTCGATCAGCGGGGCGGGGGCCGTGACGATCGAGCGTGGCGCGACGACGGTCAAGGAGCGACGCAGTTTCAGCATCACCGGGGGCATGTGCCCGCGCTGCGAGGGCCGGGGCTCGGTCACCGACGTGGACCTGTCGGCGCTGTACGACGACAGCAAATCGTTGAACGCGGGGGCAATCACCATCCCGGGTTACAGCATGGACGGCTGGTACGGCCGCATCTTCCGCGGCTGCGGATTCTTCGACCCCGATAAGCCGATCCGTGAGTTCACCGCCAAGGAATCTCGCGACCTGCTCCACAAGGAGCCAACCAAGATCAAGGTCGACGGGGTCAACCTCACGTATGCCGGCTTGATCCCGACGATTCAGAAGTCGTACCTCGCCAAGGACGTCGACTCGTTGCAGCCTCACATCCGCGCGTTCGTGGAGCGGGCGGTGACCTTCACGACCTGTCCGCAGTGCAACGGCACCCGCCTGGCTGAAGCGGCCCGGTCATCGAAGATCAGGGGGATCAGCATCGCGGACGCCGCCGCGATGCAGATCAGCGACCTGGCCGAGTGGGCGAGCGGTGTGGACGAGCCGTCGGTGGCGCCCTTGCTCGCGACGCTTCACCAGATCCTCGACTCGTTCGTCGAGATCGGGCTGGGCTATCTCACGCTCGACCGGCCTTCGGGCACGCTGTCGGGTGGCGAGGCGCAGCGCGTCAAGATGATCCGCCACCTCGGCTCCTCGCTCACCGACGTCACCTACGTCTTCGACGAGCCCACCACAGGTCTGCACCCCCACGACATCCAGCGAATGAACGCCCTGCTGCTGCGGCTGCGGGACAAGGGCAACACGGTGCTCGTCGTGGAGCACGAACCACAGACGATCGCCATCGCCGACCACGTGGTCGACCTCGGCCCCGGCGCGGGGATGGCAGGGGGCGCCGTCTGCTTCGAGGGCACCGTCGCGGGGTTGCGGGCCAGCGGCACCATCACCGGCCGCCACCTCGACGACCGGACCGGCCTCAAGGAGGCGGTGCGGGCACCCACCGGCACGCTGGCGGTTCGAGGCGCGACCGCGCACAACCTGCGCGAGGTCGATGTCGACATCCCGCTGGGGGTGCTGGTCGTCGTGACCGGCGTCGCCGGTTCCGGCAAGAGCTCGCTGCTGCTCGGCTCGGTCGCCGGCCGCGACGGCGTCGTGGTGATGGACCAGGGCGCGATTCGTGGGTCGCGACGCAGCAACCCGGCGACGTACACCGGGCTGCTCGACCCGATCCGCAAGGCCTTCGCGAAGGCCAACGGCGTTAAAGCCGCGCTGTTCAGCGCCAACTCCGAGGGTGCCTGCCCCACCTGCAACGGCGCGGGCGTCATCTACACGGATCTGGCGATGATGGCCGGTGTCGTCACTACCTGCGAGGAATGCGAGGGTAAGCGGTACCAGGCAGCAGTGCTGGAGTACCGCCTCGGTGGTCGCGATATCAGTGAGGTGCTGGCCATGCCGGTGACCCAGGCCGGGGAGTTCTTCAATGCCGGGCCGGCGCAGACGCCGGCCGCGCACGCCGTCCTCGACCGGCTCGCCGACGTCGGACTGGGCTACCTCAGCCTCGGGCAACCCCTGACCACGCTGTCCGGCGGCGAGCGGCAGCGGCTCAAACTGGCCACCCACCTGACCGAGAAGCGGCCAGCCAAGTCCTCTTCGGTGTACGTCCTCGACGAGCCCACCACCGGCCTGCACCTCGCCGACGTGGACCAGCTGCTCGGCCTGCTCGACCGGCTCGTCGATGCCGGCTCCTCCGTCATCGTCATCGAACACCACCAAGCCGTCATGGCACATGCCGACTGGATCATCGACCTCGGCCCCGGCGCCGGCCGCGACGGCGGCCGGATCGTCTTCGAGGGTTCACCCGCCCACCTCGTCGCCGCCCGCTCCACCCTTACGGGCCAACACCTCGCCGCCTACGTCGGCGGCTGACCCGGGTCCGACGTGATCGTGACGCTGCACCATGCGCCCACCATCATGGTCACGTGTTCGCCGCCCGAGCGCTTCCGGTGTTCCGGATCGAGGCCGCCCCCGATCATCCGCTGTCGCACGCGGAATACCCCGGCTCGGTTCCGGCGGTCGCCCAGCTCCTGGAGGACGGCCTGGATCTGGGACCGCTCACGGTGCTTGTAGGAGAGAACGGCTCCGGCAAGTCGACGATCATCGAGGCGGTCGCGATGGCCTTCGGGATGGCGCCCGAGGGCGGGTCCACCGGCTCCCGGCACGCGAGTCGTGGCTCGGAATCGGACTTGTGGCGGGGAATCCGGCTGCGTCGCGGTATCGGGGCGTCTCGCTGGGGATTCTTCCTGCGGGCCGAGACCATGCACGGCTTTTACACGTACCTCGAGGAGAACCCGCAGGATCGCGGCCGCCTAGAGCCCCGCTTCCACGAGATGTCGCACGGCCAGTCGTTCCTGGCCATGCTGTCGTCACGCTTCGTCGGCTCGGGGCTGTACCTGCTCGACGAGCCCGAGTCGGCGTTGTCGTTCCAGAGCTCCCTGCACCTCGTCGCCGTGCTGGCCGACTTGGCGCGGACGGCCACCGCGCAAGTCATGGTGGCGACTCACTCACCCGTCGTGGCGGCAACGCCCGGGGCGACGATCCTGCAACTGGACGACCAGGGACTGCGACCAACTGACTGGGAGGATCTTGACCTCGTGACGCATCACCGCGGTTTCCTGGAGCACCCGCAGCGCTACCTCCGCCACCTCACCTGAGGTAGCCACGCCCAAGTCGCTTCAGGTCTGCAGCACGTCGATCCACACCGGGTCGGCGGAGCCCAGTGGCGGCGGCCGGATCAGCCCGTGATGTATCCCATCAGCTGGTCCCGCTCATGCTGCAACTCGTCGATGCGGTGCTTGACGACGTCGCCGATGCTGACGATGCCGCTCAACACGTCGTCCTCGACCACCGGGATATGACGGATCCGGCGTTCGGTCATCAAGCGCATCAGGTCCTCCAGCGACGCCGTCGGCGGACAGGTGAAGACCTCAGTGGTCATGATCGATTCCACGGACAGGTCCAGCAAGCCCGGGCCATGCTGCTGCAGCCCCCGGATGACGTCGCGCTCACTGATGATGCCCGTGATCCGCCGACTGTCCTCGGACACGACGAGGGCACCGACGCGCAGTTCGGCCAGCCGCTCGACGAGTGTCCGAACGGTCTCGTGACCGCTCACGGTCGCCACCTCGCGCCCTTTGCGCCGCAGGATGTCCACGATCCGCATACCGCACCTCCGCTGAGCCGGGCGGGCGACGGTGCCCACACCTGTGGTGAATGACGGTAGGTCCCCAGGCGCGAAAGCGGTAGGGGCGCCATCCGAACGCTCAGCGCCGCCACGAGAATGTCGAAGCCACTGGTCCCTAGATCGGGCGTACGCTCGGCGGCATGCTGTGGTGCCAGGCATGACCGCTGCCCGGCCGCCGAGCGTCGTATGGGAATGGTTCTCCGACGGCACCGCGCTCCTCATCGCCACGGCCGATGCCCTGCCGGACGAGGCATTCCGCGAGCCGAGCCTGCTGCCCGACTGGACCCGCGCGCACGTCCTGGCCCACCTCGCCCGCAACGCCGAGGCGGTGGCGCGACTGGCCGCATGGGCGGCCACGGGCGTCGAATCGCGGATGTACCCCAGCCGCGAGGTCCGCGACGAGGACATCGAGGACACCGCCGCTCTCGCCCCCGACGACATCCGCGCCGAGGTGAGGACCACCGCCGCCGCCCTCGACGAGGCGATGGCGAGAATCGTGGGCGCCGGGTGGGACGCCGACCTGCTCGGCGCGGCGGGTAATCCGCTACCGGCGCGAGGGGTGCCTGAGCTCCGCGCTCGCGAGGTGTGGATCCACCTGGTGGATCTCGATGCCGGGATCACCTTCGCCGACCTGCCGCGAGATCTGGTCACGGCCACGCTGGCCATGGCGGCGGACGGCATGAGCGGCCGTGACGGCTTCCCCCCGCTGCACCTGACCCCCACCGATCTCGGCCCTGAGCGTCGGCTGGGTGATCCGGCCGCCGAGCCCGCGCGTGTCAGTGGACCCGCGGCCGACTTGCTCGGGTGGCTGATTGGTCGCACGGCCGGCGCTGCGCTGCAAGGCGATCCCCGACCCAGTCTGCCCCGCTGGATCTGAGCACGGTGTAGTACCAATTGACTACACCGGAGAGGCCACGATGTCTTTCGACGCCCGTCGGATCGCTGCATTGCTGGAACGCTTGACCAGTCGAGACTCCGTCCACACAGGCCGCCGACGAAGCCCGACGACCTGTCGTGATCCTCACGCCGGATGTCACTGATATGCGATCGCTGGCGCACCTACTGTCCGGCGATGTCCGGGTGGTGTTTATCTGATCAACGACGACAGTCGTCCGGGCACCGGCCCCAGGATCGGGTTACGGCCGCTGGAGTCGCCCGCCCGAGGCGCGATGAACGGTCCCGAGTCATAGACGAACTGGGCATCGTCACTGAAGAGCTCGACCAGTAGCTCGACGTCGCCGGTCCGCTCGAAGTCAAGTAGCCGGTCGGCAAAGGTGTCACTGACGTCACCACCCTGCCCGTCGTGCTCGGACGTCTGCTGGTGATGGGTCACGACACTGTGTAGCCGCGCCCCGCGGCGCCCGCGAGGTGGCCGTGTCGTCGGCGCCGCGACTCGTGACGATCCACTGACGGGCAGCGCGCCGGGGCACGCCGCCGCGTAGGTTTGGGCGCAGACTCATCCGGGCATCCGGGCATCCGGGCATCCGGGCATCCGGGCATCCGGGCATCCGACGCGAAGCGAGTGATGATGGCAGGAATCTTGGGTGGCCGGTTCGGCCGCGGCTCGACCGACGAGCGGCTTCCGCCCGGGCAGTACGACACGGGTTCCTCGTTCCCGGTGCTCACCGCCGAGGTGAGCCCGAAAGTCGATCTCGACGATTGGACGTTCCGGCTCGACGGGTTGGTGGCCGAGCCGACGACGTGGACCTGGCGCGACGTCCAGTCGTGGCCCAAGTCGACTTACGAGGGCGACATCCACTGCGTGACGACCTGGTCCAAGTTGGGCACGTCCTTCGGTGGCGTGAGCCTGGACGTCCTGCTGGCTGCTGCCAAGCCGCTGCCCCAGGCCAGCCACATCGTGGCGTGGAGTGTCACCGGGTACACCACCAACCTGCCGATAGAGCACGTGACCGGCGGCAAGGCGTGGCTGGTGTGGGAGCACGAGGGCAAGCCGCTGTCACCTCCGCACGGCGGCCCGGTCCGGATGATCGTGCCGCACCTGTACTTCTGGAAGAGCGCGAAGTGGATCGGGGGGGTCCGGCTGCTCGACCATGACGAGCCGGGGTTCTGGGAGGAGCGGGGCTACCACGCGCTGGGCGACCCCTGGCGGGAGCAGCGTTACGACGGTGACTGATCCAGGTCTACCCCCGCTGCCGAGCATCGGGCCGGTCACCCGCCGGGTGCCGCCCGGCGGTGCCCGACGCGAGTGGCAACACGCACAGGTCGTGCAGATCCGGACCGAGACCGCGCTGGCCCGCACGTTTCGCCTGGCGCTGCCCGCCGGGCACCCGCACACCCCCGGTCAGCACTACGTCGTCAGGGTGACGGCCCCGGACGGTTCGTCGGCGCAGCGCTCGTACAGCGTCGCCTCGGCGCCGCCGACCTCGGCGGACATCGCCGCCGCGGGCGGCCTGCACATCGAGCTGACCATCGAGCGGATCGGCGACGGCGACGTCTCGCCGTTCCTGCACGACGAGGTGCGCGAGGGCGACGAGGTCGAGGTCCGCGGACCGTTCGGCGGCTGGTTCGTCTGGCCCGGGGATAGCCCGGTGCTACTGCTCGGCGGGGGGTCCGGGGTGGTGCCCCTGATGTCGATGCTGCGGCATTGGCGCGCGACCGGCTCGCGCGAGCCGCTGGCCCTCGTGCAGTCGGTCCGCTCACCGGAGGACCTCTTCTACGCCGACGAGTACGGGATGGAGACGACGCTCGTCTGGACCAGAGCCGCGCCGCCCGGGGCGACCCGAGCGACGGGGCGGCTTGACGGCGCCACGCTCGAACCGGTCCTAGGGCCGTTGCGCGACGCCGGGGCGACCGTGTTCGTGTGCGGCTCGACGGGGTTCGCCGAGCACGCCTCCCAGCTCGCGGTCAGGCTCGGCGTCGATGCCGGCAACGTACGAGTGGAACGCTTCGGCCCGTCCTGACCGGCATGTCACCCAGCCGTGCCCTGCTCGCAACTGAGCCCTCGGTAGGGCACGATAGATGGTCGCCCGGCACCCGCGCCGGCGGCAGCCCGATGGGGGCTAGCGGCGCAGCTGATGTGGAGGGGTCGTGACCACGGTTACTGCCACCTCGCGAGGCGTTGGCGATCCGGTCGCCGAGGAACAGCGCGTCCTGGACAACCTCTACGACCTCCTCGACGCCGAGACCCGGTGGACGGCCACAGCGTTGCGGCGCGCATCGCAAGCCGATGTCGGGGCGACGCCGTCGGCGATCCTCGACCGCGACGCCCTCGTCAACGACCACCGGATGCGCCTGGCCCAGTTGCAGGCGGCAGTCGATCGGTTGTGCTTCGGGCGGATCGACCGCACGGACGGAACGTCGTTCCACCTTGGTCGCGTCGGCCTGGCGCGTCCCGACGGTGGCGCCCGCGCCCTGCTGGACTGGCGGGCGCCGGCAGCCGCCGCCTTTTACCAGGCCACGGGCGCCAGCCCCATGGGCCTGAAGCGCCGACGCCATGTGCAGACCAGGGGCCGGCGCGTGACCGGTGTGGACGACGAGCTGCTGGAGCTGATGACGGCCTCGTCGGAAGGCGACGCGGTCGAGGCCGCACTGGACACCAACTCGGCCCTGCTGGCCGCGCTCAACGCCCCCCGCGACGGCCGGATGCACGAGGTCGTCGCGACGATCCAGGCCGAGCAGGACCGGATCATCCGGGCACCGTTGGCCGGCGTGCTGGTCGTGCAGGGTGCCCCGGGCACCGGCAAGACCGTCGTCGCGCTGCACCGGGCGGCCTACCTGCTTTACACCTACCGCCAGCAGCTGTCCTCGGGTGTGCTGGTCATCGGCCCCGGCGAGGCCTTCCTGGATTACATCCGGCAGGTGCTGCCGTCACTGGGTGAGACCGGGGCGACGCTGGCCTCCCTGGCCGCATTGCACCCCGGGGTGGTCGGGACGGCCGACGAACCGGCGGCCGTGGCAGCCCTGAAGGGCGACCTGCGAATGGCAAGGGTGTTGCGGGGGGCGGTGCAGGCGCTGCCCAGGGTCCCGGATTCCGCGGTTCCACTGGATGTCGACGGCGACCGCGTCCTGTTGCGTCCGGCGGACGTAGCGGCGGCGATGCGGCGCGCCCGAGCCGAGGATCTGACACACAACGTCGCGCGGGTCACATTCGTGCGCGAGATCCTGGAGCGCCTGGTACGGGGCCTGGCGCGCGCAACCGGCTACGCCCCGGAGGACGTCGCTGGAGCCAACAGGGTCGAGCTGCTACGCGCGCTGCACGCCAGCAGGGACGTCCGCCGCGAGGTCAACCGGTGCTGGCCACTGATCACCCCCGAGCGGTTGCTCCGTCGGCTGTACCGCGACCCCGCCGCACTGTCGGCCGCCGCGCCCGAGCTGAGCCGCGCCGAGCGGGACCGGCTCTATCGCGACTCCGATCGGGCCTGGTCTCTGGCCGACGTCGCGTTGCTCGACGAGGCTGCCGAGCTGCTGGGCGAAGACCCGGAACCGGCTCGCAGGCGGGCGGCGGCCCGGGCTGCGGCCCAGGCTGACGAGGTTCGCTACGCCCAAGGCGTGACGCAGCTGCTGGGTCCGGGGGCGATCCTCGACGGCAGGGCGCTGGCCGCCCGATACGCCGGAGACGACGGTGCGGCCGAGTCCGACGCCGGCGGCCCGCCGGTCTACGGGCATGTCGTCGTCGACGAGGCGCAGGAGCTGACTGCGATGCAGTGGCGCGCCGTGCTGCGCCGGTGCCCGTCACGGTCGATGACGCTGGTCGGCGATATCGCCCAGGGCACCAGCCCCGGCGCTGCAGCGTCGTGGGCGGCTGCCCTGACCCCCCATCTGAGCCAGCGGTGGTCCGTGGCGGAGCTGACCGTCAACTACCGGCTGCCCCGGCAGATCAACGAGCTGGCGCATGCGGTGCTGGCCGCCACGGGCGGCGACGTCGGCAGCAGCCAGGCGCGGGCAGTGCGCGACCGGGCCGACTCGGTGCGCCTTCGGCCGGCCCCCGCGGCCGGGATGATCGAGACCGAGGTCATCAAGGTGGTACGGGAGGTCATCTCAGGCGAACTCGCGAACGGCTCCGGGACGCTCGCCGTACTCGCCCCACCCGCCGCAGTCGCGTCGCTGTCAGCACGCTTGAGCGGGTGGGACGGCAGGCTCAGCGTCATGACCCCAGTACAGGCCAAGGGCCTAGAGTTCGACGTCGTGGTCGTGGTGACACCGGACGAGCTCTTCGCCGACGCCGGGACTCGTGGCCTCTACGTGGCGCTGACCCGGGCGACGCAGCAGCTGCACGTCATCGGGAAGCTGCCGACGGTTCAGGCACCCTTCCGCCGCGAAATCTTGGAGCCGAGCCAGACAAGCGGGTCGTAGCGGCGGTCGACCACGCGTTCCTTGAGCGGGATGAGTGCGTTGTCGGTGATCTTGATGTGCTCCGGGCAGACCTCGGTGCAGCACTTGGTGATGTTGCAGCGGCCGAGGCCGTGGTCGGCTTGCGCTGTCTGCTTGCGGTCGGCGACGTCCAGCGGGTGCATGTCCAGCTCTGCGATCCGCATCAGGAATCGGGGACCGGAGAAGGCCTCCTTGTTGTCCTCGTGGTCACGCACCACGTGACAGACGTCCTGGCACAGGAAGCACTCGATGCACTTGCGGAACTCCTGCGAGCGCTCGACGTCGATCTGCTGCATCCGGTACTCGCCGGGCTTGAGTTCCGGGGGCGGCGCGAACGAGGGCACCTGCCGGGCCTTGGTGTAGTTGAACGAGACATCGGTGACGAGGTCACGCTGGATCGGGAACGTCCGCAGCGGCGTCACTGTGATGGTCTCGCCCTCGGTGAACGTGCTCATTCGAGTCATGCACAGCAGTCGCGGCCGGCCGTTGATCTCGGCGCTGCAGGAGCCGCACTTGCCCGCCTTGCAGTTCCACCGCACCGCGAGGTCCGGCGCCGCGGTGGCCTGCAGCCGGTGGATCACATCGAGCACCACCTCGCCCTCGTTGACCTCGATGTCGTAGTCGACCAGTGTCCCTTCGGGACCGTCGCCGCGCCAGATCCGGAACTGCCCCTGGTAACTCACGCCTGCTCCCTGCCCTCGTGGTCGTGGTTGTCGGTGTCGGGACCGCCGCTCAGCTCGCCGGCGGTGAAGTACTTCGACAGCTCTGCCGGGTCGAAGAGCTCGAAGAGATCGGGGTCGATCGCCGGGACCGGCTGTCGGGTCACGGTGACGCTGAGCCCATCCCCGGCCAGCCGGCAGATCAGGTTCACGCCCCGCCAGTCGGGATTCATCCCGGGGAAGTCCTCCCTGGTGTGCCCGCCGCGGCTCTCCTCACGGGCCTGGGCGGCCCGGGCCACGGCATCGGAGACGAGGACCATGTTCCGCAGGTCCAGCGCCAGGTGCCAGCCAGGGTTGTACTGCCGGTGGCCCCGCACCGTGACCGCGGCGACACGCTTGGCCATGCCCGCGAGCACGTCCAGGGCATCGGTGAGTTCGGGACCGCGGCGGATGATGCCGACCAGGTCGTTCATCGTCTGCTGCAGCTCAGTGTGCAGGGTGTATGGGTTCTCGCCGGCGTCGCCGGCGTCGGCGTCGAACGGCGCGACTGCCAGCGCCGCCGCGTGCTCGACGTCGGTCTCGGCGCACGCGGGCCGACCCTCGCCGAGCCCGGCGACGTAGGCCGCGGCGCCGGCACCCGCGCGGCGGCCGAAGACCAGCAGGTCCGACAGTGAGTTGCCGCCCAGCCGGTTGGATCCGTGCATCCCCCCGGCGACCTCGCCGGCGGCGAACAACCCGGTGACCCCGACCGCGGCCGTGCTGTCGGGGTCGACCTCGACCCCGCCCATGACGTAATGGCAGGTCGGGCCGACCTCCATCGGCTCGGCGGTGATGTCGACGTCGGCCAGTTCCTTGAACTGATGGTGCATCGACGGCAGCCGCTTGATGATCTCCTCGGCAGGCAGCCGGGTGGAGACGTCGAGGAACACGCCACCGTGGGGCGAGCCGCGCCCCTCCTTCACCTCGGTGTTGATAGCGCGGGCAACCTCGTCGCGCGGAAGCAGTTCGGGTGGGCGTTTGTTGTCGTCGGGGTCGGTGTACCAGCGGTCGGCCTCCTCCTCGGTGTCCGCGTATTGGCCCCGGAACACCGGCGGCACGTACTCGAACATGAAGCGGCGGCCTTCGGAGTTGCGCAGCACACCGCCGTCGCCGCGGACCGATTCGGTGACCAGGATTCCCTTGACCGAGGGCGGCCACACCATGCCGGTCGGGTGGAACTGGACGAATTCCATGTTGACCAGGCGTCCGCCCGCCCGCAGCGCCAGCGCGTGGCCGTCGCCGGTGTATTCCCAGGAGTTGGACGTCACCTTGAACGACTTGCCGATGCCCCCCGTCGCCAGGATCACGGCTGGTGCCTCGAAGACGAGGAAACGCCCGGATTCGCGCCAGTAGCCGAAAGCCCCGGCAATGGCCCCGTCGTCGGTGAGCAGGTCGGTGACGGTGCATTCGGCGAACACCTTGAGCCGGGCCTCGCCGTCACCGAATTCGCGCTCGTCCTCCTGCTGCAGTGACACGATCTTCTGCTGCAGGGTGCGGATCAGTTCGAGGCCGGTGCGGTCCCCGACGTGGGCGAGCCGGGGGTACTCGTGGCCACCGAAATTGCGCTGGCTGATCCGGCCGTCCTTGGTCCGGTCGAAGAGCGCGCCGTACGTCTCCAGTTCCCAGACCCGCTGCGGTGCCTCCTTGGCGTGCAGTTCGGCCATCCGAGGGTGGTTGAGGAACTTGCCGCCACGCATGGTGTCGCGGAAATGCACCTGCCAGGAATCCTTGGAGTTGACATTGCCCATGGCGGCCGCGATACCGCCCTCGGCCATGACCGTGTGCGCCTTGCCGAACAGCGACTTGCACACGATGGCCGTGCGGAGGTTGTGCTCGCGGGCCTCGATGGCGGCGCGCAACCCGGCGCCACCGGCCCCGATGACGACGACGTCGTAGGAGTGCCGCTCGATGTTCGTCACGTCGTCCGCCTTCAGCCGATGAACCGGAGGTCGGAGATGGTGCCCGCCGACAGCAGGGCGATGTAGGCGTCGGTGAAGATCAGGCTGCCCAGCGTCACCCACGCCAACGTCATGTGGCGGCGGTTCAGCTTGCTGACCTGCTGCCACATCCAGTACCGCACCGGGTTCTTGGAGAAGTTGTTGATCCGGCCCAATGTGATGTGTCGGCAGGAGTGGCACGACAGCGTGTAGGCCCACAGCAGCACGACGTTGGTGACGAGGATGACATTGCCGAGGCCGAAGCCGAATCCGCTGGGCGAATGGAACGCCAGAACGGCGTCGTAGGTGTTGATGACCGAGATGAGGACCGCGGCGTAGAAGAAGTACCGATGGGCGTTCTGCAGGACCAGCGGGAATCGCGTCTCCCCGGTGTAGGTGCTGTGCCGCTCGGGCACCGCACAGGCCGGGGGCGAGAGCCAGAAGGCGCGGTAGTAGGCCTTGCGGTAGTAATAGCAGGTCAACCGGAAGCCGAGCAGGAACGGCAGGGTCACGACCGCCAGCGGGATGAGAGGTGGGAACTCCCCGAACCAGGTGCCCAAGTGGGAGGAGCCGGGTACGCAACTCGCGCTGACGCACGGTGAGGCGAACGGTGTCAGGTAGTGGTAGTCGTCCACCCAGTAGTGGGCCTGAGTCACGGTGCGGATGAACGCGTACAGGACGAAGAAGGACAGTCCCAGGACGGTCAGCAGCGGGCCGACCCACCACCGGTCGGTGCGCAGCGTCCGGGCGGCGATCTGGGCCCGGCTCGACGCGCCGACACCGGTGGGGGGCGGGCCGGGTGTCGCGGGAGTCGTGTCGGTTGCCATGGGGTCAGGCCTTCCTGCGAGCGCCGAGGCCCTCGTCTTCTGCGTCGGCCCAGAACGAGGGGTCGTAGTCCTCGTCGGGGATGTACACGATCTCGGCCGGCTTGGCGCCACCCGTCGCCGGGACCTCGCCCGCGAGGAGGTTGAGGTCGGCCACCAGTCGAGCGACGTCGTCCCGCAGCCGTCGCACGTCGACGGTGTCACCGAACCGGGTCTGCAGCCCAGCCACGCATCGCCGTAGGTCGGCCACCGCCGTGGCCGCGCGGGTGAGTTCGTCGTTGCCCGTCATCAGGGTGGTCCCTCCATGCAACCGGGCCCGCGCCATCGCGGGATCCTCCCGCAGTCTTGCCGCACCGGTGTGGTGTTCACAAGCACTGCGGTGCGTGATCTGGGCCGCTCAGCGGGTGCGCGCCCGCTCCCACCTCGTTGGATCGCCGCGCAGGTCGATGACGTCGCCACCGACGACCGGTACTCCGGGTGGGCAGGGCTGGTGCGGCTCGTGGGGGTGCGAGGCCGCAGCGTCGAGGGTGTCCAACTGCCGCAGCGGTCGCAGGAAGAGCGACAGGAAGCCGGCCATCACGACAGCGCCGACGATAATCGCGAATGCCGGTCGCAGTCCGAGCCACTCCACCAGGGGGCCCGCCAGCAGGTAACCCGCCGGTCCGGCGGCGTAGCCGGCTGAGGTCACAAGGCCGATGACCCGGCCGCGCAGCGCCTCGGGGGAGCGCAGTTGCAGCACGAGGTTGATCATCGGGTTGACCGGCCCGAACAGGAATCCCGTCATGGCCCCCGCGGCGAGTAGCACTGGGTAGGGCGGCAGGAACACCATGGGGATCAGTGCCACCGTGGTGCCGATCGATGCCGTGATGAACGTCACTCGCCGTGGCAGGCGATGACCGATCGCGCCGTAGAGGAGCGAGCCGCCGATCCAGCCGACGCTCATCACCAGCAGCAGGAAGCCCAGCCGCTCGGGATGATCCTGCTCCTGGAAGTACACCGGCAGCAGCACCCCCTCGACCGGCAGGTAGGTACCGGTCAGCACCGTGCCGTACAGCGCGACGCTGAGCAGTAGCTTGTCGCGCCAGACGTGCAGCAGGCCCTCGCGGGTGTCGGCGAGCCACGAGGTGCGCCGGCTGCGCGGGACTCGAGCCGGTCTGCCGGACTCCGGGACCCGCACCAGGACCATGACGAGTGCCGATGCGACGAAGGCCGCGGCGGTCGCCCACAGCGCGTTCTCGGGTCCGATGACGCCGATGAGGACACCGCCGACGCCTGGGCCGATGACGAAGGACAGCCCCCACATCGCCTCGTGGACGCCGTTCATGCGTTCCAGCCGGATGCGGGCAGCGATGGCCGCGGCCGGGAGCATCGACTCGCGGGCGGTGACCCCGGCGGGGTCGAACACCGCTCCGAGGGCGGCGAGGGCCACGATCCAGATCAGGCTGAGGTCGGTGAAGCTGTCGATGAAGGGGATGGCGGCAACCGCAAGTGCCGAGAGCACGTCGGAGATGATCGATGCCCTTCGGCGCCCGATCCGGTCGACGATCGTGCCGGCGACGAGGGAGGACAGCAGCAGCGGCAACGCGGTCGCCGCTGCCACGAGGCCGGCAGCGGCGGCGCTCCCGGTGCGTTCGAGAACCAGCCACGGCAGCACGACGTTGGTTATGCCGTTGGCGGTGCCGGACATCACGGTCGCCGCCTCGACGCCGATCAGCGGCAGCCAGCGGCGGCGGGTCTGCGGAGGACTCGCTGTCACGGCGCGTGCCCGCTGGCGCCGGGTCATCGTCCGGCACCGTTCAGTAGTACCTCGACGAGCAGGCGCGGCGCGTCGTTGCGCGCGATCCGGCCGTCGTCGATGGAGTCACCGGCGGCGACCAGGCCCTGGCTGAACAGGTCGACCAGCCACGCGGTCGGCAGGTCGAGGCGGATGTCGCCATCGGCCTTGCCCCGGTCCACCACGGCCTCCAGCCGGTCGGCGAGGCGGTACCAGCGCTCGATGAGCTCGTGCAGCTTCCAGACCTCCGGCCCGACGGACAGGAAGCGGAACTCGTGCGACCTCGGGATCAGGGCCTCCGCCACTCGTCGCAGTGCCTCCGGTGCCGGCACCTCGTCGAGGTGGCACTGGGCGACCGCGGCGTCGAGCCGATCGATGGCGGCGATGGCGACGGCGGCCAGCAGTGCCTCACGCGTCGCGAAGTGCCGGTGCACGGTGGTGCGGCCGAGCCCGGCCGCGGCCGCCACGTCGGCCAGGGACGCGCCGGAGTTGCCGGGCAGGGTCGCCGTCGCCGCCTCGAGGATCGCCTGCCTTGCCCGATCAGTCATGTATCTATTGAACCACTAGTGTTCCATTAGGAGAACACGTGACCTTAGTCAGACCTAGGTTCGACAAGATCGTCAGTGAGCGGATCGGAGTTCGCGAACTCAACCAACAGACCAGTCGAGTACTTGCGAGGGTTCGTGAGGGCACTGCCTTCGAAGTGACGGAGCGTGGCGAGCCCATTTCCCGCCTGATCCCCATCGGCTCCGACTCCGCCCTCGACCGCCTCGTCGCCGAGGGCCGCGCCACCGCGCCCGCTGCGAGGGGCGCCATCCCGGTGCCCCCGGTTCTCGGTGATCCTGGCGTCGACGTCGCGGCAGACCTCTCACAGGCGCGTGACCAGGAGCGCTGGTGATACACCTTGATTCTGCTGCTGTGGTCAAGCTGATCTGTTGCGAGCGGCCCACGGCGGCGTTGGTGGCCTGGTTGAACTCTCGACCCCACGCGCGATTGCTGGCGGCTTGCGCCGCTGTTGGGCTGCCCGTAGCCGAACCCACAGCTGACTAGGACGGAACGTCACGACGGGCTAGGCTGCAGTCATGCGGATTCGGCTCCTTATCGGGCCGCGCTGAACAACCTGCCCCCGCTGCGTCGGGTGGTGGATCAGCGCGGCGGCCCCTCGGTGTCCGAGGGGCTTCGTCATGTCCGGGCGAGTCCGACACCACGAGGAGACCACCGTGACCACCACACAGCGTGAGACCAGTCCGGCGCATGTGACCAGCCCAGAGCGACCGAGCACCGACGCAGCCGGCGCACCGGTGGGCGAACGCTGGGATCCCGACGCCATGCAGGAGCGGTGGCTGCCGGTCTGGGACCAACTGGCGCCGTTCCGCAGCAGCCTGCCCGAGGACCCCCGGCCCACCAAGTACGTGCTCGACATGTTCCCCTACCCCTCGGGCGACCTGCACATGGGGCATGCGGAGGCGTACGCCCTGGGTGACGTGGTGGCTCGGTACTGGGTGCAGCGCGGCTACAACGTCATGCACCCGATCGGGTGGGACGCCTTCGGGCTGCCGGCCGAGAACGCGGCTATCCAGCGCGGCATGGACCCCCGGGTGTGGACCTATGAGAACATCGCCCAGCAGCGCGCCTCGATGCGCCGCTACGCGTGCTCCTTCGACTGGGACCGGGTGCTGGTCACCTGCGATCCGGAGTACTACCGGTGGAATCAGTGGCTGTTCAACCACATGCACGCCCAGGGCCTGGCGTACCGCCGGCCGAGCCAGGTCAACTGGTGCCCGAAGGACCAGACCGTGCTGGCCAACGAGCAGGTGGTCGACGGGGTGTGCGACCGCTGCGGCACGCCGGTGACCAAGAAGAAGCTGACACAGTGGTACCTGCGGATCACCGACTACGCCGACCGGCTGCTGGCGGACATGGCCTCCCTGGCCGGCACCTGGCCGGACCGCGTGCTGACCATGCAGCGCAACTGGATCGGGCGCTCGAGCGGCGCCGACGTGGTCTTCGAGATCGAGGGCCGCGCCGAGCCGGTGACCGTCTACACCACGCGCCCCGACACGCTGTTCGGGGCCACGTTCTTCGTGGTCGCCGCGGACTCCGACCTGGCCGCCGAGCTGGCCGAGGCCGCCCCGCCGGACACGCGGGAGGCCTTCGAGGCGTACCTGGCGCAGGTCGGGGCGACCACCGAGATCGACCGACTCAGCACCGACCGGCCGAAGTCCGGTGTCTTCCTGCACCGCCACGCGGTCAACCCGGTCAACGGCGAGCGGCTGCCGATCTACGCCTCGGACTACGTGCTGGCCGACTACGGCCACGGCGCGATCATGGCGGTGCCGGCTCACGACCAGCGCGATCTGGACTTCGCCCGGGCTTTCCGGCTGCCTGTCCGGGTCGTCCTGGACGTCCGCTCCGCCGACGACGAACCGCTGCCCGACCCGGCGGCCTCCTGGGTCGCGACCACCGGCGACGGTGAACTGGTCAACTCGGGCCCGTTGGACGGGCTGCGCAAGGACGCGGCGATCCAGCGGATCACCGCCATCCTGGCTGAGCGGGGATTGGGTGCGGCGGCGGTCAACTACCGGCTGCGGGACTGGCTGATCTCGCGGCAGCGGTACTGGGGCACCCCGATCCCGATCATCCACTGCACCTCCTGCGGCGAGGTCCGGGTGCCGGACAGTGACCTGCCGGTGCAACTGCCGCCGTCGCAAGGCCTGGACCTCAAGCCCCGTGGGCAGTCGCCGCTGGCCGCCGCCACGGACTGGGTCACCGTCGATTGCCCGTCGTGCGGCGGGCCGGCGACCCGCGACACCGACACGATGGACACCTTCGTCGACTCATCGTGGTACTTCCTGCGGTTCGCCTCGCCCGGCCGGGATGACGTGCCGTTCGACCGGGCAGACGTCGACCGCTGGTTGCCGGTGCAGCAGTACGTCGGCGGTGTCACCCACGCGATCCTGCACCTGCTGTACGCCCGGTTCTTCACCAAGGTGCTGCACGACCTGGGGATGGTCGGCCCGGTCGAGCCGTTCGCCGCCCTGCTGAACCAGGGCATGGTGGTCATGGACGGCTCGGCGATGAGCAAGTCCCGAGGCAACGTCGTCAGGCTCTCTGACCAGCTGGACGGACACGGTGTCGACGCCGTGCGGCTGACCATGGTCTTCGCCGGGCCGCCCGAGGACGACATCGACTGGGCCGACGCCTCACCGACCGGCTCGGCCCGTTTCCTGGCGCGGGCATGGCGGCTGGCGGGCGACGTGACGTCGCCAACTGAGGCCGACGTCTTCACCGGGGACCGCGGGCTGCGGGTGATCACGCACCGGACGCTGCGCGACGCCGCCGACCTGGTCGAGGGCTTCCGGTTCAACGTCGCGGTCGCCAAGGTGATGGAACTGGTCAACGCCACCCGCAAGGCCATCGACTCCGGTCCCGGGCCGGCGGATCCCGCGGTACGGGAGGCGGTCGAGGCGGTGGCGATCATGTTGTCGCTGGTCGCGCCCTACACCGCGGAGGACATGTGGGCGCGGCTGGGCCATCAGCCGTGCGTCGCCCTGGCCGGTTGGCCCGCCGTAGAGGAGGGTCTTCTCGTCCAATCGACGGTGACATCGGTGATCCAGGTCGCGGGCAAGGTTCGGGATCGGTTGCAGGTGCCACCCGACATCGACGAGCCCGCCCTGCGAGAACTGGCGCTGGCCAGCGATGCGGTGGTCAAGGCACTCGACGGTCGGGCGGTGCGGACGGTCGTGGTGCGCCCGCCCGGGCTGGTGAACATCGTCCCGGCGTGATGGTCGGCGCGGGTGGTATCCACAGCGCGTGACAGTTGTGTCCGTCCCCAGCCTCGATGGCCGGTGACGGCGTGAGGTGGCGGGGTCCGTAACCCTGCAGTCATGAGCAGCGGAGACCCACAAGACCCGCTCGCCCGGTTGCGGACCGCGGGCCGGCCGAGCGTCCCAACGGTGGACCGCGTGAACGGCGGCCCCGGGCTGGGCGGTGATGTGTGGGCCGGCCGGGGACGGCACCGTTCCGGCAGCCCACCCACGTTGCCGCACGAGGGGCGCTCCGTGGCCCGGCTGCGCGGGCTGCTCGGTCCTATAGCGGTCACGCTCATCGCGGCGGTGGTGGCGGGTGGGCTGCTCTGGTGGTGGTCCGTGGCTCCCGGTGGTGACGAGGGCTTCGTCTTGTCTGCGGCACCCAGCGGCGAGCCGACGGGTCCCGCGATGGCGGACGGCTCCGCGATGGCGGACGGCCCGGCCGTCGCCGACACCACGGATTCGGCGGTGGCCGTGGTCGGCACCACGGGCGCCGCACCTTCGCCGTCGGTGACAGTTCACGTGGCTGGTGCTGTCGCGCGGCCGGGCGTGGTGGTGGTCGTGAGTGGCGCCAGGGTGATCGACGCGGTCGCCGCGGCAGGCGGCCTTTCCGGCGAGGCCGACGCCGGCGGCGTGAACCTCGCCCGTCCTGTCGTCGACGGCGAACTGGTGATGGTGCCCACGCCCGGTCAGATCGCGGCGGCACCCGGTGCAGCCGGTGGTGGCAGTGCCGTGGTTGGTGGTGCTGTACCTGGAGCTGGGACACCCGGCAGCCCGGGACCGGGGAGCCTTGTCGACATCAACCGCGCTGACGAGGCGGGGCTAGACGCCCTGCCCGGGATCGGGCCCGTCCTGGCTGGGCGGATCATCGCCTACCGCGAGGACGTGGGGCCGTTCGGCGGCGTCGAAGAGCTGCGCTCGGTGCCCGGTATCGGCGAAAAGGTGTTCGATGGCATCCGCGACCTCGTCACGGTCTGACGCACGTTCTGGGTGGGCCCTGGTGCCGGTGGCCTTCGGCGCGTGGGCCGCGGCGTGGCTGACGGTCGGGCACAGCCCCTACCTCGGTGTCGTGCTGGCGATAACGACGCTCGGCGTGGGCACGGCGTGTCTGCTGGCGGTCCGGACGATGGCCCTGCCCCGTGCCGCGGTGATCGCGCTGCTCGTTGTGGCCGGGTTCGCGGTGTCGGCGGGGATCACGTCCGCCGCGGGAGCTGTGCATGTCAGGCATCGGCATCCGGACGCGATGACAGCCCTCGCCGACAGCGGTGCGACGGTGAGGGCCAGGGTCCGGGTCACGTCCGACCCGCGGCTGGTGGCGGGCGGCCGGTGGAACCCCGACGCACGGCGGGTGCTCGTCGATGTCGCGTTGCTCGACGTGTCGTGGCGCTCGACCACCGTGACGCAGTCCACGCCGGCGTTGCTGGCCGCCGGGCCGACGTGGTCAACGGTCCGCCTGGACGGCGTCTACACCCTCACCGGTGTGTTGAGCCCGCCGCGCGACCGAAGTGAGCCCTACGTCGCTTCACTGACGGTCCGCGGCGACCCCCTGGCCCTGGCGAAGCCCCGGTGGCCATGGCGTGCGGCCGAGCACGTCCGGAGCCGACTGCGGCAAGCGGTGGCCCCGCTGCCCGGTGACGCGCCTGGCCTGTTGCCCAGCCTGGCGGTCGGCGACACCACCGACCTGCCCGATGACCTGGCCGAGGACATGCGGGTCGCGGGCTTGTCCCATCTCACGGTCGTCTCCGGTGCCAACGTCACGTTGATCTGCGGGGGTGTGGTGGCGCTGGTCGCCTTCTCCGGGGCAGGGCCCCGCCGGCAGGTGGCGGCGGGGACGCTGGCGCTGACGGCCCTGGTGCTGGTGGCCCGCCCGGACCCGAGCGTGCTGCGAGCGGCGGCGATGGGTGGGGTGGGGCTGCTCGGGTTGCTCATCGGACGGCCTGGGCGTGCGCTGGCGGCCTTGGCGGTGGCGTGCACGGTGTTGCTGCTCATCGACCCGTGGCTGTCGCGGTCCTACGGCTTCGGGCTCAGCGCGGCCGCGACCGCGGGCATCGTCTGCCTTGCCCGGCCCCTGGCCGGTCGCCTCCCGGCCAAGCTGCCCCGGGTGATCAGCTACCCGCTGGCGATCACCGTCGCGGCCCAGGTGTCGGTCACCCCGATCCTCGTCCTGCTCGACCCGGCGCTGGCCACGTACGCGGTGCCGGCCAACCTGCTGGCGGGCCCGGTGGTGGCGCCCACAATGGTGGTGACCACGCTGGCGGCCGTCCTCGCCGTCGCCTCCCCGGCGGCCGCGACCGTCGTGGCATGGCCGGCAGCCGCCGGCGCCGCCTGGCTGGCCGTGCTCTCGCGCACCGTCGCCGGGCTGCCGGGAGCGAGCGTGGCCTGGTGGGCCGGGGGG
>CAZEYA010000041.1:18500-26140 GCA_964516515.1 uncultured Kineosporiaceae bacterium | reverse complement strand
AAGCGCGTGGTCTGCGTGTCCCACCAGTCCCCGATCTGGGTCACCCGGCGGGCGTACGAGGGCAAGCCGCTGTGGCACGACCCGCGCTCGCGGCAGTGCGCACACGCCTCGCTGACCGTGCTCACCTTCGACGTCGACCAGCTCGTGAGGATCGGCTACGAGACGCCGGCGGGCGCGCTGTGAGGCGGGTCCGCCTTGGCCTCGCGGTCCTGGGGCTGCTGACCGTGATCGCCGGGTCCGGCTGCAGCGCTGAGGGTGGTACACCGCAGCTGCGCGAGACCGCGGATCGCGGCTTCGTCGCCGGTGACGGCACGGTCGAGGTGTTGCCCGTGGCCGAACGCGGCGACCCGGTCGACATCGCCGGTGAGACTCTGGACGGTGACCCCCTGGACATCGCGGACCTGCGGGGCGGGGCGGTCGTGCTCAACGTCTGGGGTTCGTGGTGTGCGCCGTGCCGTGCGGAGGCGCCGGACCTGGTGGCCGCGCACGACCAGCTCGCCGGAGCGGACGTCACGTTCGTCGGCATCAACACCAGGGACGCCTCGACGACCAATGCCCGAGCCTTCGAGGAGAGCTTCGACATCCCCTACGCGAGCATCTTCGACCCCGACGGGGACCAATTGCTCAACCTGCGCGGCAGGATCCCGCCCAACGCCATCCCCTCGACACTCGTCGTCGACCGCACGGGTGCGGTGGCCGTTCGGGTGATCGGTCAGGTGGACGGTACGACCCTGGTCGGGCTGGTCGAGGACATCCTCGCCGAGCCACCGGCTGGGGCGTGAGGCCGTGCTGATCGCGGGTCCGGGGGCCGTCGTGCTCGACGCGAGCATCTGGCTGGCGCTGCCGGTAGCGCTCGCCGCCGGGCTGGTGTCCTTCGCGTCGCCGTGCGTGCTGCCGCTGGTGCCCGGCTACCTCGCCTACGTCTGCGGGATGGGTGACCCGGCGAGGGCGGGACGGGGCCGGCTGATGGCCGGCGCTGCACTGTTCGTCGCCGGGTTCACCGTGGTGTTCGTGGCGATCGGGGCGAGCGCGGGGGCGCTGGGCGCAGTTCTGCTTCGACATGACAGCTGGCTACAGGTGGTGGCCGGGGTCGCGGCCATCGTGCTGGGCGTCGTGTTCGCAGGGATGGTCCCGGCGCTGCAGGTCGAGCGACGGGTCAGCTGGCGACCCGCTGCCGGCCTGGCTGGTGCGCCGCTGCTGGGAGCGGCGTTCGGGGTGGGCTGGGTGCCGTGCGTCGGGCCGACGATCAGCGCCGTGCTGCTGCTGGCCACCCAGGAGGCCTCCGCCGGGCGCGGCGCGCTGCTCGCGGCCGTTTACTGCCTGGGACTCGGGGTGCCGTTCGTCGTCATCGCCGCAGCGTACGGCCGGGGCTTGCGCTCGCTGGCCCCGCTGCGCCGTCACCGCGTGTTGATCACGCGGGCGGGTGGGGCGATGCTCGTGATCGTGGGGGTCCTCCTGGTCAGCGGGGTCTGGGATCTGCTGATCCGTAGCCTGCAGGGTCCGATCTCGGGCTTCGAGATGGTGATCTGATGGCCGTCACCGCGCCGCCGGCCGCGCCACCCGCGCCGCCTCCCGCGCCCGTAGCGCCCGACCTCGGGGTCCGCGGTGGGTTGCGGTGGATGTGGCGCCGACTGACCAGCATGCGCACGGCGCTGGTGCTGCTGTTGCTGCTGGCGCTGGCAACCATCCCCGGTTCGCTGCTGCCGCAGCGCAGCGTGGACCTCGGGGCGGTCGAGACCTTCTATGCGGACAACCCGACGCTGGCGCCGCTGCTCGACGGTGTCGGGCTGTTCGGGGTGTACGCCTCGCCATGGTTCGGTGCGGTCTACCTGCTGCTGTTCATCAGCCTGGTCGGCTGCATCGTGCCCCGCACCCGTAGGCACATCGGCGAGTGGCTGCGGCGCCCACCAGGTGCACCGGGCCGGCTGGGCCGCCTCGCCGGGTACCAGCGCTACGAGACCGCGCTGGCACCGGAGGATGCTGCTGCGGCCGTGGCCGGGGTGCTCCGCCGGCGCTGGCACGCGACGGTCGAGACCGGGGCGGGTGGTACCCGGATCGTGGCCGCCCAACAGGGCCGGCTGCGTGAGACCGGCAACGTGATCTTCCACATCAGCATGATCGGTGTACTGCTGGCACTGGCGGGCAGTGCGCTGTACTCCTGGCGGGGGGAGGCGCTGGTCGTCGAGGGCGGCGGGTTCGCCAACACCCTGCCGCAGTACGACTCCTTCACGCCCGGGGCCCGCTACGACGCCGCTACGCTGCCGCCCTTCGCGCTCACCCTGGAGGATCTCGACGTGAGGTTCGAGTCCGACCAGGTCGCGGCGTTCGGCGCACCCCGCGACTTCGCGGCGACCGTCACCGTCACCGACACCCCGGGCGGGCCGGCCCGGCGCGAGGTGATCCGGGTCAACTCGCCGGTGGGCGTCGACGGCGCGCGGCTGTACCTGTCGGGCAACGGGTATGCACCCGTGGTGCAGGTCCGTGATGCCGCGGGCGAGCTGACGTGGGAGGGCGCCGTGCCGTTCCTGCCGCAGGACGGCGCCTACACCTCCACGGGTGTGGTCAAGGTGCCCGACCTCAACGGTACGCAGGACCTGGCCTTGGAGGGGTTCTTCCTGCCGACGGCGGTGATGGACGGGGCCGGGCCACGCAGCATCTTCCCCGACGCCGGCAACCCACTGCTGCTGCTCAACGTGTCGGTCGGCGACCTCGGACTTGACACCGGCCGGCCGGCGTCGGTGTTCAGCCTGGATGGGGCGGACCTCACGCAGGTGAGCGACGAGGAGGGCCAGCCGGTCAGCCTCATGCTGGCGCCGGGCGACGGCGTGAGCCTGCCGGACGGCCTGGGCTCGGTGACGTTCGTCGAACTGCGTCGCTTCGTCGCCCTCGACGTCCGCGCCGACCCGAGCGGGCCGCTGGCGCTGATCGCCGCCGTCCTGGTCATGCTGGGTCTGGCGATGAGCCTGTTCATCCCCTACCGCCGGGTGTGGGTGCGGCTGACTCCCCTCGCGACGCCGGGCTCGGGGGCTGCTGTGCCCGCCGGTGCGGTGTCCTCCACGGCCGAGCCCGCGCGTACCGTGGTCGAGGTCGGTGGGCAGTCGCGGTCGCGGGACCTCGGTTTCGGCGACGTGCTCGCCCGGATCGATGAGGGCGTGCGCGTGGCCGTACCACCGGCCGGCCGCCTGGCACCTGTACCTGCCGAACCGTATGCAAGGGCCGCACCTGAACCAGCCGTACCGGAGGAACCGTGATCGACGAATCCATGGCCAACGCCGCCGACGCCCTCATCGTCTCGGCGATGGCGGCCTACACCCTGGCCATGCTCGCCTTCCTCGTCGACCTCGTGACGGTCGGCCGAGCCGGGCGCGCCACTGGTGCCCGCCGCGAGCTCGTCACCGTGGGCGGTGCCGGCCCGGACACCGCGGACGCCATGGTTGCGGCCGGCGCGGACGCTGCCGCGCCGCCGACGCCAGTGCGCGCCGGCCGGATCGGCGGGGTCGCGGTGTCACTGTTCTTCTTGGCCACCGGCCTGCACCTGGCGTCGGTACTGAGCCGTGGGATCGCTGTCGACCGGGTGCCGTGGAGCAACGCCTACGAGTTCGCGACCACCGGCGCGGTCGCGGTCAGCGTGCTGTTCGCGGGCCTGCTGTTGCGCCGCGAGGCGCGCTGGCTCGGGGCGTTCGTCGTGCTGCCGGTGCTGCTGACGCTGGGCGTCGCGACGTCGGTGTTCTATGCCGAGGCGACCGCGCTGGCGCCGGCCCTGCAGAGCTTCTGGCTGGTCATCCACGTCTCGGTTGCCTTCATCGCCTCTGCGCTGTTCACGGTCGCGTTTTCGGTGTCGGTGCTGCAGCTGGTGCAGAGCCGGCTCGACCGGGCCGGGAACGGTCGCGAACGGCCGGCTCTGATGCGCGCGGTGCCGGACGTCGGCGCGCTCGAGGCGATGGCGTTCCGGCTGAATGCCATCGGGTTCGTGCTGTGGACGTTCACCGTCATCGCCGGGGCGATCTGGGCCGAGCATGCCTGGGGCCGGTACTGGGGTTGGGACCCCAAGGAGGTCTGGAGCCTGGTGGTCTGGGTGGTCTACGCGGCCTACCTTCACGCGCGGGCCACGGCGGGTTGGGGTGGCCGCGCGGCGGGATGGATCGCGATCGCCGCATACGCGTGCCTGCTGTTCAATTTCTTCGGTGTCAACTACCTGTTCGTGGGCAACCACTCGTATGCACAGTGATCATTGCTGTAGGCCGTGAGCTTGGCGGTCAGGGGCCGTTCGGGCAGTTCTAAGCAGTTCTTAGGATTCTGAAACCGGCGGTTGCCCGGGGAAGTGTGACCGGTGTGCCCGAGAGCGACGGATCGCAGTCACCCTTCATCACTCCTCCCGCCCGGCGGCGTCACGCGGTCCCTGCCGCTTCCGGCGCCTCGCCCTTCCCGGAGCCGTCGCACGACGGCGACACCCTTGATCCGCCGGCGCGAGTGGGGGCGCTCACTCGCCGTACGTTGACCGCCGCCGGCCTGTCAGGGGTGGCGCTGCTGGCGGCCTGCCAGACGCTGCCCACCCCTCGGCTGGTGCGGCGATCGCCGACGCCCGCAGTGACCTCGCCATCGACCTCCACGTCCTTGGCGACCACGCCGACGACAGCGACCACGACCGCTGCCACCACGACGGCGACGACGTCGGTCAGCACGACGCCGACGGCCACCAGCACGACCGCCGCCACCACAGCGGCGACGACCACGAGTACGCCGGCCACGACCACCACCACGACGGCCGCGCTGCCGCCCCCGCCGCTGGCGGCACTTCCGGTGCCCGAGCTGCTCGCCCGGCGGGCCACGTTCGGGCCGACCCGCGCGCTGCTCGACCGGATCAACGCCATGGGGGTCACGGCGTGGCTGGACGAGCAGCTCGCTGCGGGTTCGGTTGCCGACCCGTCAGGTGACGCCGTGACCGCCGCCTGGCCCGACCTGCAGCGCCCGTACGCCGCCCTCGTGGCCGCGAAGCCCGACGCCTGGCGGATACCCAAGCAGCTGCAGGCGCACGCCGTGGCTCGCGCCGTATGGAGCAGTCGGCAACTGCTGGAGGTGATGGCGCAGTTCTGGGACAACCACCTGCACATCGCGGTCTACGGAGACGACGACCTGATGCTGACGCGGCCGGACTTCGACCGCACCGTGATCAGGCAGCACGCGCTCGGCTCGTTCGCGGACATGCTCGCGGCCAGCGCCGCGCACCCGGCCATGATGACCTACCTCAACCTGGCCGGGTCGCACAAGGACAACCCGAACGAGAACTACGGCCGTGAGATCCTCGAACTGCACACCGTGGGCGTCGACGGTGGCTACACCGAGACCGACGTCAAAGAGCTTGCGAAGCTGCTGACGGGGTGGCGGATGCAGCGCGACCGCGACAACTGGACGCCGTTCTTCGAGCCCGGCAGGCACTTCGTCGGCCCGATCACGGTCATGGGCCAGACCTTCGCCAACCCGACCGCCGACGGCCAGGGCGTCCTGGCCGAGGTGACCGCCCACCTGGCCCGTCGGCCGGAGACCGCGAAGTACCTCGCCTGGAAACTGGTGCGGCACTTCGTCGCCGACGAGCCGCCCGCGGCGCTGGTGGACCGGCTCGCCGCGACCTATCTGGCGTCGGACACGGCCATCGTCCCGGTGCTGCGAGAGCTGTTCGGCTCGCCGGAGTTCGCCGCGTCCACCGGCGGGAAGGTGCGTCGACCATTCGAGCGTTTCGTCGCCACGCTGAGGCTGTTCGCTCCGCAGGTGCCGGGCGACATCGTCAAGGGCGCCGAGCGGTTGCTCGACATGTTGCCGGCCCAGAAGCCCTACGACTGGGGCACGCCGGACGGCTTCCCCGACGTCGCACCGCTGTGGCTCTCGGCAGGAACCGCCCTGGACCTGTTCAACGTCGGCACGAACTTCATCTGGGGTCGCCCTGCCGAGGCAGGCGTCCTAGGCGTCAAGCAGCTGCTGGTGTCCAACCCGACCACGTTCGACGCGGTCGCCTCGGCGGCCGGGCAGATCGCCCTGCTGCGTGAGCCGACCGAGAACGAACGCATGTCGGTCATCGAACTGCTGGCTGCCAGCAAGCTCGTGGAGCCGTTGGCCTCGGGGTCGGACCCGCAGCGCCAGGCCGCCGAGCTTGCCGCCGCGCTGCTCCTGGCCTCCCCGGCCCACCTCATGCGCTGACCCGGATCACCCCGACAGGAGACGACGTGACCATCACCCCAACCCGAGCATGCGGCTGCCCAGAGGGCCGCTCCTTCATGTCCCGCCGCGGCTTCATGACCCTGGCCGGTGCCACCGGCCTGGTCACCGCCACCACGCTGGGCGGTGCCCGGATCGGGCTGTTGCCCGGGGCCGACGCGGCTGACGTCGACGCAGACATCCTCGTCGTGTTGTCGCTGCGCGGCGGCTTCGACGGCCTCAGCGCCGTGGTGCCCCATGGGGACGCGGCACTTGCGGCGTCTCGGCCCGGCATCGCCATCCCAACCAACCGGCTCAAGCGGATCGACAACATGTTCGGTCTCCACCCGGCACTGGCGCCGCTCTTCCCGCTGTGGGACGCCGGCAAGGTGGCCGCCGTGCAGGCCGTCGGGATGCCCGACCCCAACCGCTCCCACTTCGACGCCATGGAGGAGATGGAGGCCGCGGCGCCCGGGTCCTCGCTGCGTACCGGATGGATCGACCGCACCGTCGGCCTCATCGACTCCGACGTGTTCAACGCCGGTACCTTCACGGCGACCATGGTCGGGACCACGACCGTGCCTCGTTCGCTCGCCGGTCCGAACCCCGAGTTCGCGATGCGTTCGGTGGACGACGTGCACCTGCTCTTCGATGATTCCCTGGTGCCGTTGTCGGCGTGGCAGTCCTCACTGGCGACCTTGCACACCGGCGCCTCGCCGACGTTGAGCCGCCCGACCATAAGTGGGTTCGACGCCGTGGCCAGTCTGCAGACTGCGCCGGTGCCAGGTGCGGGCTATCCCGACAACGGTGCCAGCCGGGCCCTGCGCGACGTGTCGAGGTTGGTCAAGAAGCAGGTCGGCCTTCGGGTGGCCACGGTCGACTGGGGCAACTGGGACATGCACGAGAACCTCGGGTCCTCCGATTCGGGTTGGATGTTCGACCAGCTGACGGAGATGTCGAGCGCGCTGGCCGCCTTCGCGACCGACCTGGGGGACGACTTCAATCGTGTCACCTTGGTCACGCTCAGTGAGTTCGGCCGGCGGATCGACGAGAACGGTTCCGCCGGCGTCGACCATGGCTACGGCAATGCCGTCCTGGTGATGGGGGGCGGCGTCCGGGGTGGTCAGGTCTACGGCACTTGGCCCGGCCTCGCTGAAGCCGATCGGGTCGACGGAGATCTGAAGGTCACCACTGATTACCGCGCCGTACTGGCGGAGATCCTCAGCACCCGGTGCCGCGTCGCGGGTGTCACCAGCGTCTTCCCCGGCTTGCAGCCGAGCACACTGGGATTCACCAATGTTCGCGCCTGACGACTGATCCGTTCGAGAAAGCGGACACGACGAAGCCCCCGGCCGGCCGCCGGGGGCTTTGTCATGCCGCGAATGATGGGAACGTCATGCCGCGAATGATGGGAACGTTATGCCGCCAATGACGGGAACGTCATGCCGCCA